>NZ_JBXWOC010000005.1:0-397329 GCF_059610665.1 Ruegeria sp. CDSC051
GTGGCCCGTTCGTCTATCGGTTAGGACGCCAGGTTTTCAACCTGGAAAGAGGGGTTCGATTCCCCTACGGGCTACCACTTCATCACACTCCGAACTTTTCCTGACACAGGGCCTGTACTTGCGCCCAGACGGATTTGAATTCCGGCGTGTTTTCGGCGGCATAGTGGAAGTTCTTCATCAATCCCGTAAGCTGAGTGAAGACCTGGCGTACCTCGGCCTTGTCGGCGAACTGCGCGGTGGATTGAGTGACGCCATAGACCAGTTTGAACGTCATCTTCTGACGCTCTAGCGGCACCGACGCATCCACCGGGTCAAAGGCATCCTGCTGCAGATAGACCATGTCGACAAACAGCGCCTTTTGCTGAGTCACAAAATCCTCGATCGTGACCCCTTCCTCGCCGGTCACCTGCATCATCTGGTCAACCTGTTCGCCCCTTTCGATCAATGCCAGCAAGTCGCGCACTTTGCCCGTCCATCCGGCCTCGGCGTTGGTGTCGTACCAGTCTGAGAGCTGTTCCAGATAACGCGACCAGCTGAGCATCGGATCGACCGCAGGATAGAACCGCTTATAGGCGCGTTCGGACGACAGGCCGAGGAAACACTTCACCGTGGACAGCGTCGATTGCGTGACCGGTTCATCAAAGTTCCCACCTGCCGGTGACACGGTCCCGATCAGGGTCAGGCTGCCGGTGTCCCCATCATTGGTCTTCATCGCTCCGGCGCGTTCGTACAACCCCTTGATCGAGCTTTCGAGATAGGCGGGAAAGCCCTCTTCCCCCGGAATTTCTTCGAGCTTGCCGGAGGTCTCGCGCATGGCCTGAGCCCAGCGACTGGTACTGTCCGCGATCAGCAGCACATCATACCCCATCTGGCGGTAATACTCACCCAGAGTGATCCCGGTGAAGATCGACGCCTCGCGTGCAGCTACGGGCATCGAGGAGGTGTTGCAGATGATGATCGTCCGGTCCATCAGACTGCCGCCAGTGGTCGGGTCGGTCATCTTCGGGAATTCCGCAATCGTCTCGACAACCTCACCCGCGCGTTCACCACAGGCCACCACGATCACGATGTCCACCTTGGTGTTGCGTGCAATCAGGTTCTGCAGCACCGTCTTGCCTGCGCCGAACGGACCAGGAATACAGGCCGTCCCACCGCGGGCAATCGGAAAGAACGTGTCGATCAGGCGTTGAGAGGTCAGGACAGGTTCGGTCGGATAGAGCCGCTCGGACAAGGTGCGTTTCAGAACGTTTTCCGGCAAAGCCCGCCGTACCGGCCATTTCTGCGACAGGGTCAGCGTGTGCTCACCCCCCTGTGCATCTTCAAGCCGCGCCACGATATCATGGATCATGGCCGCACCCTTCTGAACCCAAATGACTTTGTAATCCCCAACCCAGTTAAAGGGCAGCATGATCTTATGGGTAAAATGCCCCTCGGGCACCGTCCCGATGCTGTCGCCTGCAGTGACCGTGTCGCCCACCTTGACCGATGGGGTAAACGACCACTTTGCCTGAGTGTCCAGCGGCGCCACGTCCGCCCCACGCGGCAGAAAGGTTCCGAATTCTGCCGCCACCTTGGCCAAAGGCGACTGCAAGCCGTCAAACACCTGCCCCAACAGCCCAGGACCAAGTTCGACCGAGAGCAGCTGCCCGGATTGTTCGACCGGGTCGCCCACGGCGACGCCATCAGTGCTTTCGTAAACCTGCACATCGGCAGTGTCGCCCCGCACCCGTAACACTTCGGCTTTCAGACGTTCCTGACGTCCACCGGGGCCGGGCCGCGTGGGCAGAATGAAAACGACCTCATTCTTGACCAGCTGTCCGGGATGGCCTGTGGCATCAGGGTTCGCCTGAATTTGTACCAGCCCTTCCTGTACCGAGACGACGCGGGCAGTAGAGGTCTGCGTGGCGGAGGTTGGGGCTGTCATGCGCTTACTCCCTCGAAATCCAAGTCGATCGCACTTGCCATGGCGTGTTGCGCCAGTTTCTCAAAGCGCGTTGCCGCGTCACGCGCATTGCTTTGCGCCCAGCGATCAAAAATATTCCAGATCAGAACATAAATCGCCACGGCTTCGAAATCGAACAGATGGCGCGCGGCGTAGCGTTTCAGTTGCTTATGGCTGACCGACAAAAGCAACCGTTCAAGCCCCAGGGGGTCATCGACATCCAGCAAGTGTTTGGCTTCTTTGATCCAGGGCATTGGGGTTTCCAGCCGAAAGGCAGGGTCGCCCCAGTTGGCTGGAATGTGTCGGCTCCAGCGTCCAATGCCATAGACGCCACTAGGTGCAGCACCCCCCTGTTTGCGCAGGCGCAGCGCGGCAACCGCCGTCCTCAAATCCATCCGTTCCATGAACAGCTTGCGCAAGGTCGGTTGTGAAATGTGCCGGAGCGCTTCTTTGCATCGCTCAATGGTCTGTGCATCCGTGGTGTTCATATCATAGTTGTTCCAGTTCAGAGCGTGTTCCATTACCTCCAGAACCCGCGCATCCGCTGGTGTCAGCGCCCGCAAGCGCCGGTCCAGCCTGAGCCGCGACAGTGGAGGTTGTTTGGCGATGAACAACCGTTCCGAGCCCGGCAGGCTGCTGATCAGCGCGATATAGGCGTCAGGGTCCGACATGTTACCGGATCACACCTTCCAAAACAGCACGAAAGCGCGGCTGCAAATGTTCCATTAACAACGAGGCGACGGCCTTATCGGTCAGATCCAGAACAACCCCCTGTTCATCAGCCCGGATGCGGATGCCATTCTGGGTGTCATCCGCGCTGTGCAGCTCAACCTGTTCCTTCAGCATTTCAGCCGTCAGTCCCAGAACGTAACGCGTCAGCTTTCCCGACTGAATATCATCGGCGTTCTGTTTGATGTCATCCTGAGTGGCGACCCTGGGGGGCAGTATGACCTGCGCGGGCCCTTCCAGTCTGGCGTCTGACGCGGCGCGACCGACGACCTCAAGGATCATTTGTTTCAGCAGTTCAGGATCAGTCATTTCTTGGGTGACCAGCCGTTCAACATCCTTGCGAAATCGATCTGTCAGACCGGCCTTCATTGTAAGCACCGCATCACGCATCGCTGTGTTCAGCGCCTCTTCTCCGGCTGTGCGATAATTATCCGCCTCGGCACGGGCCTTTTTCCGATACTCATCTACGTCGCGCTTGGCATCGGCAAGAATTTTGGCCGCCTCGGCTTTGGCATCAGCGCGCAGCTTGTCTGCATCGGCCTGACCGGCAGCCACACCATCGCTGCGCAGCTTGTCGATCAGCGCATCCACCCCATGCGAAATCATCCCGTCCTGTGCCATCAGCTAATCCCCGCGCTGATGACCAAAGCAAAGACAAAGGCAAATACGCCAAAGCCCTCGATGATTGCAGCCGGCGCAAGTGCCAGGCCAAAAATCTCGGGCTTTTCCTTGGTTGCGTTAATCGCTGCAGCACAGGCCCTTCCCTGCCAGATGCCGCAATACATCAGGGCGATGCCCGACAGGATACCGATCCCGAACAGCCCGCCTGCATTTTCAGGCGTCACATCGCGGTTCAGCGTGAACATGATGACGATGCCGTAGATCACCATCGTCGATGGAAAGGCCGACACGCCGATAAACCGGCCATACCCGCCTTCGGTTTCCGTCATCGCTCCGATACTGGCCTGTCCAGCAATGGAACAGCCAATCGCGCTTGCTGCGGCGCCCAGCGCCATGGGGGCATAGATTCCCAACCAGCCCAATGTAAGTACAAGCTCATTCATTCCTGAACCTCCTTGCGGGCGAACGGGCGAAAGACGATGCCTTCATCCGGCAGACCCCATTTAAAGAATTCGATGTAATTGAGACGTAATCCGTGAACGACGCCGCTCATCATGGCGAGCGCGAAATTGAGGATGTGCCCGGCGATCAGGATCAACACTCCGAACAGAAGGCCCAGCCCTTTCAGGGACTGCATCACCGAGACCGCCAGATCGTTGAACGTGATCGCCAGCGAAGCCGAGGCCAGCCCCAGCGCAAACAGGCGCATATAGCTAAGCACATCGCCAAAGGCCCCCATCGCCCCGGCCAACCCCTGCACGCCCTCTATCAGGCGCCACAGCCAGTCAGAGGGTTTGGCAATCTCGCGCTCGCTGGTGAACAGAAGGATCGCCAAGGCCCCAGCGATCATGATCGCGGCCCCCGGTGCAGTTGGTCCGCCTTTCATATAGCTCAGCCACAGTATAAACCCGCCGATCAACACCGCGATCCAGCCAAGATTGGCAACGGAACTGCGCCGCCCCCAAGACGCGCGTGCTGCAAGCGCATTCGCCAATATCAGGTGCAGAACACCGACCACGATTGAAATCATCATCATCGAGTCGAAATTGTTCAGGTCCAACAGCTTGAGTTTCCCCCAGATCGTGCCCGAGGCCGGGGAAGCGCCAAAATAGCTTCCAACCAAAATCCCGTACAGGACCGTCGCGCCCGAGATGATCAAACCATAAAGCCGCCACGATCTTTTCGCCGGTGTATTGTCGAGACGTTTCCAGAAGGCCAACAGCCCCAGCAGGATAACCAGGCCATAGCCGGCATCCGCAACGATCATCGCAAAGAAGATCGCGAACGAGACGGACACGATTATGCTGGGGTCCCATTCTCGGTACCCAGGAACCTGATAGAACAGGGCAAGGTCTACTGCTGCACTGCGATTTTCCGGCTGCTCAAGCAGCGTCGGAGGCATCTCGTTCGGGCCCGGGTCTTCGATCAAAACAGCGGCGTTCTGCGAATTGGCCATGTCCAGGACAGCCTCGACCTGATCGCTGGGCACCCAACCCTGCAGGGCAAACACTTCGCCTTCGTCGCGGACCTTTTGCGTGGCATGAGCCAGTTCTGCTGCGCTTTCGGCGGCGGCAAGATTACGCCGCATCAACGTCAGAAAACGGGTCTGCCCGATACGCTCGGCTTCCAGCGCCTCAATGGCGATTTCGGCCTCTTCCAGCTGAGCTTCAAGCTCGTGAATGGGCAACGAACCCGTATGGGTGCGCGGCACTGGAAGGATGTCGTCTTCGGGATCTTCCGGGGCGATCAGAACGGCGTAGAGAAACCGGTGATCCTCTTGCAGGATGGCCCAGGGCAACTGAAGCTCCGCCAGTGCCTCACGGTGCTTTAGCGGCAGTTGATAGAACCAAAGCCGGTTGCCTGCCAACACATCACTCGGCGGAAAATCCAGATCTCCCCACGGGCGCACCTGAGCGATCCGGTGGGCCAAAAAATCCCGGTGGTCGGTCATATCCCGTATGCGCTGCATCAAGTCCAGGACTTCACCGACGAACTGGTCCATATCAAAACCAGAATCGCGCCGAACCTGACGGCGCGTTTCCGACGATTCTTTCAAAAACCGCAATGCTTTATACGCATCTCGGGCACCACGCTCATTGATCCGCTCTGGCTCTGCCGGCGGCGGTGCCAAAGGCAAAACATGCATGCATCCCAATGTCTGCAGCGCGCCCAGAGTGTCCCCCTTGTTCGCGGCACGGCCGACCAAAGACAGTTTTTTCAGCCTTGCAACACTCATGCCGCAACCTCCTTCGCATGTTTGCGTTTGGAGATTTTCGAGCGCACAACGGATTGCATCTGTTCATCGCTCAGATAGATGCGGATTTTCTTGATGTTGGCCCTGGCGCGCGGGATCAACACCTTCTCGAACAGATTGACGCGCTGGGTGATCGTGGCGACTGATTTGTCAAAAATCCTGACCCTTTCTTCGGCCACTTTCACGCGCAATCGGGCTTCGATCATGTCATGCAACAAACGCGCCACTGCATCCACCCAATGTGGCTTGGCCAAAAGGGAATACGGACGTACCGCGACCTCGATTCGGTCCAGATCGGGCATGGTAACGCCAACCACGTTGACCTTCTTCAGCCGGTAATCCTTTAGTTCGACCAACCCTTCCAGGTCGACACCTTGTTGCGCCAGCATGGGCAGCTTTTCCCCGACCTGCTGTGCCAAGCGCGTCACCTCCTCCTGCAGGTGCTGCACATTTTTACGTGCCTTGGCCCGTTCAGCCATCAGTTGCTGACGCTTCAGGTCCAGAGACGGCAAGAACCGCTCATAGCTTTTCAGCTGCGTCTGCTCGCGTGCAAGCGACGATTTATTCAGCTGCAACCGCGCCATGTGCATCCTTTGGGAAGTATTTGTCGATCAGATCCTGCTTCATCAGCAACTGCTCGGGGGCAAAGCATTCAGCAAGTGTCTTCCATCCCAGATCTAGCGCATCCTCCAGCGGGATCGAGACGTTGATGTCCATAAAGCGTTTGCGGAACAAAGCGCCGAATTTCAGCAACTGGTTGTCATAATCCGATAGGTCAAACGCCATGGCCTGTTTCTGCGCGGCATCTCGGCTTTCGGAATAGAACCGGATCATCGTGTTCATGATCTGGCCGTGGTCTTCGCGCGTGGTCTTGCCGATTACATTCTGCTTGAGGCGCGACAAACTGCCGAACGGGTCGATCACCCCGGAATGCAGGTAAAACTGGCCTTCAGTGATATATCCGGTGTTGTCCGGCACCGGATGCGTCACGTCATTCCCGGGCATGGTTGTGACAGTCAGCACAGTAACCGATCCACCCTTGGCATAGTCGCAAGCTTTCTCATACCGTCGTGCCAGTTGCGAGTAGAGATCGCCCATATATCCACGCTGCGATGGGACGCGCTCCTGACTGATCCCAACCTCTTTCATCGCATCGGCATAGGCGGTCATATCCGTCAGCAGGACCAGAACACGCTTGCCCTCTTCCACAGCGAATTTCTCGGCAACGGCCAGCGCCATATCCGGCACGAGCAGGCGTTCGACCAACGGGTCCATGGCCTGATTGACGAACATCACGGTCCGCGAGAACACGCCCGCATCCTCGAACGAGGTTCTGAACGTGTGGAAGTCGTCAAAAATCAGCCCTAGCCCGCCAAACACAACAATATCCGCATCCGCCTGAATGCCGATGCGGCTGAGAAACGCGTTGAACGGCTCGCCGGATACCGAAAATATTGGGATCTTCTGGCTTTCGACCAGCGTATTGAACACGTCGATCATCGGCACATCCGTGCGAATCATCTTGTCGGGAACCGACCGCTCAACCGGGTTCACCGTTGGTCCCCCAATGTCGATGCGCGGTTCGGCAGACAAATCCGGGCCGCCGTCAATCGCCTCGCCTGCGCCGTCGAACACCCGGCCCAGAATATTGGCCGAATACGGGGTTTGCATCGGATGACCAAGGAACGTTGCTGTCGCCTCGGTCGAAATCCCCTTGGTACCCGAGAACATTTGCAAGGTTATCACATCGCGGTCGATGAAGATGACTTGCGCCAGCGTTCTGTGCCCATCGACAGTTTCGATCACGGCCAGATCGTTGAAACGCACCGTCGCGTCAGCGGACCCGTCACTCGGAACTTTTATCTTTAGCGTATCCCCCACGATCTCGAGAACGCGGGTAAATTTCAGAAGACTTCGGGACATTTCTGATCCTCATAGCCTGAAAACTTGATTGAACTCAAATCGTGCAGCAAACGGTCACAAAGGTCTGCTTTTCAAATCGACCCACATCACAGCGTCTGCCGAAAAACCATGCGCGCGACCCTGCATTCAAGGGGTCTGCGAACTGAAATTAATGGGCAAATGGTGCTTTAAAACATGATATAAATCAATTCATTTTCAGAAATTTATCCCGGCCATCACCTCAATTACTAAAAATTTAGTTTGACACGCAGGAGGCAAATCGCTGATGCTGATCGTCATCCGGTCTGCGCCGGATCACATTATCTTTGGGAGGAAACAGATGCGGAGACATCTACTTTCCGCAGTGGCGGCGGCTGCCGTCATTGCGGGGCACGGTCCCGTTTGGGCCGACGAAGCCGCAGCACAACGTTGGATCGACGACGAATTCCAGCCATCGACCCTGTCGAAAGACGAACAGATGGCCGAGATGCAATGGTTCATCGAAGCTGCACAGCCTTACAATGGCATGGAAATCAACGTCCTGTCCGAAGGCATCCCTACGCACTCTTACGAATCTGAGGTTCTGACCAAGGCGTTCGAAGAAATTACCGGCATCAAGGTCAATCACCAGATTCTGGGTGAAGGCGAAGTAGTTCAAGCCGTTCAAACCCAGCTGCAAACAGGTCGGAACCTGTATGACGGCTACGTGAACGACAGTGACCTGATCGGCACCCACTCGCGTCTGCAGTTGGCGTATCCGCTGACCGACATGATGGGTGGCGACTGGGCGGGCACGACCTCTCCGACGCTGGATCTGGATGACTTCATGGGCATTCAGTTCACCACCGGTCCGGATGGCAAGCTGTATCAGCTGCCTGATCAGCAGTTTGCGAACCTCTACTGGTTCCGCAAGGACTGGTTCGACGATGAGGCAAACAAAGCCGCGTTCAAAGAGAAGTACGGCTATGATCTGGGCGTTCCGGTCAACTGGTCCGCTTACGAAGACATCGCCGATTTCTTTACCAACGATGTGAAAGAAGTCGACGGTACCGCGATCTATGGCCACATGGATTACGGCAAGCGCGCGCCTGACCTTGGCTGGCGTATGACCGACGCTTGGCTGTCGATGGCTGGTGCTGGCGACAAGGGTGAGCCGAACGGTATCCCCGTTGACGAATGGGGCATCCGCATGGAAGCGGGCACCTGTAACCCTGTTGGCGCATCTGTGTCGCGCGGTGGTGCTGCGAACGGTCCAGCTGCGGTCTATGCGATCCGCAAATGGGACGAATGGCTGCGCAACTATGCGCCTCCAGGTGCCGCGTCTTATGACTTCTACCAGTCGCTGCCGGCGCTTAGCCAAGGCAACGTGGCCCAGCAAATCTTCTGGTACACCGCCTTTACCGCCGACATGGTGAAGCCGAAGTCCGAAGGCAACAACACCGTCGACGACGAAGGCACACCGCTTTGGCGGATGGCGCCGAGCCCGCATGGCCCCTATTGGGAAGATGGTCAGAAGGTTGGGTATCAGGACGTGGGATCCTGGACCTTCCTGAAGTCGACCCCTACGGATCGTGCTCAGGCGGCTTGGCTCTATGCCCAGTTCGTGACATCCAAGACGGTCGACGTGAAGAAGTCCCATGTGGGTCTGACTTTCATTCGCGACAGCTCGGTCAACCACGAGTCGTTCACCGAACGCGCGCCCAAGCTGGGTGGTCTGGTCGAGTTCTATCGCTCACCTGACCGCGTGGCATGGTCGCCGACCGGCATCAACGTGCCGGATTATCCGAAGCTGGCCCAGATCTGGTGGCAGCAGATTGGTGACGTGAACTCGGGTGCCTTCACTCCGCAAGAAGCGATGGATCGTCTGGCCGAAGAGATGGACATCACAATGGGCCGGATGCAGGCCGCGGATGAAAGCGCCGGTGTCTACGGCGGTTGTGGTCCGCGCTTGAACGAGCCGCAGGATGCGTCCTTCTGGCTGGAAAAGCCGGGTTCGCCAAAAGCCAAGCTGGAGAACGAAAAGCCGCAAGGCCAGACCGTCAACTATGACGAACTGGTTCAGCGCTGGCAGTCCCAGTAAGCGTAAACTCGTAGGCCGGGCTCAGACCCGGCCTACCCCCAAATACCCCCAGAGAACACCAGATGATCGAACTTCAAGACGCGACCAAACGGGTCGGCAACGTCATCCATATCAAACCCACGAATCTGACGCTGCAAACAGGCCATTTCAATGTGTTACTGGGTGCCACCGGTTCCGGGAAAACATCACTGATCAAGATGATGGCTGGACTGGATCCGATCGCCACAGGCAAAGTCCTGATGGACGGTCAGGACGTGACTCGGCTGAATACGCAGAAGCGTAAGATCAGTCTGGTGCACCAGTTTTTCGTCAATTACCCCCATATGAGCGTTTTCGACAACATTGCCTCGCCCCTGCGCGTGGCAGGCATGGCGAAAAGCGAAATCGAAGGCCGCGTGGAAGAGGCCGCTGATCTGCTGCAACTGCGTCCGATGCTGCAGCGCCGCCCGCACGAGCTGTCGGGTGGGCAACAACAACGCACCGCTTTGGCCCGCGCGATTGCCAAGGAAAGCCGGGCCGTGTTCCTTGATGAACCCCTTGCCAATCTGGACTACAAACTGCGCGAAGAGCTACGCGAGCAACTTCCTGATCTTTTTGCCGGACGCGGGGCCGTTGTGGTCTATGCGACATCAGAACCGGAAGAAGCATTGCTGCTCGGTGGTCATACCGCTCTGATGGCAGACGGCCGGGTCACCCAATTTGGGCCAACCGCTGATATCTACCGCAATCCGGAAAACATCGCTGCCGCACGTGTGTTCTCGGATCCGCCCATCAACGTCGCGCATATCACCGTCTCGGGTGCGCAGGCGCAACTTGCAGGGGGCGGTGGATGGGCCGTCACCGGCATCGCAGACGGTGAATACACAGTGGCGGTACGCCCGCATCGCGTGACGCCATTCCGCACATCGGACGCAGATGTAGAGCTGACCGGGCGTGTGATCGTGACCGAGCTATCCGGATCTGACTCCAGTGCGCATTTCCAACATGGGAACGACGCATGGGTCTCATTGGCGGCGGGCGTACATCCCTATCAGGTTGGCGAAGACCATAGTTTCTATATGAATCCGGCCCATTGCCGGTATTTCGGCCAAGACGGCAAAAGGGTGGCCTGACATGGCACAGATCAAGCTTTCAAACCTTCGACACAGCTATATGCCATCGCCGCAAGGCCCCGAAGATTATGCGCTGAAGGAAATCGACGTCACTTGGCGCGATGGTGGGGCCTATGCGCTGCTGGGGCCATCGGGCTGCGGCAAGTCTACACTGCTGAACATCATCTCGGGCCTGCTGACACCCTCTGAGGGGCAGATCCTGTTTGATGACCGCGACGTGACCGCCCTGCCCCCTGATCAGCGCAACATTGCGCAGGTTTTTCAGTTTCCAGTGATCTACGACACGATGACCGTAGGCGAGAACCTAGCCTTTCCTCTGAAAAACCGGGGCGTTGACGCGGCAACCATTAAGCGGCGTGTTGATGAGATTGCCGAAATGCTGGATGTCACGGATATGCTGGGCACCAAAGCCTCTGGCCTGAGCCCGGACAACAAGCAAAAAATCTCGATGGGGCGCGGACTAGTGCGCGATGACGTGAATGCGGTGATGTTTGATGAGCCGCTGACCGTGATCGACCCGCATCTGAAATGGAAACTGCGGTCCAAGTTGAAAGAGCTGCACCAGCGCGTAAAAGCCACAATGATCTACGTCACCCACGACCAGACCGAGGCGTTGACTTTTGCTGATGAAGTCGTGGTCATGCAGGATGGAGAAGTGGTTCAGATCGGTACGCCGGTTGAACTGTTCGAGCGGCCTCAGCATACATTCGTTGGTCACTTTATCGGCTCGCCCGGCATGAATGTGTTGCCCTGCGATACCAAGGGCGATCGCGCTATTTTCGAAGGGCATGAGGTGGCCTTGGAAGGTCCGACCCATGGTGAAGGTGGTCGCACCGATCTGGGAATACGCCCGGAATATGTAGGCTTCGGCCAATCCGGCATACCGGCACATGTCACCAAAGTGGCCGATATCGGGCGCCATTACGTGGTCAGTGCCATGGTTGGGAACACGCCGATCAAGGCCGTCACCGAACACAATGCCCCCGAACAAGGCTCGATGGTCTTTCTGCAATTCAAACCCGAGCAGTCCCGCGTCTATCGCGACGGCTGGATTGCAACGCAGGAGCGGGCCCAATGAGAACAATAAACCAAAGAGCATGGTTCTTTGTCCTGCCGGTTCTGGCACTGGTCGCGTTCAACGCGCTGGTGCCAATGATGACAGTGGTCAACTACTCGGTGCAGGAGACCTTCGGCAATAACCAGTTCTTCTGGGAAGGGCTGGGATGGTTCGAACAAATCCTGCGCTCCGACCGTTTTCAGGCCGCTTTGGGGCGACAGTTCCTGTTTACCTTCATGATCCTGATCATCGAGGTGCCGCTGGGCATCATTGTCGCCCTGTCGATGCCGCGCAAAGGCTTTTGGGTGCCGGTCTGTCTGGTGCTGATGGCTCTGCCGATGCTCATCCCCTGGAACGTAGTCGGCTCGATGTGGAACATCTTTACCCTGCCAAAAATCGGCCTGCTGGGGTATTTTCTGAATGACGTGCTGGGCATCAATTATGACATGACACAGCAACCATTGTCGGCCTGGATCACTGTCATCATCATGGATGTCTGGCACTGGACTTCGCTGGTGGTTCTACTGTGCTACGCGGGCCTGGTTTCGATCCCGGACGCCTATTATCAGGCGGCCAAGATCGACGGTGCAAGCCCGTGGTCAGTGTTCCGGTATATCCAGTTACCCAAGATGAAGACGGTTCTGACAATCGCCATCCTGCTGCGGTTCATGGACAGTTTCAACATCTACACCGAACCCTTCGTTTTGACTGGCGGGGGTCCCGGAAACTCGACCACCTTACTGTCGATTGATCTTGTAAAGATCGCGCTGGGACAGTTCGACCTTGGCCCTGCGGCTGCGATGAGCTTGATCTATTTCGCCATCACACTGCTGGTCTCATGGGTCTTCTACACTCTGATGACAAAGGATGACGCCGAATGAAAAAGCGCTCCCTCATCCCGATCCTCTATATCGCGTTCCTGATGTTGCCGATCTATTGGCTGGTGGCGATGTCCTTCAAGACCACGAACGAGATCCTGTCGGGCTTTTCTCTGTTCCCGCAGACCTTTACGCTGGAAAATTACATCACGATCTTCACAGACCCGACGTGGTATTGGGGCTACATCAACTCGATCACCTATGTGACGCTGAACACGGTACTTTCCGTCTGTGTCGCCCTGCCAGCGGCCTATGCGTTCTCACGCTATCGGTTCCTAGGGGACAAGCAGTTGTTCTTCTGGCTGCTGACCAACCGGATGGCACCGGCTGCGGTGTTCGCCTTACCGTTCTTTCAGCTCTATTCGTCAATCCAGTTGTTTGACACCTATCTGGCGGTGGCGCTGGCGCATACGCTGTTTAACGTGCCGCTAGCGGTGTGGATTTTGGAAGGGTTCATGCGTGGCATCCCGAAGGAGTTGGACGAAACCGCTTATGTGGACGGGTATTCCTTTCCGCGCTTTTTCGTCACGATATTCCTGCCAAATATCAAAGCGGGCGTAGGCGTCGCGGCATTCTTCTGCTTCATGTTCTCATGGGTCGAAATGCTGTTGGCCAAGACTCTGACAGCGGTCGAGGCCAAACCCATCGCTGCCGTAATGACCCGAACCGCGTCCAGCGCCGGGTACGAATTGGGCCTGCTGGCCGCCGCCGGGACGCTGACCATCATCCCTGGCGCCATCGTCATCTGGTTTGTCCGCAACTACATCGCGCGTGGTTTCGCGATGGGGCGTGTATGAGGTTCGATATGCGTAAACTGCTTTTGATCCCCTTTCTGATCCCCGGTTCGGCCTTGGCGCAAGCACAGGCCGGGTGGGGAAGTGTGGGTCAGCCCGAAGAAAAAGAGTTTTCCTGGACCGCGCCCTTGTGGCCGGATTTCTGGATGGCGTGGACACCGGCGACCCTGGCCGTATTTGTCGGCATCTTTTCAGCCATCGCGCTGATCGGTCTGCTGGAAGGGTTCAAATACCGCGACGGGATTGAACGGCGCGGCGTTCTGGGCTTGACCACCACATTGGGCGACCGTCTGTTCATCACATTGCTTGGGGCAGCTTACATTTTTCTGGCCTGGTTAGGGCTAGTCGGGCAACCGGTCTGGACACCGCTGTTCCTGTCCATCGGCTGGGGCGTTTTCGTGTTCTGGAAAGTTTAAGCTTTGCGAAACCATCAAAGGATGCTTGTCTGTCAGGCACAGGTAAAATGACGGCACTGGGATCAATGCGAAAGAAAAAGACGACAAACCTGCTGACCGAGGTCGAACTGGAGTTCATGAACGAACTCTGGGCTCTGGGTCAGGGCTCGGTGCGTGATGTACTGGACCGGCTGCCACCAGATCGGAACCTGGCCTATACGTCAGGGGCCACAATCCTTCGCATTCTTGACGAAAAAGGCTTTGTAGAAAGTCGCAAAAACGGCAAGACCCTAAGTTATACGCCGCTTCTGGAGAAGGATAGGTATCAGGCGCGTTCACTGCAGAACCTGTCACGAACCCTGTTCGATGACACACCAGCCACGCTGGTTGCACGGTTGGTAGATGACGCTGGTCTGAGCGAGGCAGATCTTGAGGATATTCGGGCACTGGTAGAGAGGAGACTGCAAAATGACAGCGGTTAAACCGGTTCTCGATGCATTTCTCGAACTGAATCTGGTTCTTGCCTTAGCGGCTATTGTATGGATCGCGGCAAGATACGTGGTTTCAATGACGCAGATGCGACACGGGTTTGTTGCACAGCTGCGCGCATTGAAAATTCTGTGTCTTTGCGTCCTGCTCAGCCCCCTTTTGGCAATCGGGGCTGGTTTGGTTATGGCGCTGTATTCCGTTGAAGGCGGGGTCGCCATTGGGGATCTTGCGGTTGCAGCCTATCTGCGTGGCGATATCGCCATGCCCGCCACCCAGTTCGAGGCCCTGCTCAATACCCGGCAAAGGTGGATCGAACAGACCCTTGCAGGAGAAAACCCGATTATATCGGCAATCTTGGTGGTAATGGCGCTCTATTCTGCGGTCTGCATCCTGCGCATTATCCGTGACGGGTTAGCAATCCGAGGCATTGTGCGCTCCAGCTATCTGTGGCGAAGCTCGGAAAAGGTCGATATCCGCCTGTCCGACCGGGTCACAGTCCCCTTCGCCGTTCGCGGTTTGTGGCGCAGGCATGTGGTATTGCCCAGCCATCTGCTCAACACCCCCAGCGATATGCGGTTTGCCCTTGCACACGAGCTGCAACATGTCAGGGCTGCCGATGTTGAATGGGAACTGGGGTTCGAGCTTTTGCGGCCGTTCCTGTTCTGGAACCCGGCATATCTGATTCTCAAGTTTCAATTCGATCGGCTGCGCGAGCTGGCCTGTGATCAATCCGTCGTTTCGCGCCGTGGAATCAACGCGGTCGAATACACCTCCTGCCTGCTGAACTATTGCTCCAATACAGTAATGCGCGGCAGCCCGCGTGTATTGAATGTGGCTTTGGTTAAAGGGGGCAAGGCCAAACGCGTCTTGCGTCAACGTGTGATTGCCCTGGCAGATGCCCCTGCAATCCAACCCACAATGCCCCCTCTGTTCTTTGCCTTAAGCGCAGCTTTTGCTGTGACATTGGCGTTAGGCGCTGCGTCATTGCAACCTGTAGACGACTGGAGCCATGACAGGTTGATGTTGTCGACCGTTGTGAACCTTGAACGGTTGGAAGCCCGCAATCAGGGCAACTGACCCTTATTCGTGGGAAATATTTTCGAAGGATCTGCAGCGCGACGCACATTCTTGCAGCGAAGCCAATCCGCGTTTGCAGAAGAAAGAAATCGCAGGTTGCTTGGTGAAACAGGCTGAGTGGCGGTGCTGTCAGGCAAATTCGAACCAGTCTCAGTCTACCTCAGAAAGCTGAAAATTAGGCGAAACTAAATTGGCTCCATACCGAAAGAGCGGCGGTTCAACTGAGTTTGAACTTGTCGCGTGAGTAAAGCTGCCGTTTATGATTGAAGTGACTATGGACGGAAGTGTCGTCTGCGGCAAACTTTTGCAAACACCGCATTTGCCGGAAGCAGAGCATCGCACGTTCTTTTCGCCGACGGAAGATGGGAATACTCAGCAAGATTGTTCTTCCAACGGCCAGTTTCTTGTCCTAACGCATTCCCAATGACTTTCATCGCCGCGTCGTAAGAGTGCGACTTGTCAGTGACGACGAAACCTGACTGGCCCCATCGTTTCATCGCTTTCTTCAAGTGTAAAAGGGCCGCAACACGATCCCGGCGCTTCGTGAAATAGATTTCCAGCACCTCGCCTTCTTGGTCGGCTACCCGCCACAGGTGAAATTGCTTGCCATTGATCTTCAACAATAACCTTATTTAGATGCCGCTACCAGTTCGCGAAACATCGCATCCGATTTATGCGTTTTCGGCTAATTTCTGCGGCACAGATAGGGCCAAACCTATTCAACCAGAATCGAACGTGCACGATGACTGCTAGACGAATGATCTCAGGGTTGGTTTTGAAGCAGAGAAAAAGTGAGCGTTTTTTTCATCAAGCGAAGCTACGAAACTGCCCTGCCTGTCTCAAGCCAATTTCCCCTGCACCACCCGTTCAAATGTTCAGGGCTTGCGGATCGAATGGCACAAGAATCTCCTGATTTTCTGTACCTCGGATCAAAAGTTGGTTTCCCAGAGTTTCAACTGCAATCACCCTAGCTCCACTACACCAACGAAGCGCCCCGATGACATGTGTAACCTCAACTTGGCGATCGGGGTTTAGATGAATGACGCCGTGATCGTTCGGGAAACTGTTTTCGACATTTCCCAGGATGGGCGAAGCGGCCCCCTCCTCAACCCCAAGGCAGGCGAAGTGGCGGCTCGACCAAGGAGCATAATATCGACCACCGTTCGAATGCCACAACATCGTCATCGGCAAAGCCTGAGCCGATTTAAGCGACAGGAACATGTCGCCCTCCACGGGGCGAGTTACCGCGGTCCAACCCAATTTCTCATCAGGCGAATCCAATCCAACAACAAAGTCTTCACTCTGTGGAGACCATGGGTAGTTTGACAGATTCACTTCGCGGTCTTTCCCGGGAAAAGACGCCAACGTTTGGCTTTCAGCCGGATATCTAAGCGCTGAATAGCCTAAGGCCGGATCAACTTCCTGTTCAACCTTAGGCGTTCTCCAACACTGCTTTCGAGAGGTTTGAATGATCCCACCATTGGGCAAGGATACATTTGCGTGATTTGCAACCGGCATCGTGCCGTCGCCACCAATGAAAGTGTGACGCTGGTAGACGAATGGATGCTCAGGATGCAGTGTAATCTCTTTTTGCAGCCTAGCTCCATAGACCGTTCTGTCGAGCTCAGCGCGCAAATAGCTGTCGGTCTTTTCTTCTAGTCTCCAACGAGAGTTAGCTGGCCACCCATGCAGCGGCGATGTCCCCTCAGTTGACCCGAATGGGGCGCAGAAGAAATCACCGCCGAGTTTTTCCAAATGAGGTGCTATACCTTCGGGCATAACTTCGTCTGTGCCGACCCAAGGTGCGCGATGTAGTGGTGAAATCTCAGCGTTACCGTCGTACACACTGAAACTCTCGATCAACCCCAACTGCAAATCGAATGAAAGCCGGATGCCTGTTGCGGACAGCGCGATCACAAACCACTCCTAGCCCAAAAAATCATTCCACCAATACCATGACGCGACCATTTCCTACTCTGGTTTCGTAGGTGCGAAGATCTTCGCATACGGGTGCCCTCAAAGCTTTGCCAGTGCGATAGTCGAATAGCCCATTATGCTTGGGGCACTCTATCTCATTGTCCATCACCAGACCGTCCGATAAGTGCACTTGTTCGTGTGTACAGAGGCCGTCGGTGCAATAGAACTCATTGTCCAAACTGCGAACAATCAAGTAGGTTCTACCGTCGTGGTCCCAACGAATGAGATCTTCTTCCTCAACATCGTCTACGGCGCATGCGTCAACCCAAGGCATTACGTTCCTCCTCGATCACCGATTTCTAACCCCGTGTTTCTCTCTGGAACTGCCAAGTGAAAATGTTCCCGATATGGGCGGGCCGTCGGAGGGAGAGACTTTCGTATGGCGTAACTCGGGTCAACACGCTGCTTCATGACGGAACCCATCATTTCTTTGTAGCCGTCCCAAATCGAAGTATTCGGCGGCGGCAGATCATCCTTGATCAGATCATGAAGCGCTGGAAGAGAGTAATACGGAACCATCGGGAACATGTGATGCTCAATATGGTAATTCATGTTCCAGTAAACCCAACGGCTTATCGGGTTCATATAAAGTGTACGTGAATTTAAACGGTGATCAAGAACGTTCTCCGCAAGCCCTCCATGCTGAAGCAACCCCGTCATTACAAAATGCCAACACCCATAGACCCGAGGACCTCCGATTAAGAGTATGGGGATCAGGGATTTCCATGCGGCCCCGGAGACAAGCAAAACAAATGAAATCAACAAGACGGCAACGTAGATTGCAATGTGAATCCGCGCCCAAAGGACCGCTTTGGGCCATTGGCTTTCCGGAATGTAATCCCGCTCTTCTTGCGACAAGTTCCCCATGGCATTTCGCATTAGAACTTTGAGCGAAGTCCACGTTTCAACAATCCCCACAAACGCAAGCGCTTTCAGGACGAGGCTGATCGGGTGCATCCACGCTATTTCCGGATCGCGGCCAACAATGAGTGTATCGGTGTGATGCCGAGCATGGCTCCAGCGCCAATTGACCGGGTTTCGCATAATCTGGAAGGACGCGATGTGGTACACGACGTCGTTCATCCAGCGGGTTCGAAACGCCGTTCCGTGTCCGCATTCGTGCCAACGGCTATCGCAGGCCGAACCATACACGACACCGTATGCAAACCAGAAAGGCACGCAAAGCCAGCTACCCCAGAAGTACAGCCCGCCAGCCGCAAATACAAAGTGCAAAGCGATCCAGATCACTGTGTCACGAATGGCCGGCGCATCCCTGCGCTTCATAAGCGGTTTCAGCTTCTTACGAGGAACATCGCTGTGGTACCATTCCGCGGCCGAAAGACCGTTTTCGATCGCTTGACGCGTATTTACACCAGTCAGGGAATAATCCCGAACAGTGAGTTCAGAGCCAATGGGTGTGGTCGACTTACTCATTTCCCCTTTCTCCATCGCTCACAGCGCCTCCCGCTTCTTCCTAGACTATAGCAAAGGCGCCTGAATTTTGACTTCGCTAATTGGGCGGCGCAGAGCTCGCCCGTGTTACAAGCTCTACGGGAAGCGCTGATTTCATTGGAAGCGCTTTACCAGTGTTCGCCAACTGGCCCAGCAAAACCTCTGCCGCACGGCGTCCCAGTTGGTGTCGGTCCTGTCGGATTGTTGTCAGAGCCGGAACATAAGATCCTGACATTTCGATATCGTCGAAACCAACAACCGAAATGTCACCGGGCACCTTCAACCCACCCGCGACCAGCCCAGAAATCAACCCAAAGGCAACCATATCCGCAGCGCAGAACACCGCTGTTGGGCGCTCATCCATCGCAAGTATTCGTCTGGCGGCCTCATGTCCGGATTCCAGCGAGAAGTCTCCCCTGATAATCCACTCGGGCCGCGCTGGAAGCCCCAAGCGTGTCCGTTCTTCGACCACGCCCTTACGCCGAGCGGTCGTCAGAACATTCCCGTCGGGACCGGTAACATGCGCGATTTTTTTGTGGCCCAAATCATGCAGGTGCCTGATCGCCAATCGCGCACCTTCGGCGTTGTCGCTGGAAATCACCGGAAAGGCCTCGCCTTCCACCCATTCACACAAAAATACTATGCGGTCGCCGGCGCCGTATGTGACGCATTGCTGAAGTGCGGCCGGATAGATGCCACCATCCAAAGAGATTGCGCCATCTATCCGGCCGTCTCGAAAGTACCCGGCAAGAGTTTCTTCCTGCAGCGGATTACTTTCGGTATCGGCAATCAGAACTGCATAGTCCGAGCCCGCAAACCCCTCGCTGATACCGGCAAGTATGCCCGAATAGAAAGGTTTGCCGAGGTTGGGAACAAGGATCAGTACGGCCCCCGCCCTTTTCATCCGCAGGTTTCGGGCTGCCTGATTAACGCGATATCCCGTCTCGCGAATAGCTTCCAAAACAGCAACACGTGTTGATTTTGACACCAGATCGGGATTGGACAGAGCTCGACTGACAGTGGCTGTCGACACCTGCGAAACACGTGCGACGTCCTGTATTGTGGCGGGTTTGGGTATCTTGCTCATTGCTTGGCAGTCGATTTCTGGCTTGACTCGAATCTCATGTGATGCCGATTATGTAATCGATTACACAATTTGGAAAGTAGGTATTTTCCAAAATGTAATCGTTTGCAGTAACGATTTCTCCAAACGAGGGAACCTGATGGCATCCGAATTCAAACGCAACAAAAGCCGGGTTCTTTGATGGTTTCGAAGGTGACATTCGACTTTGCCGGGGCAAAGGTCCTGGTGATCGGTGCCAGCCGAGCCGGCATTGGTGCCGCTATTGCAAGAGAATTCCAGGACTCGGGTGCCACAGTGGAGATTACCGGTGTGGAACCGCAATGCGTCGAAGAGGACGCCGCCCGGTTTGACTACATTCAACTGGATGTAACCAACACCGAGGAAGTCTACAATTTTGCAGGTGAGCGGGACCATATTGACGTCTTGGTAAACTGTGCGGCGGTGACTCGACGCGGTGAAGAAATGGCACCTGAGTTCTTTTCCCACGTGCTGGACGTAAATCTGACCGGGTCTTTTCGCTGCGCCGAAGCGCTGCACCCTGCCCTTTCGGTCGCGAAAGGGCGCGTCATAAATGTGGCCTCCATGTATGCGCGCTTTGGTTCACCGCTCAACCCAGCCTATGGCGCGTCAAAAGCCGGCGTGGAACAACTAACAAAATCACTGGCGATTGCGTGGGCCAAAGACGGTATTCGGGTGAACGCGATCGCGCCCGGGTTCATCGTGACCGAGCAATCGGCGAAAGCCCGAAAAGACGCCAGTTTCTCAACAGCTGTAGAAGCACGCACACCCTGGGCACGCTGGGGTCACCCAGAAGATATCGCTGGAACAGCCTTGTTTCTCGCATCCGATGCGGCAGCCTTTGTGACCGGTACCTGCGTGATCGTGGACGGAGGGTATTCGGTTGTTTGACAGGAGCGCACGATGAGTGACTTCGCAAAAATCCGCGCTGCGGTGATCGGGTCCGGCTTCATAGGAACAGTGCACGTTCAGGCGCTTCGGCGTCTGGGCGTGGACGTAAGAGGTGTTCTTGGGTCATCGCCAGAGCGCGGAAGGGAACGAGCGCGGGCAATGAGCGTAGCCCGGGCTTATGACTCTCTGGAGGATCTGTTGGCGGATGAAAACATCGATATAGTGCACGTAACGACCCCTAACCACGCACACTATCCGCAAGTGAAATCGATCCTAGCTGCGGGCAAACACGTCATCTGCGAGAAACCACTTGCCATGACGTCCGTAGAAAGCGCCGAGATGGTCGACCTAGCCAAGGCTTCTGGCAAGGTTGCAGCGGTTTGTTACAACATTCGCTTTTATCCGCTGAACCAACAAGCCCACGGCATGGTAATGGCCGGGGATCTGGGTGATATCCGTTTTGTTACCGGGCACTACCATCAGGACTGGCTTGCCAAGCCCAACGACTGGAACTGGCGGTTGGAAAGCGAAATGGGTGGTGTGTTGCGTTCGGTCGGTGACATTGGAACGCACTGGGTTGACCTGACGAGCTTTGTCACTGGCATGAAAGCGGCATCGGTCATGGCGGAACTGGCTACTTTTATCCCGGAACGCCAGAAACCTCTCGGCTCGGTTGAGACGTTTGCCAGCGGAACCGGCGAAACCGAAAATGTGCATATCGATACCGATGATGCTGCTATGATCCTAATCCGTTACGAAAACGGAGCACGCGGCGTGATGAGCACATCCCAAGTGAATATGGGGCGAAAGAACTCATTGCAATGGGACATCGCCGGAGCAAATGCCAGTGCGGCTTGGGACAGTGAAACTCCTGATCATCTGTTCATTGGGCATCGTGACGCGCCCAACCAGACCCTGATGCGTGACTTCACCTTGATGAACGGTCCGGGGATCGCAGCCGCCACCTTGCCGCCCGGGCATGTCGAAGGGTTCGCAGATTCATTCTTCAACTTTTTCCGGGCGGTCTATGCCGACGTCATCGCAGGCGGGCGGCAACAAGGCAGCACATGGGCGACATTTGAGGACGGCCACTACGAGATGCGGTTCTGCGATGCCGTCGTCAAGTCGGCGAGTGAGAGCCGCTGGGTCGATTTGAGCGAGATTTGAGGGCGATGACATGAAACTGGGCTTACTGACTGCACCATTCGAAAACCTTCATTTGACTGAGGTGGCGGCCTGGGCCGGTTCCAATGGGTTTTCGGCGATGGAGGTCGCCTGCTGGCCATCGTCAGGTGGCGAACAACGGCGCTATGCGGGAACCAGCCACATCAACGTAGATGGCCTTTCCGCGGATCAGGGCAATGAAATTGTCGGGCAACTCGGCGATCAGGGGATCGAGATTTCGGGTCTGGGGTACTATCCCAACGCGCTCCACGCCGATGAAGAGCATCGGGTTGAAGTTATTGGACATCTTAACAAAGTAATCACCGCCGCCGGTGTTATGGGCATCAAAGTTGTCAACACATTCGTCGGCGGAGATCGCACTCTGCATCTAGACGCGAACTGGGAGCGTGCCACCGAAATTTTCGATCCGATCGTGAAGCATGCACAAAACTCTGGTGTGCGTCTGTGCTTTGAGAACTGCCCGATGATCTTCAGCTATGACGAATGGCCCGGGGGTCACAACATTGCTTACTCGCCAAGAATCTGGCGGCGGATTTTTGAAGAATGGGGCGATGCGGTTGGCATGAACTTCGATCCTTCACATCTGATCTGGCAGTTCATCGATCAGACACGGTTCATCAAGGAGTTCGGTCCTCACATGGCTCATGTCCATGCCAAAGACGTGATGGTTGATGAGGACGGGCTTTATGAGAACGGGGTGATGTCAACCGGTATGGGATGGCAAATCCCACGGCTATGCGGGCTGGGCGATGTGGACTGGTCCGGTTTCTTTTCCGGCCTGTACCGCGCCGGATACGACGGTCCGATCATTATCGAACATGAAGACAGATTGTTCGAAGGGACTGACGAAAAGGTCAAGCGGGGTTTTCTGCTGGCCCGGGATGTCCTGTCACCATTCATCAAGTGAAGAAATTATCAAATTTGAAATGACTAAAACTGGGAGGAAACTAAAATGAAGAACCTACTTTATGGTGTTGCTGCTCTTGCAGTTTCAGCGTCTCTTTCAACTGTGGCGTTGGCTGACGGGCACAAGCAATACACAATCGGAGTGTCCAACACCGTTCAAGGTAATGGTTGGCGCGAACAGATGATCTGCGCCATGCGTGCGCAAGCTCTGGTCGAAGCCGATGTGACAAACCTGATCGTCGCGCATCGCAACACTGATTCAGCCGGGCAACTGGAAGACATCAACAACCTCATCGAAGCGGGTGTAGACGCCATCGTGCTGAACCCATCCAACCCGGATGCTTTGAATTCGGCACTGGAAAAAGCAATGGCGCAAGATATCGTCATTGTTGCCGTGGATGCCGGTGTTTCGGCTGAAGGCGCCTACATTCTTTCGAACAATCAAGAAGAATACGCCTATCTTGGCGCCAAGTGGTTATTTGAACAGCTCGGTGGCAAAGGTGACGTTGTCTATATGCGAGGCATTGCTGGCGTCTCAGCCGATACTGACCGCGACAACGGCTTTAAACGCGCGTTGGCAGAACACCCCGATATCAATGTGGTGCACGAGGTTTTCACCGGCTGGCAGCAAGACCAGGGCAAGCAACAGATCTTTGATTACCTGGCCACCGGCATCCCGTTTGACGGTGTCTGGACCAGCGGCATCGACAACGTAATCGTCGATGCGTTCACCGAATCCGGGGCACCTTTGGTGCCGATCGTCGGCGCAGACAACGCGGGCTTTGTTCAATACTTGACCGAGGTTGAGGGATTGAACGGCGCGGCCGTGACAAATCCTGGCTCAGTCGGCGGCGCAGGCATTGCTCTGGCTGTCGACATTCTTAACGGCAAGGCACCTGAGAACAAAACCGTTCTTGTAGATCCTGTGCTTTGGGAGAATGCGACGGACGCAGGCCGTGAAACGATCACAGCGGCTCAGAATCCTAACCTTGACCCAGAGTGGCCCGTATCAGTGACCGTTCCCGGCTGGACCGATTACACGATGGAACAAATCATCGACTGTAAGGGACCCGGCGAGGGCTGATCCGAATTGACTGGCCTTCCGCCTCTAGCTGGGCGGAAGGCAAATCCAACCCACTCGGCATTCAAGGACTTCCATGAGCAGCACACCACTTCTCGACGCGTCTGACGTGGCCAAAAGTTTTGGCGCCGTACGGGCGTTGACCAATGCGCACCTCACGGTTGCCGAAGGCGAGATCGTTGCCTTGATGGGCGCAAATGGCGCTGGCAAGTCCACTTTCGTCAAGATCATTACTGGTGCCCTTAAACCCGACGCTGGTCAGGTATTGATCAGAGGCAAACAAGCGTTTGTCGGAAGCCCCGCCGAGGCGCGCCGTTCCGGTTTGGTGCCGGTTTATCAAGAACCCTCACTCATTCCTGATCTCGACGTATCCGACAATCTTCGGCTGACAGACACACCTGTCGATCAGTTTCAAAACTGGGTTACAGAACTTGGCATCGAAGGCCTGAAACTATCGGCAATGATTGGCGACCTGCCACTTGCTACGCTGCGCATCCTCGATCTGGCACGCGCGCTGGCAGTTGAACCAGATGTCCTCTTGCTGGACGAAATGACCGCGGCGCTGCCGACGGATCTGGTTGAACGCGTATTGAAGACCGTAAGGCGCAAAGCAAATGACGGGATGGGTGTGATCTATGTTTCTCACCGTTTCACCGAGATTTCGGAACTGTGCGATCGGGCCACTGTGTTGCGGGATGGCATGTCTGTCGGAGATCTCGACATTGAACCCGGCGTAGAAGAACGCGTGGTCGAATTGATGCTGGGTCAGAAGATTGACATTGGAACACGTCAGATCCTTCGAGCAAATGAACCACAGGCTAAGACACCGCGCCTAGGCATTAAGTCACTGGCTTTTGAGCCCAGTTTCTCGGATGTTTCGTTCGACTTATTCCCCGGCGAGGTCCTAGGGGTGGTCGCGCTTGAGGGTCAGGGGCAGGATGAACTGTTTGAGGTTCTGGCGGGCTTTGATCGCCCGTCTTCAGGATCGATGGAAGTTGATGGAAAGCCCGTAAACTTCGCCCACCCCGCCGACGCCATTGCCGTCGGGATAACTTTCGTTCCGGGCGATCGTTCAGACGCTCTGCTGGCGCAAAGGTCAGTTAAAGAAAACATCGCTCTGCCATTTTCAGCCCGGCTCAAGAACTGGGGACCAATAAAATTGCGGCATGAGCGCGATCGGGTCGCTTATGCGGTTGAGAAACTTCAGATCGACACACGCGCGCAAGGCGAGGTGCAAAGGCTTTCAGGTGGCAACCAACAGAAAGTCACCATTGGTCGCTGGCTCGCGACAGGTGTCGAAACCCTGCTTCTATTCGATCCGACCCGTGGCATCGATGTGCGCACAAAACGCCAGATTTACCCGCTTGTCCGTGAGTTGGCAGATCAAGGAGCGGCGGTTCTATTCTATACGTCCGAGTTGGAAGAAATCCCACTTGCCTGTGACCGCGCGGTCGTAATCTTCAACGGTCGCGTGGTTGACGTGATAGATGCGGCCGACGCGGATGAACAAACACTGATGCGTGCGGCCTATGGCCTGACCGAGACGGAGGGCGCGGCGTGAGCGTGGCCATCCGAAGACACGCATGGGTCATGGGGTTAGCGGTTCTTCTTATGATCCTTTTGACCATCACAAAATTGATACAACCAACTTTCGGTGCGTCAGGACTGGAGAGTATTGCCCGCGCCGCCCTGCCCTTTGCTTTCGCAACCGCCGGTATGGCCATCGTCGTAATTGTCGGCGGTATCGACCTGTCTGTTGCGTCTATGATGGCGGTCTGTGCTGTGACTGCAGCCGTTCTGATGGAGCGCATGGCCGGTGTACCGGCCTTGTTTATCGTGTTGGGGGTCGGGTTTTTGATGGGGTTGATCAATGGTCTTTTGATCGTTGTAACGCGCGTGCCCGACATCGTTGTGACACTCGCCATGCTGTTTGTCTGGGAAGGCGTCGCGCTGTTGATACTTGAGACACCGGGCGGCGCGACTGCAGATTGGCTGGAACAGGCAATACGCGGTCAGTTTCTATTCGACGGGCTGCCTAAGGCATTGCTCATCGTTGCCTTTGGCATCGCTGTTGTCTGGTTGCCGATCCGGCGCTCCAAACTCGGGCTCTCGATTTACGCCACCGGATCAGACGAGCTTGCCGCCTTCCGTTCTGGTGTTTCAGTGGGAAGAACAAAGATAGCAGCCTATGCGCTATGCGGGCTGTTTTGTGCCATGGGCGGTCTAAGCCTCGCTGCGCTGACCGGGATTGGAGAGCCGGTACCGGGGCCATATCTTATGGCCTCGGTCGCGGCCGTAGTTCTGGGCGGTGTCGTGCTGGGCGGTGGCAAAGGCGGTCTGCTTGGGCCGATCATCGCGGTGTTCATTTTGCGGATCATTCGGACGATCCTGACATTGCTGGCCGTCGATCCAAACGTGACCACGATTATCGAAGGCACAATTATGGTTCTCGTCGTTATGTTGGGCACGGCGGCTTCACTAAAGGGAGCCCGCCGATGAGCATGGACACCATAGATCCACCGATGGTCCGCTTTGGCCGTTATCTGCGCGACAACCCAATTATTCCGCTATTGGTCTTCCTTGTCCTGATGATCGCTGTGCTGGAAGTATTGCGGCCAGGTATCGTTGCCCCGGTCCGAGCAGGTCGGGATGGGCTGATTTCAACCTTTTGGGTTGGCAACCTGATCAAGTTCGCAATTCCATTGGCGATGCTTGCGGCTTGTCAGGTGCTGACAATGCTAACCGCAGGAATTGATCTCTCGGTCGGGGTAGTTGCCACCGTGTCAGCCTTCGTTTGCGCAACACTTAGTGCGATTTGGGGCGTGACACCTGCAGTATTGATCGCGCTGTCAGCTGGCCTAGTTGTGGGCGTTGTAAATGGCATCGGTGTGGGATTGGTCCGGGTCCATCCATTGATCATGACACTGGGATCGGGGTTAATCGCCACCGGATGTCTGCAGGTCTATCAACGCCTCGTTATCAATGCTGGCACCGAAATCCCCGCCTTCCTTGCCTGGCTCGGAACCGGCCGCACCGCTGGAATGCCGAATGGCCTTTTTGTATTCATCCCGTTTGCGCTCTTTATCCTGTGGCTTATGCGCTATACAGGATTTGGTCGGCTGCTGTTCGCCCTAGGCTCCAATGAGCAGGCCGCTAAGCTGTCCGGGGTCCGAGCATGGCAGGTCTATCTGGGGCTCTACGTGCTTTCAAGTTTGATCGCTGCGCTGGCTGGCTTGCTCTATCTCGGCATGATCCGTCAAACTTCGCTGAGCCTTGCCAACCCCTTATTGTTACCCTCTGTCGCTGCGGCGGTGATTGGCGGCACATCAATCTTCGGAGGTCGTGGCAGTTTCGCAGGTGCGATTGTGGGCGCACTTATTCTACGTGTGCTGGATACTATGCTAACATTGATGCAAATGCCGGAAGGTGCGCGCACGGCCCTGTTTGGGCTGATCATTCTTGCAGTTACCGCACTCTACGTCAGGATCACCGGCACGCGCTAAAGGGAGTTTCCAATGGCCAAATTCCGGATCGTCGGCATCAGTTTCGATCACATGCATATGGGTGACTTGCTTCGGATGGTGCACGATCACCCTGACGCTGAAATCGCCGGTATATTCGATCCTGATTGGGACAAGATGAAGGCAGCGGCAACGGCATTCAGCGTTCCCGAAGATCGGATCTTTACCGACTTCGACACATGCATGGCTGCGGGACCCTACGACATGGCAATTCTTTGTGTGGCAACGGCTCAGCATGCGGAATATACCGAACGTCTGGCCTCTTACGACCTGCATGTTTTTGTCGAAAAGCCCTTTGCCGCATCTTCTGATGATGCGCGCCGCATGATGGCTGCAATGGATAGGACCGACAAGCAGTTGATCATCAACTGGCCTTTGCGATGGGTCGAAAGCCATGTGACGGCCAAACGGTTGATTGATGACGGGATGATCGGCGACCTGCACGAAGTGCATTTCTACGACGGAAATCGCGGACCTCTGTACCATCTGGCCGACAAGGTCGAAGTCACCCCGGACGAGGTTGAGCGTCAGAAACCGAACTCATGGTGGTATAAGCGTGCATCGGGCGGTGGGTCGCTGTTGGATTACCTTGGCTACGGCGCGACGCTTGGAACCTGGTATATGGGGGGCGAGGAGCCGATCGAGGTGACATGCACAGTCGATGAGACACCGGGGATTGAGGTCGATCAACACGCCATTGCCGTTTGCCGTTATGAAACCGGGCTCTCAAAAATGGAAACGCGCTGGGGCACCTTCACCGACCCGTGGACAACGCAACCTCAACCAACTTGCGGATTCGTCTTTGTGGGCACAGACGGCACCATTTCATCGCCCGATTATGCCGATCACATAACGATTCAAACCCGCACACGACCTGACCGGCACGAGATACCAGTGACTCCGCTACCGTTAGGTGAACGAAATGCGATTGAGTATGTCCTTGACTGCATATCCAGAGAAGTCCCGGTCAAAGGGCCACTGGATCCAGCACTTTGCCTGACAGCGCAACGGATCGTCGATACAGCGCTCCGCTCGGCATATGAAAAACGAACACTTCGGTTACTCGCATGACCTCAGACAGTGCCAATTCAGACCAGTACGCACTAAAATCTGCTCATCTGCACGAAATCGATGCGCCGGATCTGCAGTATCTTCCACCAATGCCTCGACGCTATGAACCCCGGATCGGGGTTATTGGTACGGGTGGGATTTCTGCAAGCCATCTTGATGCCTACCGAACAGCAGGCTGGGACGTCGCCGCAATCTGGAACCGTACGCGCTCAAAGGCTGAAGAGAAAGCTGCTGAATACTGCCCCTCTGCACGCATCGAAGATGACTGGGAGGCGCTTCTTGCCGATAGCGAGATCGACGTTGTCGATGTCACGCTGCACCCCGAACATCGAGTGCCAATCATCAGAGCTGCCCTGCAAGCAGGCAAACACGTGCTCAGCCAGAAGCCTTTTGTTACCGACCTCGATCTAGGTAATGACCTTGTGAAGCTGGCAGATGATCAAGGCGTTAAACTAGCGGTAAACCAGAACGGTCGTTGGGCCCCGCACCTGTCCTGGATGCGTGAGGCGGTTTCAGCCGGATTGATCGGTGATGTTCTGTCGGCCCATATCTCAATTCACTGGGATCACAGCTGGACTGCAGGTACCCCGTTTGACGAAATCGACCAGCTGATACTTTACGACTTTGGAATTCACTGGTTCGACTTTCTTGCGTCTCTTGTTGGGGACCGGGCAGAAAGCGTTTTTGCAACCACTACATCTGCACGCGGCCAGTCCAACAAAGTGCCTCTGATGTCGCAGGCGCTGGTTCGTTTGGACCAGGGCCAAGCAAGTCTGGTTTTTGACGGGGGCGTTCCCTATGGGCCTCGCGACACAACATACGTTGCAGGTACGACCGGTAGCCTGACATCAGTTGGGCCGGATCTGTCGACGCAATCTGTGACACTTGAGACAGCGCATGGCATTGCGCGGCCTGCACTCGAAGGACAATGGTTCAACGACGGGTTTCGTGGCGCCATGGGGGAGCTTCTTTGTTCAATTGAAGACGACCGAGAGCCCTCAACATCTGCAAGAACCAACCTAAAATCATTGGCCATCGTTCTCGCCGCGGTTGCTTCGTCTAAACGCAAAAGGGAGGTCGAGATAGGAAGCATTAGGCTCAGGACACATAGCGAATAGATTACCAAAGCGGCGAGAACGATTGCTGAAAGGAAGAGTTTGGGACACCTGTCGAACCGCGTCGCCACACGTCGCCAGTCCTTCAATCTGCCAAACATGATCTCAATCCGATTGCGGCGTTTGTAGCGGCGCTTGTCGTATCGGACAGTTGTCTTGCGCTGTTTGCGGCTTGGGATGCACGCGCGTATCCCTTTGTCTTTCAACGCTTCTCTAAACCAATCGGCATCATATCCGCGCTCACCCAGCAACCATTCGACATTTGGCGGGCTGCTGACCAATGCCCTCGCGCTAATGTAGTTGCTGACCTAACCGGCAGTGACAAACAGATTCCAGGGGCTTCATTCGCCATTGTGCTTGAACCAAAAGCGCAAAAGGGCTCATCTGTCACAAACCGCATGCAACTTTGTGTTCATGCTGGCCTTGGTGCGCCCGATCAGACATGTGCACCGCTCATTTGAGCGCGATGAATCACGCAGCCAAACGGAAATCAATGGGCCTAAATTGTTGTTGTCGCGTGACGTCTTCCACTGAAGCAGAATATACTCCAGCATAGTCCGCGCAGTCTCCAGACCGGTTGCTGAGCAAAAGATTGGTGATGTCCTGAGCCGCGTTCTGAGCATGAGCTTGAACGGCAGTAAATCCTGTAAGAAGCGCGCTGAATGTCAAAACACTCACTCGCATGGTTCGATCTCCTGGGGTTTTCAGAAATCCAAAAATATGTTGCTCGATGGGAGTTGATGTCAGTCATCCTATCCTCAAAACGCGACGCGGTCCCCTCCTTTCAAGTCCAGGATTTCTCTCGCTTCATCGGGAGTTGCGACCTGACTGCCTTTCTCTCACCGAAGATTCAGGTCGCGATTCTCGACGGCACCCGGCCGCCCGAACTCACACTCAAGCGTCTGGTCAGCGTTACCCACGCACTTGATTGGGCCGAACAGGAATGTCGTTCGACTTTTGACACCTCAAGAACCGGCCTCCCAGATACAGGGTTCGCCCTCCTTGATCTGTGGGAACAATTCCCTACTCCACCTTTTTGGGAATTTGCAGCATAGATCTCTGAAAAACATACATTTCTGAGAGGAGAAACTCTGGATTCCAGACCCATCTCACGAAAATTCCCTGTAAGTTGCCGGGTATTAGGGAAATCCCTCCCAAAGCGACCCCGCCAAAATGCGCCACTGAGACTGAGGCCTGAATTGCGTTCTGAGTGTACGGTTTGCTCCATCTCTGATTGAAAGCGCATGCGCCAACTCGCGGGAATTGCGGCGCAATTCCGGATCAGAAAACACAACTGAAGTGAGACAAGTATGAGTGGCGGGGAGACAGGGATTCGAACCCTGGGGACGCTCTCACGCCCAACGGTTTTCAAGACCGCCGCATTCGACCACTCTGCCACCTCCCCGCGTGGGGCCGGGTCTAAGGCTATCTTTAAACGGTGGCAAGACCAAATAGGGAAATCTTGCCGAAGCCTGTGCAGCAGACTTTCCATGGCCGAACGTGCAGGCTATGCTTTGCGTGAAAGACCGTGACAGGCTGGCAGTTCAGAACCAGCGATCGGCGGCGGGGTACGATGAAAGAGGCCCCTTACAGGCAAGGGATTGCAAATATGGATCGAGCGACCACGACACGCGCAAAACCGCGGGCACTGGCGGTTCTGGTAATAACAGTTGCGGCTCTGTCAGGGTGCGACGAAGCCCTGACATCGGGTGGAACATCCACCGAGCAGGCGGACGAAAGCGTGCAGGACGACGGCAAATTAGAGCTGTTTCCCAAAACGACAGGGAACGCGCGTGATGATGTTGAAGCTCCTGATGTCTTCAAGGTCACCGAAGCCGGTTTGTGGGATGGGCGCCCCTCGTTGGGCGGAATCTGGGTCGCGCACCCGGACGTTACACAGCCTGAACGTGTTCGGATAACGAATACAAAGAACAACAAATCCGTAACCGGCGCACTTTTCCGCCGCGAACGCAACTTGCCGGGCCCTGCGCTGCAACTGTCTTCGACTGCCGCCGCGAAACTGGGTATCCTCGCAGGCGCACCGACTCGGGTTGAAGTTGTTGCCCTGCGGCGCAAGCCTGCCGAGAAAGTAGAAGAAAAAGCTCCTGAGCCCGAAGAGGTCGCTGAACCCGAAGAGACCCCAACGGCTGAGGCGGTTGAACCTCAGGACAAGGAAACCGATAGCCAGACCACAGCAGATGTGTCCGAAGACGTTGATAAACCAGCCAAGCGTAAATGGTGGCAAAAGAAGGCTCCAGTTGCTGCAGCTGGTGCTGCGACAGCTTCAGCCGTGGCTGAAACCGCAGAAAAGACCGATGAGGTGGCAACAGAGATTATCGAGGCGGCGCCTGAGCCAGCACCAACCGCAAATCTGACCGATCCCACTGTCACGCCGCCAACCGAGGCTGCACCGAAGCGGAAATGGTGGCAAAAGAAGCCTGCCGACGAAATCACCGAAACACCTCTGGACCCGATTGAGGGCGCTGCAGCGGCCATCGAAGAGGCCGCCCCTACCCCGGCAGCAACCGCAGCCAGCACTGAGGCAACCTCCGTTTCATCGCTTTCAAAACCGTTTATTCAGGTGGGCACCTTCACAGTTGAAGAAAATGCCGAAGGTGCTGCCGAGAAAATTCGGCGAAACGGGTTGCCTGCGAAAGTTCAAAAACTCGAAGCCAATGGCAAAACTGTTTGGAGGGTGATCGTTGGTCCTGCTTTGACGCGGGCGGAACGAAACGCAATGCAAAGCGACGTCAAAGATCTGGGCTTTTCTGACGCCTATACCGTGAAGAATTAAGCAAAAGGAGGTCCCCCTCGTGCTGTCCTCATTTCGATCATCTGTACTGACCCTCGGTTTGGCTATGTTTGCCCTGCCCGCACAAGCTTTCGATACGCAAGCCCGTGCTGCCTATGTCATGGACCAAACGACAGGAACCGTTCTTTTGTCCAAAGACGCAGACCAGCCGTTGCCGCCCGCGTCCATGTCCAAACTCATGACCCTGTTTGTAGCATTCGAAGCGCTGCGGGACGGTCGCCTGGAACTGAATGAGGAACTTCCGGTTTCCGAACATGCGACCAGCTATAAGGGCTCAAGTATGTTCCTGAACACGCAGGACCGTGTCCGGGTCGAAGACCTGCTGCGCGGGATCATAGTCCTGTCAGGAAATGACGCATGTGTTGTTATCGCCGAAGCCCTTAGCCCGGACGGAACCGAAGCTGGGTTTGCCCGGTTCATGACCCAACGCGCGCAACAGCTGGGCATGAATAATTCGAACTTTGCGAATTCGAACGGATGGCCAGCCGCAGGCCACATGATGTCTGTGCATGACCTCGCCATTCTGGCCGACCATCTGATTAGCGACTTTCCCGAATATTACCCTCTGTTCGCCGAGGAAGAGTTCGAATTCGACAACCGGGTGCCGTCAAATTCGCGTAACCGGAATCCCTTACTGAAACTTGGGATTGGTGCGGATGGGCTAAAGACTGGCCACACGCAAGAAGCGGGCTATGGCCTTGTAGGATCGGCACAGCAGGGGGATCGCAGGGTCATTTTCGTTTTGTCGGGGCTCGACAGCGTCGCCCGCCGCGCAGAGGAGGCTGAGGCCGTCGTTAACTGGTCGTTTCGCAATTTTGTCGAGAGGCAGCTTGCCGAAGCAGAAAAACCGATAGGACAAGCCGATATCTGGATAGGCACTTCGAAAACGGTTGATCTTGTCCCGCAAGAGGATTTGACACTGCTGCTGCCTGTTCTCGGGGATAAGAATGTTGAGGCAGAAATCGTCTATGACGGTCCGCTTGAGGCCCCCATCGCCAAAGGACAGGAAATCGCTGAGCTTGTCATCAAGCCCGATGGCCTGCCCGAGATACGCAGACCCCTGGTTGCAGCGGAAAGCGTCGAAAAGGGCGGCTTCTTCGTGCGGATTTTGACAGTTGGCGGCATTGTCGCGAAAGATATCATTGGTAACCCGTTGGGCGCGATGTGACGGCAGGCGGGTTATTTCTTACCTTCGAAGGCATCGACGGATCAGGCAAATCCTCGCAAGCGCGTATGCTGGTCGAGCATTTGCGCGGGCTCGGGCATGATGTCGTTCTCACGCGTGAACCTGGCGGCTCTGACGGGGCCGAGGAAATCCGCAGGCTGGTGCTTGAAGGCGATCCCGATCGCTGGTCAGCTGAGACGGAAATCCTGCTGTTCACCGCTGCGCGCCGCGACCATCTGGAACGCACCATCGAACCCGCTCTGGCGGCGGGCAAGATCGTGATCTGTGACCGGTTTGCCGATAGCACCCGCATGTATCAGGGCCTGTCGCGCGGCGACTTGCGGGGATTGGTCGATCAGTTGCATAGGCTGATGATCAAACGTGAACCGGACCTGACCGTGTTGATCGACATGGACCCTGAAACCGGCCTGTCTCGGGCCAAGGGGCGACAGGGCACCGAAGAACGGTTCGAGGATTTCGGCATTCACCTACAACAGAAGATGCGGGCCGGTTTTCTTGAACTGGCGGATGAATTTTCCGACCGGTTTCGCCTGGTCGATGGCAATAGGGACATGGACAGCGTTGCCCGCGATGTGACAGATATCGTCATGCAAGCCTTGTGACGGACGATTGATGAACAACGACATCCCGATCCCGGATCAGGCACCCGGTGCCCTTCATCCGCGCGAAACACCACATCTGTTTGGGCAGGCAGAGGCCGAGCAGGCCTTTCTTAGCGCTTATGCTTCAGATCGCCTGCACCATGGCTGGCTGCTGACCGGCCCCCGAGGTGTGGGCAAGGCGACGCTGGCCTGGCGGATCGCGCGGTTTCTGTTGGCGACCCCGGCTGTCGAAGAGGACGGGCTGTTTGGCGCGCCACCTCCCCCTGAAACGCTTGAGATTCCACCAGATCACCCGGTTGTTCATCGAATTCTGGCTGGTGCCGAGCCTGGCCTAGCCGCCATCAAACGATCCGTGAACGATCAGGGCAGGTTGCGAAATGAAATCGTTGTGGACGACATTCGCAAACTTGGGAAGTTCTTCGGCCTGTCCTCGGCCGATGGGGGCCGCCGTGTCGTCATCGTAGATTCTGCGGATGAAATGAACATCAGCGCCGCCAACGCATTGCTGAAAATGCTCGAAGAACCGCCTGCGCGGACAACGCTGCTGTTGATATCGCATCAACCGTCCCGCCTTTTGCCCACGATCCGATCCCGGTGCCGTACCTTGCGCCTTTCGCCGCTGAACGCGGAAGATATGAACGCCGCACTGACCCAGACCGGGGTTGAGCTGACTGGAAACCCCGACCATCTGGCCGCTCTGGCCAGCGGGTCCGTTGGGGACGCCGTCCGCCTGATAAATCTGAGCGGACTCGAAATATATGCCGAGCTCATCGCGATCCTGAGCACCCTGCCCCGGCTGGACAGACAACGCGCTCTGGCTCTGGCCGAGGCTGCCGCACAGCGCGGAGCAGCCGAACGGTTCGAGTTGCTGTTGACGCTGATCGACATTGCCTTGTCACGTCTTGCTGTAACCGGTGCGACTGGTGCTCCGCCATCGCCAGAGGCCGCGCCAAACGAAGGTGATATCCTGTCCCGTTTGTCCAGATCGCCGGAGCAGGCACGCCTTTGGGCGGAAACCGCAGCCCAGATCACCGCCCGCGCCCGCCACGGGCAGGTGGTGAACCTTGACCCTGCCGCTCTGGTCCTAGATACGGTGTTCAAGATACAGGAAACCGCCGGTCAGAACAGATGAGCGACACCCCCCAAATCACCGACAGCCATTGCCATCTGGACTTCCCCGATTTTGAAGGACAGTTGGACCTGATCGTCGCAAATGCGGCCGAATCCGGTGTGACCCGGATGGTGACGATCTGCACCAGGTTGAGGAACGAACCCACTGTGCGCGCCATAGCTGAGGCTCACGCGCCGGTATTCTACGCGGCAGGCACGCACCCGATGAGTGCAGCCGATGAACCGATGGCAACTGTGGACGAGCTGGTGGCACTGTCACAGCACCCCAAGTTTGTTGGTATCGGTGAAACCGGGCTGGATTATCACTATACCGCCGACAGTGCGCAGGTTCAGCAGCAATCCCTGCGCGTTCATATCGAGGCCGCTCAGCGTACCGGACTGCCTTTGATCATTCATGCGCGCGCGGCGGACGAAGACATGGCCCGCATTCTGGCCGAAGAATACGGCAATGCCCCCTATTCATGTGTGATGCATTGTTTTTCGTCTTCGGCCGAGCTGGCACAGTCCGCCCTGGATCTTGGGTTTTACCTGTCCATGTCGGGCATCGCCGCTTTTCCCAAAAGCCAGGAATTGCGCGATATTTTCGCAAATGCGCCAGTAGACCGCATCCTGGTTGAAACCGACGCGCCCTATCTGGCGCCGCCCCCGTTTCGCGGCAAACGGAATGAACCGGCCTATACCGCCCACACCGCCCGCAAAGGCGCCGAGGTCTTTGGCATGGGCTATGCCGATTTCGCGGCGCAGACCCAGGCCAATTTCGAAAGACTCTTCACCAAGGTCGCCTCTTGCAAGGCGGCGGCATGACCACGCTGCGCTGCACCATTTTGGGCTGCGGCTCGTCAGGTGGAGTGCCACGTCTTGGCGGTCACTGGGGCGACTGCGACCCCGAAAACCCCAGGAACATCCGCCGCCGCTGCTCGATGCTGGTCGAACGTGACGGGCCCGAAGGCACCACCTCGGTTCTGATCGACACAACCCCGGATATGCGCAGCCAGCTGCTGGATACCGGCACCGGGCGGTTGGATGGTGTGGTCTATACCCATTCTCATGCCGACCACGTCCATGGCATCGACGACCTGCGCATGATCGTCTTCAACATGCGCGAACGGGTGCCGGTCTGGGCTGATGGCGACACCCAGAATGATCTTTTGGGCCGATTTGGCTATGCCTTCATCCAACCTGAAAACTCACCCTACCCGCCGATCCTCAACCTCAAGACAATCGACGGCCCGTTCGAGATCACTGGCCCCGGAGGCCCTATCCCGTTCCACCCCTTCAAGGTGAACCACGGATCAATCGACGCGCTTGGTTTCAAAATGGGCAATCTGGCCTACCTGCCGGACGTGGCAGAGATATATGACGATGCCTGGACCACATTAGAGGGTCTGGACTGTCTGGTGATCGACGCGCTGCGCCGGTCCCCGCACCCGACCCATGCGCATCTGGAAAAGACCCTTGGCTGGATCGACCTGTTGCAACCAAAAACCGCGGTTCTGACCAACATGCATATCGATCTTGACTATGCCACAGTCGACGCAGAAACCGCAGACAACATCACCCCTGCTTATGACGGCATGGTGATACATCAGGCTCTGTAGGGCCCTGGCCGAGATCATACAGATATCCTTTCCCGCGCGAATAACTGTTGCGGAACGCTGACATGCTGCAAAATCTCATTGAAGTCATCCTTCCAGTTTTTCTTGTTATTGGAGCCGGTTACGTCTCCACTCTTCTTGGATACTTCAAGGAAAACCACATTGATGGCCTGATGAAGTTCACTCAGGGTTTTGCAATCCCCTGCCTTCTGTTTCTTGCGATTTCACATCTCGACCTCAGTGTCAGTTTTGATCCCAAGCTGTTGATCAGCTTTTACTCTGCTGCTGCGCTTTGCTTTTGTGCCGGCCTGTTCGGCGCGCGACTGATCTTCAACCGCGAATGGGAAGATTGCGTCGCAATCGGTTTTTGCTGCCTGTTCTCCAATTCCGTCCTGCTGGGATTGCCGATTACTGAACGGGCTTATGGCCCTGAAAGCCTTACGGGCAATTATGCCGTCATCGCCTTTCACTCGCCGTTTTGTTACGGCCTAGGCATCACGGTAATGGAGGTGATCCGGAACCGAGGCCACGGAGGATCGCGAATGGTTCGCTCGGTCCTGACCGCGATGTTTCGCAACGCTCTGATTGTCGGGATCTCACTGGGTTTCATCGTAAATCTGTCCGGGCTCGGCGTGCCAGCCGTTGTGGATGATGCCCTTGGCCTGGTGACCCGCGCGGCCCTTCCCGGCGCGCTGTTCGCGCTTGGGGGCGTTCTGGTTAAATACAGACCCGAAGGTGACCTAAGGGCGATCGCCTTTGTCTGCGGCGTTTCTCTGCTGCTGCACCCGAGCCTTTTCTGGCTTTTCGGATCCACCCTTGGACTGCCACAGGATCTATTCCGGTCCGGAGTGATGACAGCCGCCATGGCCCCTGGTTTCAACGCCTATATCTTTGCAAACATCTATGGCCGCGCCAAACGGGTTGCTGCATCCTCTGTTCTGTTGGGTACGGCAGTATCTATCCTGAGCGTCTGGTTTTGGCTGACCCTATTGGGCTGACGGTGCAGCAGGCGGATTGACTTTTACACGACGCGGCGCACCTATCGCTAAAGCGGACAGGACAGATTTATGACACACGCCCTTATCGTTACCCATGGCCAACCTTCTGACCCAGAACCAGCCGAAGCGGTCTTGGCGGCTTATGCAGCCGATGTAAATGCCCTGTGTGCCGGTGTTTCGGTTCATTCTGCAACGCTGGCAGCCCCTGGGGCACTTGACAGCGCACTGGACAAGATTCCCGGCGACGCCGTCATCTATCCCCTATTCATGGCCAAAGGGTGGTTTGTCACAGATGTGCTGCCGAAACGTATTGGTGACCGCCGAAACCCTATTCTGGATCCCTTGGGCGCGGACCCGAAATTGCCCCATTTGGTCGCGCAAACCCTTGAGGGAACGCTGCAGGACAAAGACTGGCGGTCACAAGAAACGGACCTTGTGATCGCTGCGCATGGATCGGGCCGCAGCAGAAACCCTTCCGCCGTCGCAACGGCATTCGGCGACGCTTTGTTGCAACTGATACCACTTGGATCCCTGCGCCTTGGGTTTGTCGAAGAGGCCCCTTCGATTTCTGTGGCCGCCGCAGGAACCGGCGCCCAAACCCTGTGTTTGCCATTTTTTGCCTGCACGGGTGGCCATGTTCTTGAGGATGTGCCGCAAGAATTAAGCAAGGCCAAGTTCAAGGGACAGGTTTTACCGGTTGTGGGTGAACTGCCACTGGTGCAGCAACACATAGCGTCCGTTCTCAAAGCTTTTTCTCCATCGAAGTAGAGTCGTCTGACCACATACACTTTGCCGGTTCCTTTAGGGGGAAACCTATCTGTGTGAGTGATCCACAAGCTGCGAATATAGACAGTGGCGAGACCGGCCATTTCGCTTGGCCGCATACAGGGCAAGGTCTGCCGCATGCAAAATCTCAGCGGGTTTAAGCGATGGAAACTGGGTCGAAAGCGCCGTGCCTATACTGGCTGAAACCTGGCACGACACGTTGTCGAACATCATCGGTTCCCGCAGCCGTTCGATCAGCCTGATGGCGATTGCAGAGAGAACACCCTCGTCCGTCAATCCTTTGTATATAATTACAAATTCGTCCCCGCCGACACGCGCCACTGTATCGTCTCCGCGGGTTTCCTCACCCATGATCCGCGCCGCCTGTTGCAACACATAGTCGCCTGCGGCATGCCCGAATTGGTCATTGACCGATTTGAAAAAATCAAGATCCAGATGCATCAGCGCGAATGGAGATTTGGACGAGATCATGTGATCCAATAGAACATCCATCGCCCGGCGATTTTTCAGCCCCGTCAGTGTATCTGTAAATGCCTTTTGTTCGGCGGCAAGCATCGCCCCTTGAAGGCGCAGGTTCAGAGATCTGGACGCCTCCATCGCTGCCGATTTCGCCTCGACCAGATACAATAATTCGATCGCCAGATCAGTGCCCGAGAAATCCGCACTGGTCAGGGCATAATCCCGGACCGCATCCAAAATCGATATTCCGAAAGACAGATTGATGACCGCCCCCTTACCTTCGGGCAGCGGAGCGATAAGGCCCTTCAATGCGGTGCGCGGGGCGTCGTGAAACCTGAGGTGCAATTTGGTGCCCGCCTGGGACATCAAGCCTGAAACCGTAGTCACCGCTCTGGGGCGAAGCAGCTCAAAGATATCCAGAAAGCTTTGACCTTCCATCGGCTTTTCAGGGCGCAGCTTTTGCAAGGTTGATCCGACGCGGGTCACTTTCCCATCCTCGTTCACCAGCAAAAACATCGGGCAAAGGGTTTGTAAAAGCTCTGCCAGATTATTCGCGTTCATCATGCTTTTCGCGCCCCTAAATCAAAATGCCGACCTTCTGAAAAAGCGCTTTCTACCAGAACGATTGAGATAAACTCGATCTCACCCTGCTGGCCCTCATGCGACAACATGGCCAGAGCCCCGTAATCATCAGCCATCGCGCGCAATACGCCAACCATGACGCTTGAAAACCCAGGCAGACCTGGATGGCAGGACAATCTGTATTCCGTCGGTGAAAGCTCGTGCAATTCAAGTGCCGGAAGATTTAGATCCGATACGGCCAATCTGACCCGGTCAGACAGATCATCAAGCGAATGGAGAAATTCCAGATAGCTGACACCGCCAAATCGCAACAGACGGCGCAGGTCTTCCATGTTGGGATGAGACACAAGGTACGTTCCCAAGTCTTCAAGAACGTCACTGCGTGAACGTTTCAGGACCGTGCATACCTCATCCAATACCTGCTCGGTAATATCATCGTCGTAAACAAGCATGGCCTCGAACTCGGCAAAGCCCAGTTCGGCTGAATCCATCACGCGCATCCAGCACGGCTGCCCGTAGGTCACCGCAACAAAGGATTGAATCGCCCGGTTGATCAGACCATGCATGAGAGACCTCAAATTGGTTTCTCACGCAGTGTGCTCTGAAATTTGTTAACAAACACCCAACACGCGGGCGTCACCACATAGAATTCACGCAAGTATCGAAGTGGAAGTGACTGAGATTACGCTAGAAATCTGTCGGCGCTCCGCCTTCGGTTTTGCGTCGTGCGACAAAGTCGGCAAGCTCTTCCCGGATGCCCTCATCCATTGCCGGAGCTTCAAAGCTGGTGATGATTTCCTTGAACATGTGATGCGCGCGCTCAGCGGTCCAGACGCCTCCTGCGACTTCCCAACCCTCATAGTTCTTCCAGTCACTCAGAAACGGCTGATAAAACGCTGTGGTATAGCGATCCTGAGTGTGCTGAATGCCAAAGAAATGCCCGTCATTGCCGACTGACCGGATCGCATCCAGAGCAATCTCGTCAGGGCCGGTTGCCGTCAATTCCGGCTGCATATACCGCTGAATTTGCTGCAATATCTCGCAATCCATAATGAACTTTTCAGGGCTTGCGATCAGGCCACCCTCAAGCCAACCTGCAGCGTGATAGACCATGTTGGTGCCCGATTGCACCGCCGCCCATAATGAGTTCGAGGTCTCCCACACAGATTGGCCATCCGGAACGTTTGCCGCGCAGACACCCGAAGACCGCAGGGGCAGGTCGTAAAATCGGGCCATCTGGCCGGTCATCTGTGTCGCCCGCATGTATTCCGGCGTTCCAAAAGCCGGAGCACCAGATTTCATATCCACATTCGAGGTGAACGTACCGATGACACAAGGAATCCCTGGTCTCACATATTGGAACAATGCAATCGCGCACAGCGCCTCGGCCAGGGATTGCGCTACTGCACCGGCCATTGTGACGGGGGCCATCGCCCCGGCCAAGGTGAACGGCGTCACAACAATCGCCTGCCCGCGCCGCGCCAACCTCAGGCAACCGTCGATCATGGGCTGATCGTGCTTCAACGGCGAGGTCGAGTTGATGTTAGTATACATCCTCGGTTTGGCTTCGAATTCTTCATGGCTCAGCCCCCCTGCGATCCGCACCATTTCCATGACGTCTTCGACGCGTTCCTTGCCCAGCGAATAGGCATGCATCGCCTTATCGGTCAGAGTCAGCTTGTCGTACAGAACATCCAGATGCCGGACGCTGGCATGTATATCCACTGGCTCGACCGGGTATCCGCCGGCAAAATGGATACAGTTGAAATACTGCGTCAACTTCAACAGGTTCCGGCACATCTCGCGATTTCCCGGTACCTTGGTGCCAATCTCCATATCCCAGTAGTTCGGCGGGGACGAAACATTTCCGAACAGCAGGTTTTTTCCCCCGATCTCGATTGCGCGGTCGGGATTACGCGGTGTGATGGTAAAGGTGGATGGGGCTTTACGCACCATTTCCATGACAAAGTCCCGGCCCATTCGAACGTTGTCACCGTTGATCGTACATCCGGCCTCACGCAGGATTCCGATTGCCTCTTCGTTGTAGAACTCGATCCCGATCTCTTCGAGAATCCGCATTGCGCCCTCGTGGATCGCCGCGACGCCAATCTCGTCCAACGGTTCGGTTGGTTTGTCGGTGTTGATCGGAGGGCTCCACGGCATCTGATCAATAACCGCTGCGCCCCGTCTCTCGGCGGCACCAGCCCGTCCTCCGCTGCGACCTCTGCGTGCTTTCTTGTCGGCCATTGGACACTCCTCGGAACTTGGCTTTCTAGAAGCAAGCCCCGAACGCGTACTGTTGGCCGCTCTGTCTGCGACAGGCTATGTCGGTTTCGACGTCTGAACCGCCGAATTCACACCCGATCACGCCTTTTCGTACAACCAAGCAGGTATATGTCCGATGTTTGGCAAGACGACATCCGCCATCGCTTCGAGCGTTTCTGCACGCGCCATACCCGTCAGAACCCCGATCGTCTTCATACCTGCTGCCCGTCCGGCCTGCAGATCATGCAGGCTGTCGCCCACCATTGCTATGTTTTCTGGGTTTACCCCCACATGTTGCGCAAAGGCGAAGAGTTGACCCGGGCCTGGCTTGAATCCGTGCCCACTGTCATAACCGGCGACAAAATCGAAATGTTCGCGGATCCCTGCAGACGAAAGATGTTCGGATGCGGGCATCTCTCCGTCATTGGTCGCAACACCCAGTTTCAGCCCAGCCTCGCGCAGCCCATCAAGGAACGGGATAAGCGGAACGGCCTGGGCTTGCGGAGATGAGGCCGACTCGGCATTCAACAGATCCACCAACTCTTCGCGCGGCATTTCCGGGAGGTGCGGCTCTAGAACCTCGGCGATTTCTTCGACGGTGCCCGCAATGACAACACTGTCCTCAGAATAGGCAACCTGTTCGAGGTCAAAGCCGATCACCTGCCCAAGCTCGGCCGCACGGGCATGATCTCCGTTCGTCACTCGCAGTAAAAAATTGCGCCCAAACGTGCCCCAGGTTTCCGCGAAATCAAACAGGGTACCGTCTTTGTCGAACAGGATGGCTTGGATTGGCATTGTGAAACTCCTGCCCGGTAGGCTTTCAGGTCCAATGAACTTCCGCGCCACCAGACAACAAGGCGCGGGCCTGGCCCGGCTGATCATACGGCACAGAATTGACGTCACAAAACTCGACTACCCACGAATCGTCAAGCATTAGAAAATCCAGAACTGAGCCCAGAAACTCCGGCTCTGCTGCCCTGTCTTTGATGTCCTGTACCGAAGCCCCCGTCGAACCCAGAAATACAGGCAGCAGGTCATCATTGCCCACAAGCCAGGTAAGGGCATTCAGCGCCAGCGTTTCGGCGGATTGAGCGGAAATTGGCATAAAGAAGCCCCTGATCTGATATTGGAAAGGGTTTGTTAACCAGAGTCATAAACACTTTAGCAACGCATGCAATCAACGGTGACTGATATGTCGGTGCAAGGAACGATCCTTGTCCTGGACGGGACCTCAACCAATCGAATTATGCTGAAGGTACAGCTTACTGCGGCCTGGTATCACGTCGCACAGGGGGAAAATCTGCGGGGTCTTGATGGGCTGCTGAAACGTGTGCGCCCCGATTTGATCTTAACCGCGCAGTCATTGCCGGATGGAACGGCGGCTGATGTCAAGAAAGTGGTAATGGCCGACCCGGATCTGGCGGATATTCCCATTGTCGCTATCGCGCCGCAAAACGACAAATCCGCAAGGTTGAGGGCATTGTCAGATGGGTTGGACGATGTATTGGCGCACCCGTTCAAGGACACGTTGTTGCTAGCTCGGGTTCGCAGCTTGTTACGGGCACGCGCCGATACGCAGGAATTGCAAGACAATAGCGGATCGCCATGTTTGGGATTTGCCGAAGCGACAAGCACCTTTGCCACGCCACCCAAAGCTGCGCGCGCCGCCCTACTGACGCAATCCGCTAAAACCGGGGCGCTTTGGCAGAAGGCGCTGTCCGAACATACGCATCACAGTTTGTCAATTCACACGATATCGAACCTTCACCGCCTGCTTTCCGGCCCCATCCCGGACGCGGTTATTGTCGAAATTGATGGCGAATCTTCAGGCCTGAGTGTTCTGGCGGATTTGAAATCGCGCGGGGCAACACGGCACACAGTGCTGATCGGCATCTTGAGAAAGGATGACGCGTCTCTGGCTGCCGAAGCGCTGGATCGCGGCGCGGATGCCATCTGTATGGCGGGGTTCTGCCCCCGTGAAACTCTGTTGCGGCTTGATAACCAGCTTGCCCGCAAAAGCCGAATTGACCAGATGCGGGATTCTTTGCGGCGTGGCATCGCGGAATCCTGGGTGGATCCACTGACCGGCCTGCATAACCGCCGCTATGCAATGCGAGCATTGAAGCAAATCGCCCGGCAGTCTGCGCAGACCGGGCGCGGTTTTACCGTGATGGTGGCCGATCTGGACCATTTCAAATCAATCAACGACAAGTTTGGCCATGCCGGAGGCGATCAGGTCTTGATCGAAACAGCCAAGCGCATGCGCAATTCCATTGATTCTGACGGCTTTGTGGCCCGGATCGGGGGCGAAGAATTCTTGATCGGTCTGCCTGAAACTACAGGGCGGCGGGCATTGGGGATCGCACGAACCGTCTGCAACGACATCTGCCAGTGTCCATTCGACCTATCCGAGGCCGCCGAACCAATCGCAGTGACAATCAGCATCGGCCTCATTACAGCTGATGACAACACGTTTCGCCAGGGCATCCCACCCGCACCATTGGACAACATGATAAAATCTGCGGATACGGCCCTGTATGCTGCGAAAAAGGCGGGACGCAATCAGGTCATGGTCCAGAATCACGCAGCCTGATCGGGTCAGTCGCGCTTTCTGCCCGCTTTCGATTTTCGGTGCACCACATCTTCCAGACGATCAGCGTATTCGACGCGTTCTTTCGGGCTCATGGCTGACACACGGATCAGCCACTGTTCCTGCAAAGCAGACTGCATCTCTGACATCACCTGCGCCTGCTGGCCCAACAAAGTCTCTACAGCGTCAGCCGCGAAGGGTTCGGCGCGAAGTGCGTCGCCAAGGGCTTGAAAATCCGCCGTCCGATGATCGACACCTTGGCGGTGCAGGCCCGAAAGCTCGGCCCGCATCGCCTGGCGTTCATGCTTGGGAAGCGCGCGATAAAGCGCCGATCCAAATCCCGGAGGGGTTTTGACGTGGTCATTGTTTCTGACGCGCAGCGCCGTGCCAACAACCGCACCGATGACTAGCAGATTGATAGCAAGGGACACGATCAGCAGGACAGGCATCCACCGGCGTTTAGGTTTTGACTGTTCGCTCATTCGCCTTCCTCCAGGAAGATTGTATTCAGATCCATATCCGCAACCTCAAAGCCAGAGGATTGCGAATAAAGCAACGTCGCCGGATCGGGCAAAAAGGCTGGGGCAGTCAATCCAATCCAGATGCCAGCAATGCCCGCGGCCGCCAGACCTCCCATCCCCTGCCAGCCAAAGAAACTATCCAATGCCTGTGCCCAGAACCCTTGGGGTGATTTCTGAAGCCTTTGCAAACGAACGGTTTCCGCATCGGCCAGAATACGAAAGGCGAGTGCATCGGGTAACGGCTCATTTTCTTGACGAGCACGTAAAAACAGGTGATTCAGGTCGCTATTTTCATCCATCGGCATATCCCAACTCGTCTCTTCTTGCGGCTAACTGCTGTGCCAGTGCCCGCTTTCCCCGAGCTGTCAGACTCTCTACAGCTTCGACGGAAATATCCATGATTCCCGCGATTTCGGGATTGGGCAACTCTTCGATATGGCGCAAGACAACAGCCTGACGTTGCCGATCCGGAAGTTGCGCCAACGCGAACTGCAGTGCGTCCAACCTGGCGGCATCCTGAAGGTGTTCGGTTGCACTGATCGCATCGCTTTCAGGTTCGGCAACATCAGAAAGACTGTCCGCCGATTTCTTCCGCCGAATATCGACACACAGGTTCAGAGTGACTCGGTAAAGCCAAGTCGACACCTTTGCCTGTCCAGCAACCCAATCCGGCGCCATCTTCCATAGGCGCATCATGGCTTCCTGTGTGACATCTTCGGCTTCGGCCCGGTCGTTCAACAGCCTGAGCGCCACCGAAAAACTGCGCGGCCCAAGCCGATCGGTCAAAATGCGTGCCGCATCAGCGTCACCCTCGGCGAACCGCCGCAACAATGCATCGTCTCCGGGGTCGCCCGCAGCCTGACTTTGGCTGCGAGCCCTCGTTGATGAGGTACTCAGGTCCCGCATCCTTCATTAGCTGTCGTCGGTGCCAGCCTTGTCACGTTTTTTGTGATGCCGGCCCATCCGGTTTTTCGCATCGGCAAATTCCTGTTCCGTGATCGTGCCATTTTTGTCCGCGTCGATGCGGTCAAACATCTTGCCAGCACGGCGCGGCTTGGGCAACTCATCATCGGATAAGAGGCCATCCTGATTGGCATCGTGCTTTTCGAACATTTGATTCACACGCTCATTCGCCTTCTTCTGGCTAGCCGCTTGCATCTCGTCGACGCTCAACATGCCGTCGCCATTGGTGTCGGCATTGGTGAAACGCTGTTGCCTATAGGTTTGCATTTCTTCCTGCGTGACCTGACCATCATTGTTCAGGTCCAGCTCTTGAAAGGTCACGTCCTCTCGGCCTTTCGGACCGACAGCCAAGGCGGTTGTGCTTGTCAATGCAATGGCCGATACCAGAATGGCCGGGATAAGTTTCGCGCTTTTCATATCGTTTTCCTTTGTTTCTCGCGACCGGTTTGTCGCTGCTCACATAGGTTAAAACGGTGCAGTTTTCGGTTTCCGTCGCCCAATTTGAATTTTTTCTGTTGCTCACTGCCATCGACCACATAATTTCCGGACATCTCATCGCGGCACAAAGCGACGCACCCCCCTTTTCTGTGGAGCAAAACAAGCGCAATATCAGGGCAATCTGAATGCGCGAGTTTCAAAATGACAGATCAAACGATCGACACAATATCCGAGAACGACCGTCCAACCCGGCCTGCGCTAATCAAAGGCTTCCGCTGCCGCTGCCCAAAATGCGGTGAAGGCAAGCTGTTGCACAGCTACCTGAAGGTGAATGACAGCTGCAGCAGCTGTGGTCAGGAACTGTTTCATCACCGTGCGGATGACGGTCCAGCCTATCTGACAATCCTGTTGGTCGGTCACCTGCTGGCGCCCGCTTTGCACATCTCTTATGTCCAGTGGCGCCCTGACCCGCTGAACATGTTCCTGATTTTTGCATTCGGATGTACAGCCTTGACACTGTTCCTGCTACCGCGAATGAAAGGGGCCGTTGTCGCCTATCAGTGGGCACGACGGATGCATGGGTTCGAAACGGACCGATGACTGGAATGATTGGGTCGGCCCTGAGATGAGTACAGACAAAACGGCTATACGGGACGCTGCAACAGTTATCGTGTTGCGGGACCGGATGACGAACCCTTCCATTTTGATGGGTCAAAGGGGCGCAAAAGCCGTTTTTATGCCGAACAAATTCGTGTTTCCAGGTGGCGCGGTAGACGCAGAGGACGCTCTGGTCCCGCTATCGGCTGACATGTCCCAGCTCTGCCGCGATCGGCTTACTGAACAGTCTCCGCCCGGGCTGCAGAATGCTTTGGCGGCCGCCGCAATCCGCGAGCTCTGGGAGGAAACCGGCCTGGTGCTTGGAGTTCCCGGCGCTTGGACAGGTGAGGTGCCGATTGACTGGCAAAGCTATGCAGAGGCAGGATTTCTGCCCTCTGCACAGGCATTGCAGTTTGTTTTTCGCGCCGTCACCCCGCCCGGCCGTACGCGCCGGTTTGATGCACGATTCTTTTTGGTAGATGCAGACGCCCTGCAAGGCGATCTGGATGACTTTGGCCGCGCTTCGGATGAGTTGTCTCACCTGCAATGGGTTCCGTTGAACAAGGCGCGCGAGCTTGATCTTCCCTTCATAACCGAAGTTGTTCTGGCCGAAGTTGCAGCCCGGGTCACACGACCCGAACCACCCCAAAGCGTTCCGTTCTTCCTCAATCAAGAAGAACAAAGCCTGTTCTTACAGATCAAAGGCTATCCAATGTCCGAACAGGACTTCTAGCCGAACCTACTTCATTCGGCTGATCACCGTGGTCACCTCGGGCTTTTTGCCGATCTCGGTCTTTGCTGTCTGACGCACGATCCGGCGCAATGCCTCTTCCAGCTTGTCATCGTCGCGCCGGGTTTTGGTATCCGCCCGCATGAGGAATTGGTTCAGGTCCTCTTCCAGAACTTCGACCAGTGCTGCGCGCGATGTTCCGGTCTCGGCCAAGCCCATCGTATCGCACCAGGGTTCACCCAACGGTTCGTCTTCTTCGTCTAAAATAACCGTCACGGTTACATGCCCGTTCAAGGCCATGCGAATGCGGTCGCGGACAACTCCATCCAAGGCTCCGACCTTTACGGTTCCATCCAGATAAGTTCGGCCTGTCTCGACGTAGTCGACGACCTTGGGGGCATTGCCGCTGAGATCCAGCATCGTGCCATTGACTGCCACAACCCCGGTACGACTACCCGCTTCGGCCAGTTTAGCATGTTCGCGCAGATGTCGGTGTTCACCATGCATGGGAATAACCATCTGTGGGTTGACTATGGCGTGCACTTTTTCCAGATCAGGCCGGTTGGCATGGCCAGAGACGTGATACAGACCCGAGCTGTCATCCACCACATCAACGCCTTTTTCGCTGAGCTGGTTCATGATGAAGATCACGCCCTTCTCATTGCCCGGGATCGTCTTCGACGAGAACAGGAACAGATCGCCTTCCTTCAACTCGATCCCGCGGTATTTACCACGCGCAAGCTGAGCACTGGCCGCACGGCGTTCGCCCTGGCTGCCGGTTACGATCAGCATCAGGTTCTGGCGCGGGATATCTACGGCCTCTTCGGCGCTGATAACCTTGGGAAAATCCGTGAGAATACCGGTTTCCGTCGCGGCCTCGATCATGCGCCGCATCGCGCGGCCCAACAGAACGACCGAGCGCCCGGCGCGCTGGCCAGCCTCAGCCAGCGTTTTCACCCGCGCGACATTCGAGGCAAAAGTCGTCGCAACCACCATGGATTTGGCGTTTTCAACCAGCTTGGTGATCTCAGGCCCGACCTCGGATTCCGAGCGGCCCGCATGCGTTGAAAACACGTTCGTGCTGTCGCAGACCAATGCTTTCACGCCGTCCTTGGCAACCTCGGCCCACAGGTCCTGATCAAACGGTTCACCTACCACAGGGTTGGCATCCAGCTTGAAATCCCCTGTATGCACGATCCGCCCCGCAGGCGAGTCTATGACAAGCGCCGCACTTTCGGGGATCGAGTGCGATACCGGCAAAAACCCGACTGTAAATGGGCCAACCGTCACCTGTTCAGGCCAGGCTGACAGGGTCTGAACCGCGTCTGTCGGATGGGCTTTCTCTTCCATCTTGCGACGCGCGAGATTTGCGGTGAAGGCGCGTGCATAGATCGGGGCGCCCAAGTCGTCATAGCAATGCGCCACAGCGCCGACATGATCTTCGTGGGCATGGGTGACGAATACCGCCTCAAGCCGGTCGGCACGTTCTTTTAGCCAGTTGATATCGGCATGGATCAGGTCGACACCGGGTGTTGTGTCCATATCTGGGAAGGTTACACCAAGATCGACAAGGATCAGCTTCTCCTTTCCCGGCTTGCCATAGCCATAGACATAGGCATTCATCCCAATTTCGCCCGCCCCGCCCAGGGGCAGATAGATCAGTCGTTCACTGCTCATGTTGAGCCATTTTCCTTGTTATAGCGATGGATCACGGTCAGTCCGTGCATCGTCAAATCGTCTTCTATAGCGTCAAACCCAACATCTGCCTGATCGAACAGAGGCGCAAGCCCCCCGGTTCCCACGACTTTCATCGGCATGCCGTATTCCGCCTTGATCCGGGCAATCAGCCCTTCGATCAAACCGGAATAGCCCCAATACACGCCAGATTGAATGCAGCCAACCGTATTTGTTCCGATCACTTTTTCTGGACGTGTGATGTCGATATGCGGCAACGCGGCGGCCCCCTGGTGCAACGCCTCAAGGCTCAGGTTTACACCTGGAGCGATGATGCCGCCGACATATGCTCCATCCGAAGACACCACGTCAAAGTTGGTGGCCGTTCCAAAATCGACAACAACCACATCGCCGCCATGCCGTTCAAATGCCCCGGCAGCATTGGCCAGGCGATCCGGGCCAGGGACCGTACCCTCGTCTATGCGCGGGCTGACAGGCAGCAGACACTCCGGCTTGCCCACGACCAATGGGCGACAGCCAAAGAACCGGTCCGCAAAGACGCGCAGATTGAAGACCACACGCGGCACGGTCGAGGCGATAATCACATCGGTGATATCAGCTTGGATCTCATAATGTTTGACCAGCGTAGAGTACCAGGTGAAATAGGCATCCGCCGTACGGGCATGGTGCGTAGACGTGCGCAGCGTGCAGACGAATTCCTCACCGTCCCAGATCGAGAAAACGGTATTGGTGTTGCCGCAGTCGATGGCTAGAAGCATTGGTGCCCCTTTCAGAAAAATACGTCTGCCGCAGGTATGCTGACGCGGCCCTTCGCGGTGTTTAGGACAAGGTTACCGCCTGCGTCCACCGTTTCGAAAGTCCCGACCGTCTCAGTGGTGACAGTACGCGCGGTGATGACCTCGCCCAGCTTAGCTGCGCGGGACAACCAAGCAGCGCGGATGGGTTCGAACCCGTAGGTTACAAACTGGGCCTCAAAACGCGCATAGGCCGATGCAAGCTCGGTCAAAAAATCTTCGGTGGTGACATCTGCCCCTGTCTCGGACAACAGCGAAACCGGCCTTAGCGCACCTGGTTCGACTTTATCTGCAGTCGGTGCCTGCGAGAGATTGACGCCGATGCCGATTGCCAAATGCGAGACGTCCCGCCCCTGCCCGGTACTTTCCAGCAGTATCCCCGCAAGCTTGCCACCGTTCAGCAACACATCATTGGGCCATTTTAGCGACAAACCCGATATGCGTCCGGTGACCGCCACACATGCATCAAACAGGGCCAAGGCGGCGACAAAACTGCGCAGAGCGGCCTGTTCCGGGCGTCCTGCGGGCCGCATCAGCAGCGTTGCGGCAAGATTTCCCTCGGGGTTGGTCCAGACCCGTCCGCGCCGACCGCGCGCCTGTGTCTGGCGGTGCGCCAGTATCCAGACCGGACCCTGAGCCATCGGCGCGATCCGGGCGGCTTCGTTCAGAGTGCTATCGACCTCTTGCAATACATGCAGGCCATATCCATCCGGCCAATCACTCATGTCACAAGTACAATAGGCCGCGGGCAATGGTCGAAATCAGTTAACAAGCGTCGCCGCTGCAGCTGCCGCTGCGCCCTCTATCCCAAACTGATAGAATACGCCAACCAACATCAATGCAGCTGACCCCATCAGAGCAACCCACAGAACCGGAGACGAATTTGCGTCGATCGGGTCGTCATTCTCGGCACCGAAATACATATAGTATACGATCCGTAGGTAATAGAATGCACCGATCACCGAGGCGATGGCAGACATGATAACCAGACCGGTCAGGCCAGCCTCAATACCCGCTTGCCAGACGCCGAATTTCGCAAAGAACCCAAGCATCGGTGGAACACCGGCAAGGCTGAACATCAGGATCAGCACGGCCAGAGCCTTACCCGGATCGCGTTTGGAATACTGGCGCAAGGCGTCAATGTCGGTAACAGGTTTACCGTCCCGTTCCATCATCAGGATAAAGGCGAAAGTTCCGACATTCATGGTCACGTAAATCGCCAGATACATCAGCATCGCCTTGATACCCAGCTCGGTCCCAGCCGCCAGTCCGATCAGCGCATACCCCATATGGGCAATCGACGAAAACGCCATCAGCCGTTTAATGTCGCGTTGTCCGATGGCAGCCACGGCCCCCAACAGCATAGACAGAACAGACAAGAGTACGATCACCTGCTGCCAGTCCTTTACGACACCTCCAAATGCGTCGTGCAACACGCGGGCAAACAGGGCCATGGCGGCCACTTTGGGCGCCGTGGCGAAGAAGGCAGTGACTGGTGTGGGCGATCCTTCATAGACATCCGGCGTCCACATGTGGAACGGAACAGCCGAAACCTTGAACGCGAGCCCCGAGATCAGGAAGATCAACCCGAACAGCAACCCGAGGGTCACATCGCCGTGGTGAACTGTTTGAATGATGCCCGAGAACAGCGTGGTACCCGTAAAGCCGTAGACAAGCGAAGCCCCATACAGCAGCAAGCCCGAGCTAAGCGCGCCCAGAACAAAATATTTCAGGCCGGCCTCGGTGGATTTGGCGCTGTCACGACGCAGCGCAGCCACAACGTAAAGTGCCAGCGACTGCAGCTCGAGCCCCATATACAGAGACATCAGGTCACCCGCGCTGACCATCATCATCATGCCGACAGCGGCAAGCGCCACCAGCAAAGGGTATTCGAAACGCAACAACCCGCGGCGGGTCATATAGTCCTGGCTCATCATCAAAACGGCTGCGGCAGATAGCAGGATCGCCACTTTGGCAAAGCGCGCGAATCCGTCATCAACGAACATGCCGTTAAACGCGATGTTCGTCCCGTCACCATTGGTGGCGATCCAGAACGCCAGCAGCGCCATCAGCCCTGCTGTCACCCAGACCAATGTTGGCGCAAGCCCGTCCTTGGTGGTGTAAACAGCCGCAAGCAATGCCGCCATCGCATATAGTGCCAGAACGATCTCTGGCAGGATAATTGTCAGATCAGCCTGGATCATGTCTCCAAAGCCTCCTTAATGCGAGGCGGCTGTCTGGGTCGCGGTCTCAGCCGCGGCCAGAGCCGTATCATAGTTCGAAATCAGCGCGGCAGTCGAGTTGCCAATCACATCTGTTACCAGCGATGGATACACACCCAGCAGGATCGTCATGACGATCAGGGGGGCAAATATCAACCGCTCGCGCGAGCTCATATCAGTCATCGCCTTGAGGCTTTCTTTGATAAGATCCCCAAATACGACTCGACGATACAGCCACAAAGCATATCCCGCCGAGAAGATAACACCAGTCGCGGCCACAGCAGTCACCCAGGTATTGACCTGGAATGCGCCCATCAGGGTCAGGAACTCTCCGATGAACCCACTGGTGCCCGGCAGGCCAACATTGGCCATGGTGAACAGCATGAAGACCAGCGCGTAGGCCGGCATCCGGATTACCAGACCGCCATAGGCCTCGATATCGCGGGTGTGCATCCGGTCATAGATCACGCCGACACACAGGAAGAGCGCCGCCGAGATGAACCCGTGGCTGAGCATCTGGAAGATGGCTCCGTCGACACCCTGCTGGTTTGCCGCAAAGATGCCCATGGTGACAAAGCCCATATGCGCGACCGAGGAATAAGCAATCAGCTTTTTCATGTCCTCCTGCACCAGAGCAACCAGCGATGTGTAAACCACAGCGATAGCCGACATCCACAGCACCAGATCGGTCATCACCGCCGACCCCACCGGGAACATCGGCAGGCTGAACCGCAGGAAGCCATAGCCACCCATCTTCAGCAGGATCGCCGCCAGCACGACCGACCCTGCGGTCGGCGCCTGCACGTGTGCATCCGGCAGCCAGGTGTGGACCGGCCACATCGGCATCTTCACCGCAAATGAGGCAAAGAACGCCAGGAACATCAGCGTCTGCATACCGCCTACGATATGGATGCCCAGAACGGTAAAGCTGTCGGACGAGAAATGATGCGCCATCAGCGCTTCGATATCCGTCGTGCCTGCATCCGCATACATCGCAACCATAGCCACCAGCATCAGCACAGAGCCAAGGAACGTGTAGAGGAAGAACTTGAAGCTGGCATAGATGCGCTCCTTACCACCCCAGATGCCGATGATCAGGAACATCGGGATCAGACCCGCTTCGAAGAACAGGTAGAACAGCACCAGGTCCAGCGCCATGAACACGCCAAGCATCAGCGTTTCCAGCAGCAGGAAAGCAATCATGTATTCCTTGACGCGGTCTGTCACATTCCAGCTGGCCAGAATTGTCAGCGGCATAATGAAAGTGGTCAGCAACACGAACAGGACGCTGATGCCATCCACACCCATCTTGTATTTCAGACCCATCAGCCACTGGCCCTCTTCCACCATCTGGAAGCCAGTGTTTTCAGGATCAAAGCCAGTATAGATGCCAATCGAGACCAGGAAAGTCACCGTCGTCGCAACCATGGCCACCCATTTGGCATTGCGTTGCGCGGCTGCGTCGTCGCCCTGCAGAAACAGCGCCAGAATGGCGGCCGCCGCTGCGGGGATGAAGGTGACGATCGAGAGGATATTGTCCATTAGTGTGCGCCTCCGCCGATCGACATCCAGGTGACCAGGGCAGCAATTCCCAGGACCATCCAGAAGGCATAGGTAAATATGTAACCAGTCTGCGCCTTGCCTGCGAGGCGGGTGAAGAATGGCACGATGCCCATCGCTACCCCGTTCAGGAAACCGTCAATCGTGTTGCCGTCACCCCGTTTCCACAGGAACCGGCCGAGCGCGATGGTGGGTTTGACGAAGACCGCGTCATAGATCTCGTCAAAGTACCACTTGTTCAGCAGGAACAGGTACAGAGGACGCTGGTTGGCGGCCAGACGCGCGGGCAACGTCGTATTCACGATATAGAACCAATAGGCCACGATGAAACCAAGCAGCATCGCAACGAAGGGTGAGACCTTGACCCATTTCGGAACAGCATGCGCATCGTCCAGCACATGATTGTCCGGTGCGATGTAGAGCGCGCCTTCTCCGGGCGTGCCAACAAAGGCATAATGGTGATCGCCGCCCTGCGCGTCCTTCTCACCATGGCTGTCCTCCGCGTGACCAGCATCCGCATGCGTATCGTCGCCGTGATCATCTTCGGCATGGGTATCGTCCCCATGCGCGCCCTCTGCCGCGTGGCCATCCACCGAAGCCTCTGCAACCGGAATGCCATAGAACTGGCCGACCTTGTCGGTGTGGCCAAAAAAGTTGCCATACCAGATCATCCCGGCGAAAACCGCACCCAGCGACAGAACGCCCAACGGAACCAGCATGACCAACGGGCTTTCATGCGCATGGTCGTGCGTGTGCTTGTCCCCGCGCGGCTCGCCATAGAAGGTCAGGAAAATCAGACGCCAGCTGTAGAATGACGTAAATACCGCCGCAATCACCAGCATCCAGAACGCATAGCCGGTGCCTCCGGCAAAGGCGCTTTCGATGATGGCATCCTTGGACAAGAACCCGGCAAAACCGAATGTGGTCAGCGGAATGCCAACCCCGGTAATAGCCAGCGTACCGATCATCATCGCCCAAAACGTGTAGGGGATTTTCTTCCGTAACCCGCCATATTCCGTCATCTCTTGCTCGTGATGCATCGCGTGGATCACAGAACCGGCCCCAAGGAACAGCAGCGCCTTGAAGAACGCGTGAGTCAGCAGGTGGAACATCGCCGCCGAATACATGCCAACGCCTGCGGCCACGAACATGTAACCAAGCTGCGAACAGGTCGAATAGGCGATAACACGTTTGATATCGGTCTGAACCAATCCCACGGTCGCTGCAAAGAAAGCCGTCGAAGCGCCGAGGAAGGTGATGAACCCGGTCGCACCCGGCGCGAACTCCATCAGCGGCGACATGCGGCAGATCAGGAAGACACCAGCGGTCACCATGGTCGCGGCGTGGATCAGGGCTGATACAGGCGTCGGACCTTCCATCGCGTCCGGCAACCAGGTGTGCAGGAACAACTGTGCCGATTTGCCCATCGCACCGATGAACAGCAGAACGCAGATCACTTCGATCGCGGTCCATTCACCCCACAGGAAGTGCAGCTTCTCTTCGGCCAATGCCGGGGCAGAGGCAAAGATGTCCGAGAAATTGATGCTGTCGGTCAGCAGGAACAGCGCGAAGATGCCAAGCGCAAAGCCGAAATCCCCAACCCGGTTAACGATAAACGCCTTCATCGCAGCGGCGTTGGCGGTGGGCTTGCGGTAATAGAACCCGATCAGCAGATAAGACGCGACGCCCACACCTTCCCAGCCAAAGAACATTTGAACCAGATTGTCGGCTGTCACCAGCATCAGCATGGCAAAGGTAAAGAAGGACAGATAGGCAAAGAAGCGTGGCTTATAGCTTTCGCCTTCGCGCCATTGCGGATCGTGATCCATGTAGCCAAAGGAATACAGATGCACCAGCGCCGAGACGGTCGTCACCACGATCAACATAATCGCGGTCAGCCGGTCCAGACGAATGGCCCAACTTGTCGACAGCGAGCCGCTTTCGATCCAGCGCATGATCTCGATCTGCTGGGTGTGGCCGTCGAATGTCAGGAACACGATCCACGACAGCAGACAGGCCAGAAACAGCAGGCCCGTGGCGGTCCACATGGCGGCTTTCTCGCCTATGAACTTCCAGCCGAACCCGCACAGGATCGCGCCCACCAGCGGGGCAAAGAGGATGGTGGTTTCCATGTGCCCTTACCCCTTCATCATATTGACGTCTTCAACCGCGATCGAGCCGCGGTTGCGGAAGAAGCAGACCAGAATAGCCAGCCCGATCGCCGCCTCGGCCGCCGCCACGGTCAACACGAACAGCGTAAACACCTGCCCGACCAGATCGCCCAGGAAGCTGGAAAACGCCACAAGGTTGATATTCACCGCTAGCAGCATCAGTTCGATGCTCATCAGCAGGATGATGACGTTCTTGCGGTTCAGGAAGAGACCGAAGATGCCGATGACGAACAGCGTCGCCGCGACCGTAAGATAGTGTTCAAGTCCGATCATAGCTTCGCTCCTGGCGAGTCGGGGTAGTAGAGTTTGCAGCCGCAAAAAAGATCAAAACGATCCTTCTTGGGCACCTTCTTTCCGAAGTCATCCAAAAGAAGCTGTTCTAAAGCCTCATCTACGGTGACTTGATCCGAAAACTCTGACAGATGGCTTTTCAATCCGGTAAGATTTGAGCCCTCTGTCAGCATGAATGGTCCGTCTTTCTCCAACAATGGAACGGGCTCCCGCCCCACAAAGTTGCAAGCTGAGTCCAGCCGCTCGACCGACCACTCTTCAAAGCTGAAAACGCGAAAAACTTCACGCGAAGTACAGTCTGCTACAAGAACGTCGATAACCTTATCTTCATTACGACCAAGCACTTGGTAATATCGAGAATTGCCGAGAGAAATCGCGGGTTCTGCACTGACACGGTCCCTGATACCAGCATTCAAAAACTCGCAGCTTTTACCTACTAGGACAGGTTCGCTTGATGCGCGTGCTGCCCGGTTTTTCTCACGTTTCTCAGCCTTGGTTGGCTCTTCTATTGAACAGGCCTCCGAGGTCTCACCCACAAGTGAGACGGCTGTGACGGCAATCGCCAAACTTATGGTTTTGCTAAACCTCACAACCCCTGCCCCGGTTTCACGTCCTTCAACTCCATCGCCTTGGCCGGGTCGCGCATCATCTGGCCGACGATGTCCTGACGCTTGATGTCCTGACGGTGGCGCAGCGTCAGCACGATGGCACCGATCATGGCCACCAGCAGGATCAGGCCGGCCAGTTGGAAAAGAAGGAAGTATTGGTCGTAAAGGATGATACCTAGTGCCTCGGTATTGTGACGATCCACTGGAACCGGCTGTGCCAGATTGGCGGCAGCACCCTGCGCGCTGTCCCAAGCCCCAAAGGCCATGACAAACTGCATCAGGATAACCAGACCGATCAGCAGGGCCAGCGGCATATAGCGCGCCATCTCGGCCTTGAGCTCAGCAAAATCCACGTCCAGCATCATCACCACGAACAAGAACAGCACCGCGACCGCGCCGACATAGACGATGATCAGCAGCATCGCCACGAACTCAGCCCCCAGCAGCACAAACAATCCTGCCGCGGACAGGAAGGACAGGATCAACCACAGCACGGAATGCACCGGCTGGCGGCTGATCACCGTGAACAGCCCGCCGGTGATGGCGCTGATGGCGAACAGATAGAAGGCAAAGACGGTCATTGATCCTCATCCTCGTTATCGCCCATGACCTCTTGCGCCAATTCCAGCGCGCGGGTCATGGCCGGGATGCCGGCAAAGACCGACATCTGACCGATCGTTTCCACGATCTCTTGTTTCTTGGCACCGGCTTCCACAGCGTGGCGCACGGTCTGACGCACCGCCGCATCCGCCTGCGCGCCCTGACAGGTCAGCCCGGCCAGTGTCAGCAACAGGCGCGTTTTGGCATCCAACCCGTCTTTGTTGACGGTGTTGCCGAACATCATCTCCATGACTTCTTTTGGCATGGTCGGCCATAGAGTTTCGAACCCTTTGGGCGAGAAGCTCTCCATCGCAGGGTTCATCGCCTTGGCCATGTCCTGCGCCTGCTTCATCATCAGCTCAAACGGATTTGTCGGGGCGTCAGTCATCGGTACGGCGCGTCCATTTCCAGATTGCGGGCGATCTCGGCTTCCCAGCGCTCGCCGTTGTCGAGCAGTTTTTCCTTGTCGTAGAACAACTCTTCGCGGGTTTCCGTGGCGAATTCGAAATTCGGACCTTCGACGATGGCATCGACCGGGCAGGCCTCTTGGCAGAAACCGCAATAGATGCACTTGGTCATGTCGATGTCATAGCGCGTGGTACGGCGGCTGCCATCTTCGCGCGGTTCGGCGTCGATTGTAATGGCCTGTGCAGGGCAGATCGCCTCGCAGAGTTTGCAGGCAATACAGCGTTCTTCACCGTTGGGATAGCGACGCAGGGCGTGCTCACCGCGAAAACGCGGAGACAGAGGACCCTTTTCATGCGGGTAGTTCAGGGTGGCCTTCGGTGCGAAGAAATACTTCAGCCCCAACTTCATGCCGACCCAGAAATCCTGTAGAAGAAAATACTTGGCGGCACGGGTGTAGTCGATTTGGGTCATATCAGCCTCCTACGCTCCAGCGGGCGAAAGCACCCCAGAACCAGTCGAATTTCGCCGCAAAGGCCACGAAGACTACCCAAGCCAGCGAGAAGGGCAGGAACACTTTCCAGCCCAGCCGCATCAGCTGGTCATAGCGGTAGCGCGGCGTGATCGCCTTGACCATTGCGAAGAGGAAGAAGAAGAACGCCATCTTAGCGACCATCCACAACACGCCGTCGGGCAGGCCCGGGATCGGGGACAGCCAGCCGCCGAAAAACAGCAGCGTGGTCAGCGCGCACATCAGGAAAATGGCGATATATTCGCCAGCCATGAACAACAGGAAAGGCGTGGCCGAGTATTCGACCTGATAGCCCGCGACCAGTTCGGATTCCGCCTCTGGCAGGTCAAACGGTGGGCGGTTGGTTTCGGCCAGCGCCGAGATGAAGAACAGGAAGACCATTGGGAAATGCGGCAACCAGTACCAGCTGAAGAACCCAAAGCGACCGTCTTGCGCATGCACGATGTCACCGAAGTTCATCGACCCGGTCGACAGGATCACACCGATGATGATCAGACCAATCGAGACCTCGTAGGAAATCATCTGAGCGGCAGAGCGCAATGAGCCAAGGAAAGGGTACTTTGAGTTCGACGCCCACCCCCCCATGATCACGCCATAAACCTCCAACGAGGACACGGCGAAGACATACAGGATGGCGACATTTATATCCGACAGCACCCAGCCGTCGTTGAACGGAATCACGGCCCAGGCGATCATCGCCAGAACGAATGAGGTCAACGGCGCGAGGATAAAGACGGTGCGGTCTGCACCCGCTGGGATAACCACCTCTTTAACCACATATTTCAGCGCGTCGGCCACCGTTTGCAGCAGGCCATAGACGCCCACCACATTGGGGCCACGGCGCATCTGAACCGCCGCCCAGATCTTGCGGTCTCCATAGACAAGGAACAACAGCGAAATCATCACAAAGGCCACAACGGCAAGCACTTGTGCCAGAATGATGAGGGCTATTCCGCCTGGGGTGTTAAAGAATTCAGCCATTGGTCCTCACACCGTGGGTATTCCGTTTTCCGCACGAAATGCTAAGGCCATGTGCCTGCGCAAAGTGCGTCTGGGTCGGCGCGTTGGTGTAAACAGCATCTGCAGCCGCTACGCCACCCTTTTTATTCCGTTTCATAGGCAAAACAGGGGCGAGCCCCTGTCCGACCAGCACAGGGTCGAGATGCGATATGACAGAGTTTCGGTTCATTCCGCCGCGATCTTTTCGCCTTTGCGTGCCTGCGTCTGCGCCGATAGCTCAGCCATCAACTGCGAGGCCCGTGCAATCGGGTTGCTCAGGTAGAAGTCCTTGACGGTGTGACGGAAGCTCGCCTTGCCCAGAGGGCCGAGCTTCAGCGCCTGAACCTCGTTTTCGATCACCTCGTCGATACGGGCCAGATGCGGCACCGCCTCGATCAGCGCGGTGCGTAGTTGCGCCAGCGAGTCATAAGGCAGCGTCGCACCCAGTTCGGCAGACAAAGCGCGCAGGATCGCCCAGTTTTCCTTCGCCTCACCTGGTGCAAACCCGGCACGCATCGCCAGTTGCGGGCGGCCTTCGGTGTTCACGAACAGGCCGTTTTCCTCGGTATAGGCTGCGCCCGGCAGGATCACGTCGGCGCGGTGCGCACCTCGATCGCCATGGCTGCCCTGATAGATGACAAAGGCGCCGTCGCCGATTTCAACTTCATCGGCACCGAGATTATAGATCACATCCGCCGCGCTGATTGCATCCATGCCACCTTCGTTGGTGGCATCGACATCCATAGAACCAACACGTGAGGCGGCTGTGTGCAGGACAATCAAACCGCTTTCGGTATTCGCCGCAATGGTTTGCGCAGCGGCCAAAACCGCAGCGCCATCCGCTTCCTGCAATGCACCCTGACCAATGATGACCAACGAGCGTTTGCCCTTGACCTCATCATCTCCGCCCATATCCACCACCTGCTGCAACGCCGCACGATCATCGCCGACATGGTGGTAATCATAGGTCAGATCGACTGCCGGGCCGACCACAGCAATCTCGGCCCCATGCGCCCAGGCTTTGCGAATGCGCGCGTTCAGCACCGGCGCCTCATCGCGCGGGTTGGTTCCGATCAGCAGAATGCGCTCGGCGCTGTCGATATCTTCGATCGCAGCGGTCCCGGCATAGGCCGCGCGGTTGCCCGTTGGCAACTTGGCGCCATCGGTACGGCATTCGACAACCCCGCCCTGCCCTTCAATCATCTGCTTCAGAGCAAACGTAGCCTCGACCGGGGCCAAGTCGCCCACGATACCGACGGGCTTTTCAGCCCCTTTCAACGCCTCGGCCGCTTTGGTCAACGCCTCGGGCCACGTCGCCGGGCGCAGCTTACCGTTTTCACGCAAGTATGGCTTGTCCAGCCGCTGACGACGCAGGCCGTCCCACACAAACCGCGTCTTATCACTGATCCATTCTTCGTTCACGCCATCATGATTGCGCGGCAAAAAGCGCATGACTTCGCGCCCTTTGGTATCCACACGAATGTTCGAACCCAATGCATCCATCACGTCGATGCTTTCGGTCTTGGTCAGTTCCCAAGGGCGCGCGGTAAAAGCATAGGGTTTCGAGGTCAGCGCCCCGACGGGGCACAAGTCGATGATATTACCTTGCAGATTCGAATCCAGCGTCTGGTTCAGATATGACGTGATCTCGGCGTCTTCGCCCCGTCCGGTTTGACCCATCTGAGTGATCCCGGCCACTTCGGTTGTAAAGCGTACGCAGCGGGTGCAACTGATGCAGCGGGTCATCGCGGTGCCAACCAGCGGACCCAGATCCAGATCATCGACCGCGCGCTTGGCTTCCTTAAACCGCGTGCCCGACATGCCATAAGCCATCGCCTGATCCTGCAGATCGCACTCGCCACCCTGATCGCAGATCGGGCAATCCAGCGGGTGGTTGATCAGCAAGAACTCCATCACTCCTTCGCGGGCCTTCTTGACCATGGGCGAGTTGGTTTTGACCACCGGTGCCTGCCCTTCCGGCCCCGGACGAAGATCGCGCACCTGCATCGCACAAGAGGCCGCAGGTTTAGGCGGCCCCCCAACAACTTCGACCAGACACATCCGGCAGTTCCCGGCAATCGACAGACGCTCGTGATAGCAAAAGCGCGGCACTTCGACCCCGGCCTGTTCGCAGGCCTGAATCAGGGTCATCGCACCATCGACTTCGATTTCCTGTCCGTCGATGTTAACTTTGCGGAGGTCAGACATGATTTAAACTACCCTTTCAGGAATGTGCCGATAGCAGATTTTTTGGCGATTTCGCTTCGCCCTGCCGAGCACATCGTATCTGGAACGCCAATCACGATGCCGTTTCCTTGGATATAGCGAATAGCGTCGTCCTGTATCCGCTTCCGCGGCAAATTTCTTTCGAGATAGACAAAATCACTTTCCCGATACCCCTTGGCTTCTAGGTCGTCAGCTACCGTTTTCATGCTTTGCCTGATCTGCGAACGATTGAGCGACAAATTCGGACAACCGCCTGCAATCTGCTCTGCCATAGCGTTGGCAAAGGCCACATCATAGAGGCTCTGCGGAACCTGTGTACGAAACTGAGCGCGAGATGTGTCAGCGTCCAAAGCTTGGCTGGATGTTGACTCGCATCCAGCTAAGACCAAAAGCAAAACACCAGCAAAGCCCATCATCAAAGCTCTGAAACCCATACTCAATTCGCCCTCAAATACACGCCGATGGCGCTGTTTCTTTCAATTTCCGCACGCCCAAGCGTACAGAAAGAATTCGGCCGGCCATACGACACGCCATTTTGGGCCAGATAGGCCTCGCCCTTGGCGCGCATCCGGTCTTTTTCTGCATCCGAATCGACATAAGAGCGGATTTCACTGTCGGAATAGCCCAACTGGTTCGCTTTCGACCGCAAGCCCCACATCACACCAATCGCCTTCATACGCCGCCCGCTGATGGAGGGGCAGTATTCCGAAATTTCGTTCGCGATTGCGATGTAATAGAGTTCGTTGTCGATCTCTTTGACTTCGCGCAAGGGAGGTTTAGCCAAAGCAACCGCAGGCAGTGTCAGCGCCGTTGCAACGGCAAGCATTTTGATACCAGACATGACAAATCCTTTCGTCTTGGAAAGACCAAGACGACGGAGGCCAGCATTGCTATGCAATAGCAATGGGCCTGTCACGGCGTGATATGCAAAAACCCGCTTCATGGACGGCGGCAGCTCCCGGCAAAGGTTAGTCTGTCATCGTTGATCTGAAGGTTTTGTGGTTCGGTATCCGGCCCGACCTTCCAGTCGATCCTGGAGGATCCGAAATTCGCGATGCAAAACTTGGTGCCCTCATAACGGCCGGCCTCGCGTGCACCATCCAATGAGGCAGATACTCCTTTGATCACAACGGTGAAATCCGAAGGAGACGCTTTTTTGTTGATGTGCTTTGCTTTGGCTCTGAACGACTTGCCATCGAATAGAATACGATCTTCCGAAGGCTTAATCAGCCCGCAGGCCGAAACCGCCACCAGCAGTAAAACTGCGCCGATGAGGGAAACATTCTTGGTTCTGGTCACAAGATCAACAGTTCGTTCAATCATTAAAACGCCGCCACCAATGCCATGACCCCCATCACGAACATGCAAAGCCAGGCAACCACGTAAAGAACCGAGCGCAAGCCAGAGTTCGGTTTACCCAGTCCACGCAGATGAACAAACAGCATTGCCAGACGCGAAACCAGTGCCACCGAGGCGAGCAAGTTTACCCAAAACGGGCTGACCCCCACCAAAATTGCCGCGATCGTCACCGCCGCAAAAGCAGGAAGCGTTTCAGTGCCGTTCAGATAGGCACGGTTCAACCGATAGGCCCTGTCTGAATAATCTTGCTCGGGCGTGGCGCCTGGCGCCAGCCCCTTACCCTGTTTGGCCATTGCCGAAAATGGGGCTAGGAACAGGACGACGAGGGTGAAGATCATCACCGATGCAAGTGCATGGCCATAGTCCGAGAATACTTCCATTTGAATCACTCCGCTGCCATCGCACCCGTGCGGCCCGATTTCTGGGCCTTGATGCGGTCTTCGATTTCTTCCCGGAAATTGCGGATCAGGCCCTGGATTGGCCAGGCTGCCGCATCACCGAGGGCACAGATCGTGTGGCCTTCCACCTGTTTGGTTACGTCAAACAGCATGTCGATCTCTTCCAACTCGGCCTCACCGCGCACAAGGCGATCCATGACGCGCATCATCCATCCGGTGCCTTCACGACACGGTGTGCACTGACCGCAGCTTTCATGTTTGTAAAACTTCGACAATCGCCAGATCGCTTTGATTATATCGGTGGATTTATCCATCACGATCACGGCAGCCGTACCCAGGCCCGAGCCCAGATCGTTGCGCAGGTGGTCAAAGTCCATGATCGCGTCGCGCATATTCTCACCGCGCACACAGGGCACCGACGAACCACCCGGAATAACCGCCAGCAAATTGTCCCAGCCGCCGCGAATGCCGCCGCAATGGGTTTCGATCAGCTGTTCAAACGGGATCGACATTGCCTCTTCGACCACACAGGGGTTGTTCACATGGCCCGAGATCGCAAACAGCTTGGTGCCTGCATTGTTCTGACGGCCAAAGCCTGCGAACCAGTCGGCCCCGCGACGCAGGATCGTGGGCACAACCGCGATGGATTCCACATTGTTCACCGTGGTCGGGCAGCCATACAGCCCCGCGCCCGCCGGGAACGGTGGCTTCATCCGCGGCATGCCCTTTTTGCCCTCAAGGCTTTCGATCAGGGCAGTTTCCTCGCCACAGATGTAAGCCCCAGCCCCGTGATGCAGGAACAGATCGAAGTCCCAGCCTGACCCAGCGGCGTTCTTGCCCAACAAACCGGCGTCATAGGCTTCGTCAATCGCGGCCTGCAGCGCCTCACGCTCGCGGATGTATTCCCCGCGCAGGTAGATATAGCAAGTATGCGCATTCATCGCGAAAGAGGCTATCAGGCAGCCTTCGATCAGCGTATGCGGATCATGGCGCATGATTTCACGGTCTTTGCAGGTGCCAGGCTCGGATTCATCCGCATTCACCACCAGATAGGACGGGCGACCGTCACTTTCCTTGGGCATGAAGGACCACTTCAGACCGGTTGGAAAACCCGCGCCGCCCCGGCCGCGCAGCCCTGAATCCTTCATCGTCTGGATGATCCAGTCGCGCCCGTTGCCGATCAGGCCAGCGGTGCCGTCCCAATGCCCCCGGGCCTGTGCACCGCGCAATGTACGCTCATGCATCCCGTAGATGTTGGTAAAGATCCTGTCCTGATCCTTCAGCATCATGTGTTACCTTCAGCTGTCCTGACGCATGCGCCAGAGTTGAAAAATGTTGACGCCCGCATAGATGAACCCGGCCAGTGCGGCAAAATCAAACAGCAGCGCATAGCGTCCCGGCAGTTCCATCGCAGGGCCAATGAACATGGTCATGGCAAGCCAGACCAGCATGGTCACGGCGATGACCACTCCGATATGTCGACCCTTGCGGGCCATGGCCTGTTCCTTGTCCTTGTCCATCTTGTCCTAAATGCCCAGAGCGGGCACGCATCCTAGTCTTCGTATGTACCGTCGTCCTTGGCCCGCTTGGCGAACTCGGTTTCTTCACCCGCCGCCAGCTTGGTGGCCTGATCAATCCAGCCGTCACTCTCGATCCGGCCTTTGAACTTCAGCCGCGCATCAACCCAGGCAACCTGCTCGGGCGTCCATTTGGCGATCTGATCATAATGATAGAAGCCCAACTCGTTCAGCGTCTTCTCAAGCTTAGGCCCGACACCTTTAAGCAGCTTCAGATCGTCCGACTTGCCGTCCCGCGCACCCGAAAGCGTGTCGGGTTGGTCTTCTTTGACCGCCTTCGCTTCAGCCGCTTGTTTCACCGCAGGTTTGGCCGGTGCGGGGGCCTTGGGAGGATTCGGAGCAGCCTTTGTCGCCGCTGCCTTGCCATCCTTGCCCAGCCATGGCGTAAGGATCGGAACCTCGGTCCCGTCGATGCGTTTGACGGTATCCCCCAGATCAGTCGCCAACTGAACGCTGGCGTTATACTGGGTTCGGCCGCTGTCATATTCTGACAGGCTGGTCAGCCCCTTCAAAGGCTCTGCCGCATAGCGCCCGTTCTGAGGACCCGGTGTCGGCACTTTGCCAGCGGCCAGATCGTCGATGATCTTGCCAAAACCCTCGGCGGTCAGGTCTTCGTAATAGTCCTTGCCGATCTGCGCCATCGGCGCGTTGGTGCAAGAGCCCAGGCATTCGACCTCTTCCCAACTCAGCTTGCCATCGGCGGACAAAGCATGCGGCTTGGCGGCGATCTTATCCTTGCAGACCGCAATCAAATCCTCGGCCCCGCAGATCATGCAGGAGGTGGTGCCGCAGACCTGAATATGCGCCACCGAGCCAACCGGCTGCAGCTGGAACATGAAATAGAACGAGGCGACTTCGAGCACACGGATATAGGCCATTCCCAGCATGTCAGCGACGGATTCAATCGCCGGACGGCTCAGCCAGCCCTCCTGCTCCTGCGCGCGCCACAGCAGAGGGATCACCGCGCTGGCCTGACGGCCTTCGGGGTATTTGGTGATCTGCGCTTCGGCCCATTGCCGGTTGGCAGCGGTAAAGGCGAAGCTTTCGGGTTGTTCGGGATGAAGACGGCGGAGCATTAGCGGTCAATCTCTCCAAATACGACATCCATGGTGCCGATGATGGCGGCGACGTCGGCCAGTTGGTGGCCTCCGGCGATGTGGTCCATAGCTTGCAGGTGCAGGAAGCCCGGGGCGCGCAGTTTGGCGCGGTAGGGTTTGTTGGTGCCGTCAGCGACCAGATAAACGCCGAACTCACCCTTAGGGGCCTCAACGGCGGCGTAAACCTCACCCGCGGGCACGTGGAACCCTTCGGTGTACAGTTTGAAGTGATGGATCAGGCTTTCCATCGAGGTCTTCATGTCCGAGCGTTTGGGCGGGGTGATCTTGCCACGGGCCAGAACGTCTCCGGGGCATTCCCGGATTTTGGCGATGGCCTGACGGATGATGTGCAGTGATTGACGCATCTCTTCCATGCGGCAGAGATAACGGTCATAGCAGTCGCCGTTCTTGCCGACGGGGATCTGGAACTCGAATTCATCATAGCATTCATAGGGCTGCGCGCGACGCAGGTCCCATGCCAGACCCGATCCGCGCACCATCACACCCGAAAAACCGTATTTCTGGATGTCGTCCTCGGTCACCACGCCAATATCGGCGTTGCGCTGTTTGAAGATGCGGTTTTCGGTCAGCAGACCATCAATGTCGTCGAGGATGGTGGGGAATTCGTGGCTCCACGTCTCGATATCGTCCAGCAGTTCCGGCGGCAGGTCCTGATGTACGCCGCCGGGGCGGAAATAGGCCGCGTGCAGGCGGGCACCACAGGCGCGTTCATAGAACACCATCAGCTTTTCGCGCTCTTCAAACCCCCAGAGCGGCGGGGTCAGCGCCCCCACATCCATCGCCTGCGTGGTCACGTTCAGCAAGTGGTTCAGGATGCGCCCGATCTCGGAATACAGCACCCGGATCAGAGAACCTCGGCGCGGCACCTCAACTCCGGTCAGCTTTTCAATGGCCAGACACCAGGCATGTTCCTGGTTCATCGGCGCAACGTAGTCGAGACGATCGAAATACGGCAGGTTCTGCAGATACGTCCGGCTTTCCATCAGCTTTTCGGTGCCACGGTGCAACAAACCGATATGCGGGTCGCAACGCTCAACAATCTCGCCATCCAGCTCAAGCACAAGCCGTAAAACCCCGTGCGCCGCAGGGTGTTGCGGGCCAAAGTTAATGTTGAAATTGCGGATCTTCTGTTCTCCGCTCAGCGCGTCCGTGCTGCCGTCATCATATCTTGAGCCGTCCATCAACGCCCCCGCCTATTCTTTTTCGCTTCGGCCCGAACCCGGACCTTTTCGGCCTCGGCCGCCTTGGCTGCAGCCCCCGCCAGAAGGACCCCCAGCGCACCCAGCACGATCAGTTCCCCCAGCATCATCATCTCAGCGGCGCTCCAGCTCTTGCAGTTTCAGCCCGACCCACCACAACAACGCGATCGTGCCAAAGGGGATCAGACAGAGCAGGCACCAGTATTTGTTAATTCCGAAGAACGGCAAAATCTTCACCATCGGGATGATGGTCAGTGCAGATAGGATCAGCCACCAAATGCCACCCATTATTCGCTCTCCTGTTTCTCATCGCCGGGCAGGATGTAATTCGCACCCTCCCACGGAGACATGAAATCAAACTGACGGTATTCCTGCACCAGATTGACCGGCTCATAGACCACACGCTTTTGCGCCTCGTCATAACGGACTTCGGTATAACCGGTGGTCGGGAAATCCTTGCGCAGCGGATAGCCACGAAAGCCATAGTCGGTCAGGATTCGCCGCAGATCAGGATGGCCCGAGAAAAGGATGCCGAACATATCGAACACCTCGCGCTCGAACCAGTTGGCCGAGGGGTGAACGTCGACAATCGACGGCACCATGTCATCCTCACGGATCGACACGCGCAGCCGGATACGCTGGTTCTGGTACATCGACAAGAAGTGATAGACCACATCGAACCGCTTGGCCCGCTCGGGATAGTCAACGGCTGTGATGTCCACCAGGGTCGAGAACTTGCAACTGGCATCGCCGTTCAGAAATTCGATAAATTCCACAAGGTTCGACGGGGCCACGTCCACGTTCAACTCATCATGGGTGACATCCCAGGACAGAACGCAATCGGTCCGTTTGAGTTCCAGCTGCGCGCCGAGTTCTTTGAGTGCTTCGCTCATTGCCTCCTCCTCAGCGTACAATGGTGCCGGTGCGGCGGATTTTACGCTGCAGCTGCATCAGTCCATACAACAGCGCCTCAGCCGTCGGAGGGCATCCAGGCACGTAGATATCGACCGGCACAATGCGGTCACAGCCGCGCACAACAGAATAGGAATAATGGTAATACCCGCCGCCATTGGCGCAGGAGCCCATCGAGATCACATAGCGCGGCTCGGGCATCTGGTCATAGACCTTACGCAGCGCAGGCGCCATTTTGTTGGTAAGCGTTCCGGCCACAATCATCACATCCGACTGACGTGGGGACGCGCGTGGCGCGATACCAAACCGTTCTGCATCATAACGCGGCATCGAGGTGTGCATCATCTCAACTGCGCAACAGGCCAGCCCGAAGGTCATCCAGTGCAACGACCCGGTTCGGGCCCAGTTGATGATGTCCTCCGTCGAGGTCAGCAGAAAGCCTTTGTCCTGCAGCTCGGCATTCAGGGCCTGGGTGGCGACTTCTTTGTCGACGCCGGCGGTGTTTGCACCCGTCATCACTCCCATTCCAGGGCCCCCTTCTTCCATTCATAGGCAAAGCCGATGGTCAGAACGCCCAGGAACACCATCATGGACCAGAATCCGACATCGCTGATGTCTTTGAAAGCCACGGCCCAAGGGAACAGGAACGCAATTTCCAGATCGAAGATGATGAAAAGAATCGCGACCAGATAGAATCGGACGTCGAATTTCATCCGCGCATCGTCGAAGGCGTTGAAGCCGCATTCATAAGCGCTGACCTTTTCAGGGTCGGGATTGCGGACGGCCAGCACCACAGCGGCAAGAATCAAGACGATTCCAAGGCCCGCAGCGACGACCAGAAACACCAGGATCGGGAGGTACTCCCGCAGCAGGTCTTCCACGAATAGCTCCTTTCCTGCGCGTGCCCCGTAGGGGAGCGCCGTCAATTAGCGTGTTGACTGGACATTCTCTATCCGCGCGGGGTCAGAGGGTCAACCAAACACAACCGCATGGCACCCTAATATTCCGTTTCATTCCAGCCGAACTTCGATCCGTGAAACGCCCAAACCGACAGAACGTAAACCTAACTATTCCATACAGGTTTTCGCTTGTCGAAGAATGCGCTGATTCCCTCATGCGCCTCGTCAGTTTCCCAGCGCGCAACCAGCGCCCGGATCGTTTGGTCGATAACGGGATCGTCAACACGCGGCCCCAGACTATGGACCAAGGCCTTGGCCGAGGCCACCGCACCAGGCGCACATGACAAATAGGGTTCAACCTCGGCCTCGACAGCGTCCGCCATATCTTCTGCTGATACCGTTTTTGCCAATAGGCCCAAATCGACGGCCTCGGCCGCGTCAAACAATCGGGCCGACATAAAGACCCGCCGCGCACGTGCCGCCCCCATCCGAGCGACAACATAGGGGCCGATGGTAGCCGGGATCAGACCCAGTCGCGTCTCGGTCAGGCCCATTTTTAGGGTCTCGACACCTATTGCCACGTCGCAGACGGCGGCAAGGCCCACACCGCCACCAAAGGCGTTGCCCTGTAACGCTCCGATCAGCGGTTTGGGCATCACATTCAACGCCTGCAACATCTCGGCCAGTTTGCGTGCTTCGACAAAGCGTGTCTGAGGATCCGCTGCCATCTGGTCCTGCATCCAGCCCAGATCCCCACCGGCACAAAAGCTTTTGCCTGCTCCGGTCAGAACGACTACGCGCACAGTGCCATCGCTGCCCAACTGCACCGCCGCTTGTGTCAGTTCCCGGATCATCTGCGCGGACATCGCATTATGCTTCTCCGGGCGGTTCAGCGTCAGGGTTGCAACGCCACGTGGATCAACCGTGACCGAGATCGTTTCTAACATCGCCTACTCCGCCCTCATGGCCAGTGCCATTTGTGCCGCTTGTTCCACGATCCCCAGATCAAGTCCCGTTTCGTATCCAAGACGCTCTAGATGCGCGACCACGGCTTCGGTGGCCACGTTCCCTGCGGCGCCGGGTGCATAGGGGCAACCGCCCAGCCCCCCGACTGCTGAGTCAAATGTCCGCACGCCCAGCGCCAATGCAGCGTCGATATTGTCGATGGCCCGACCATTGGTGTCGTGGAAATGTCCCGCCAAGCGGGTAACAGGCACCGTCTCACGCACCGCCAGAAGCATATGGGCGATAGTGTCCGGTGTTCCTTGCCCGATCGTATCTCCCAGCGATACCTCATAGCAACCCAGCGCAAATAATGTGTCCGCAATCTCGGCCACCTTCTCGGGTGGGGTCGGACCATCATAGGGGCAGTCGGTCACGCAGGACACGTAACCGCGCACTGGCAGGTCAATATGGCGCGCAGCCTCTAGGATCGGTTTGAACCTCTCAATGGATTCGGCGATGGTCGCGTTGAGATTGGCCTTCGAGAACCCTTCCGAGGCAGATGCGAATACGGCAATCTCATCCGCTTTGGCAGACAAGGCGTCCTCGTACCCGCGCATATTCGGCGTCAGCGCCGCATAGCGCACCTTACCAACCCGCTGGATCCCGGCCAGAACATCGGCACTGCCAGCCATCTGGGGCACCCATTTCGGAGACACAAAACTGGCAACTTCGATCCGATTGAAGCCCGCCTTGCTCAGGCAATCGATCAGAGCGACCTTCTCGGCAACAGGAATTTCCCGCTGTTCGTTCTGCAGCCCATCACGTGGCCCTACTTCAAAAATGTCGACCCGTTCACCCATAGCTTTCGCCTCCCGTTATGCCGTGTTGTCCCGACTGTGCCACGTTGCGGCGCAGCGGGACAGATCATTCCTCCTCCAGCCGGACCAGCGCCGCGCCGGCCTCGACCTGAGCGCCCGTTTCGGCCAGCACCTCGGCGATCACGCCATCACGGGCAGCCAGCAAGGAATGTTCCATTTTCATCGCTTCCAGAATGGCCAGTCGATCACCCTCTGAAACGGCTTGCCCTACGGTGGCGAACATGGCCTTGACCAGACCGGGCATCGGCGCCTCGACCACATTGGTATCACCCAAGGCGCTTGCATCGCGATCCAGCGGATCGACATGCTCAAACACTTGCCCATAGTCATCGAATACTGTGATTGTCGCACCAGCCAGTGCCACGGGCGGCATCGGGCGGTCATCAATGTACCAGCCTCCATTGCGCCGTTGCGCCAGAACCGTTGTGTCCTTGATCTGCCAGACCTGCCGGTCAGGTCCTTCGACCTGTACGTCTAGATCAATGAGCTCGCTATCGCACTTCAACTGGACGGCCCGGTGCAGCGGCGCCCACAGGCTGAAACCCGTGTCGGGCCCGGTCTCGACCAGATCAAGCGCCGTCATGGCTGCTGCAACAATCAAGCGCGCGCGCGCATCAGAAGTTCGGACCAGCCCGTCGATATCCCGACCGATCAGCCCGGTATCGACATCGCCCGCCGCAAATCCAGGGTGCCGGGTCAGCGCGCCAAGAAACGAGAGATTCGTGACCGTCCCGGCAACCTCGGTCCGCCGCAGAACCCGGTGCAGGTTTTCCAGCGCCACTGCACGCGTCGGGCCATGCACCACGACCTTGGCAATCATCGGATCGTACCAGGGGCTGATTGTATCGCCGGACCGCGCTCCGCTATCGGCGCGGCATTCCGCAGGAAAGCGCAGATGTGTCAGCGTACCTGTTGCGGGCAGAAACCCTTTGGGCACGTCCTCGGCGTAAAGCCGGGCTTCGAACGCATGCCCGTTGATCGTCAGGTCATCCTGCGTTTTTGGCAACGCTTCACCCGAAGCGACTCGCAACTGCCATTCGACCAGATCAACGCCGGTAATCGCCTCGGTCACGGGGTGTTCCACCTGCAAGCGCGTGTTCATCTCCATGAACCAGAACCGATCCGGGCGCAGCCCGTCCGATGCATCGACGATGAACTCAACCGTGCCTGCGCCCTTGTAGCCAATCGCCTCGGCGGCGCGCACGCCAGCCTGCCCCATGGCCTCGCGCATTTCGGCTGTCATTCCAGGGGCCGGGGCCTCTTCGATCACTTTCTGGTGCCGCCGCTGCAGCGAACAATCGCGTTCGAACAAATGTACCGCTTGGGTGCCATCGCCGAACACTTGCACCTCGATATGCCGGGGCTTGGAAACGAATTTTTCGACCAGAACGGCGTCGTTGCCAAAGGCGGTTTTCGCCTCTCCCCGCGCACTGTCTAGAGCCTCAGTAAAGTCTTCGGGGTGCTCTACCAGCCGCATCCCCTTGCCGCCGCCCCCCGCAACGGCCTTGATCAGCACTGGATAGCCGATAGTCTGGGCCGCGCCCGCCAGATGATCAGGGTCTTGGTTATCGCCGTGATAACCCGGAACCACGGGCACGCCCGCCTGCTCCATCAACACTTTTGCCGCGTCTTTGAGGCCCATCTTGCGGATCGCATCCGCCGAGGGCCCGATAAAGATCAGACCCGCAGCCTCAACCGCGTCAACGAAACCGGGGTTTTCAGACAGAAACCCATAGCCGGGGTGGATCGCCTGCGCGCCTGTATCCAACGCTGCCTGAATGATCACATCACCCTTTAAATAGCTGTCCGCCGGGGCCGCTCCACCGATATGCACCGCCTCATCCGCCATTTGCACATGCTTGGCCGAGGCGTCCGCGTCCGAATACACTGCAACACAGGACACACCCATTTTCTGAGCCGTTTCCATCACCCGACAGGCAATCTCGCCCCGGTTAGCAATCAGGATTTTGTTGAACATTGATCGCCTCCTACCACCATGACCCACTCTTTTCGTCTGTCAAATGCACGCGAACAAAGTTCGGCAACGGCCATGCATCCCGATCCATGCCGCTAATCTTGCCAAGATGACCATCGCGATATGCGTGGTGATAAAGTTCGGGGTGAATAGTGATCTCGATCTCAGCCAGCGCGCCTTCGACCTTAGTCTTTGTTCTGTCAATTTCGTCCGCAAGCTTGGCTTCATCGCTTTTACCCATCAAGATGCGTGGCAAAGCGATGTCACCGAACACTTTCTTCCCTACGGATAGGGCGATTGCCAAAATTAAATTACCGACCAATCCGCCAACGATATCCACAGCCGAGTTCAATCCGAAACTCCAACTCAACCAACCACGCTTACCCTTCTCGGCTGCGAGTTCTGCACGCATCCGATCAAATTCACGCGCAAAAACCTGGCGAAATTCGCGCGCAAACCGAACGCGACTGAAATCGTCTCGCCCAGAGAATATCTTTAACGCCGGGCGAACGAAGTAGCCGCCATTCGACCGATCAACAAATTCCTCGAAATCAAAGAGAAAAAAGTAGTCCTCCGGATCGCGAGAGTTGTGCACCAGAAAAACAGAAATCTCGGCTCTTTTAGTGAGGTCCGGCACTTTGACCTCAGGCATGGTATCAAGAATTTTCTTTTTTAGATTCATCGTATCTACATCCTGAACACGCCGAAACGCGTCTCCTCAATCGGGGCATTCAGGGCGGCACTCAGCGACAAGGCCAGAACATCGCGACTTTTGCGCGGGTCGATGATGCCGTCGTCCCATAGGCGCGCCGAGGCATAGAGTGGGTGAGATTGTTCCTCGAACATATCCAATGTTGGGCGCTTGAATTCGATCTCTTCCTCAGCCGACCAACTGCCACCCTGCCGCTCGATCCCGTCTCGTTTGACGGTGGCCAGCACGCCCGCCGCCTGCTCGCCCCCCATTACAGAAATACGCGAGTTCGGCCAAGTCCACAGGAACCTGGGCTGATAGGCCCGCCCCGCCATGCCATAGTTCCCGGCCCCGAAAGAGCCGCCCACCAGCATGGTGATCTTGGGCACCGAAGTTGTGGCAACGGCTGTCACCATCTTTGCCCCGTGCCGCGCGATGCCTTCGTTTTCGTATTTGCGGCCCACCATAAAGCCGGTGATATTTTGCAGGAAGACCAGCGGGATTTTGCGTTGCGAACACAGCTCAACAAAATGCGCGCCCTTTTGGGCCGCCTCCGAGAACAGCACGCCGTTGTTGGCGATGATCCCAACGGGGCAGCCTTTGACATGGGCAAACCCGGTCACAAGCGTCTCACCAAAGCGCGGTTTGAATTCATCGAACCGAGAGCCATCGACGAGCCGCGCGATCACCTCGCGGATATCATAGGGCGTGCGCAGGTCGGCGGGAACAACGCCCAGAATTTCCTCGGGGTCATAAGCCGGGTCTTCGGGGCTGGCCCAATCCACGGTCTGCGGTTTGCGCAGATTCAGAGAACGCACCGCCTGCCGCGCCAAGGCCAGCGCGTGGGCGTCGTCCTCAGCCAGGTAATCGGCCACGCCGGACAGACGGGTATGGACGTCGCCACCGCCCAGATCCTCGGCGCTGACAACCTCCCCGGTCGCGGCCTTGACCAAAGGCGGACCTGCCAGAAAGATCGTGCCCTGATCTTTGACGATGATCGTCACATCCGACATCGCGGGCACATAGGCCCCGCCCGCCGTACACGAACCCATGACCACCGCGATCTGAGGGATACCCTTCGCGCTCATCCGGGCCTGATTATAGAAGATGCGGCCAAAGTGGTCGCGGTCGGGAAAGACCTCATCCTGGTTGGGCAGGTTCGCCCCGCCGCTGTCGACCAGATAGATACAGGGGAGTTGGCTTTCCTCGGCAATCTCCTGCGCGCGCAGGTGTTTCTTGACCGACATCGGATAATAAGTGCCGCCCTTCACGGTGGCGTCGTTGCAAACCACCATGACCTCGCGCCCCTGCACCCGGCCAATGCCCGCAATCACACCAGCGCTTGGCGCGGCATCGCCATACATCCCATGCGCCGCCGTCGCGCCGATTTCCAGAAACGGGGACCCTGGGTCCAGCAGGTTCGCAACCCGGCGCCTGGGGAGCATCTTGCCACGGGATTCATGCCGCGCGCGGGATTTTTCACCCCCGCCCAGACGGGCCGCTTCCGCAGCGGCAGAGATTTGCGCCAGCGCGTCGAGATGGGCCGCGCGGTTTGCTTTGAAACCCTCGGAGGCGGGCATGGATTTGGATGTGAGTTTCATTCCTGAACCTCTCTTTGAGCGTAAATCTGGAGTCGCTGCGCCGTACGCGCGTCTGCGAGGCGCATCGCCTCGGACAGCACACTGGTCAGTTGCGGTGGAACCGTAGGGCTTGGATCAAGGCGTATTGCCGGTTCTTTTGCGCGGGCAAATGCGAATCGGTAACTTCGGGATCGAAATGTGCCAGAGATGGTCTCGGGAAGATTCGTGATCGTTTTTTGTCGAATTTCGTCGATACTCATTTCGAGTTTAGAAAAGCACTGGTCCTGACTTTCCAGAATACCAACAGAACAAACATCGATTGCGAGCCCCGCACAAAGCGCCACATCCTGAGACGCTGCACCACGAACGTCAATCAATGTGCTTTCATCGGTCACTTTTTCCAGTGTCTCAATTAGGACCTCCGAAAAGGTTTGAAGGCATGATTTCATCAACGCATCAGCAAGGCGAAAATCTCCAGCTGCAACGAAAGACGGAAATGTTGCAAAGAAAAATGCGATGCTGACTAACATTCGACTCATTGCCTTACCTCACCCACCGCACGCGCCTTCAAATCCTTCCGGATCACCTTCCCCGTCACCGTCATCGGCAATTCTTCCAGAAACGCCACTTCGCGCGGATAGGAATACTGCGCCAGACGATCCTTGACCCAATCCTGCAACTCTCGCTCCGCAACCGTGGCTCCCGGTTTCAACACGACATAGGCCTTCACAATCTCAGTCCGCAAAGGATCAGGTTTACCGACCACACCAACTGTCGCCACCGCCGGATGGGTCAACAGGCAATCCTCGATCTCAGCAGGGCCGATGCGATACCCGGCAGAAGTGATCACATCGTCATCGCGGCCAACAAAGCGTAAGTACTCACCCTCCCACATGCCGCGATCTCCGGTGATCAGCCAATCGCCGCGGAACTTCTCGGCCGTGGCCTCAGGTCGGTTCCAGTATTCCAGCAGCATCGAGGCCGAGCCTCGGCGGATGGCCACGTCGCCCTCTTGATCTGTGGGCTGGCCATCCTGGTCGATCACTGCAACTTCATGCCCAGGAACCGGTTTACCGATGCAACCCGGGCGCACCGGAAAATCCTCAGCGCAGGAAGACACGACCATGTTGCATTCGGTCTGACCGTAGAATTCGTTGATCGTCAGGCCGAACGCCTGCTTCCCCCATTCCAACATCTCGGCACCCAGCGGCTCCCCTCCGGAAGCGACCGAGCGCAGACCGGGGATCGCCTGATCCGTGGCCTTGAGCATCCGCAATGCGGTAGGCGGAAAGAACACGTTCCGTACCCCGCCACGTGCGATCACATCCGCACAGGCCTCGGGGGTGAATTTCTCGAGCCGGGCCGCGACCACCGGAATGCCCAGCGCCAGCCCTGGCATCAGCACATCAAACAGCCCGCCAATCCAGGCCCAGTCGGCGGGCGTCCACAGGCAATCGCCATCGCGCAGATGGTTGTGGCTGATCGAGACCCCCGGCAAATGGCCGGTCAAAACCCGATGCCCATGCAGCGCGCCTTTGGGGCTGCCGGTTGTGCCGGAAGTATAGATCAGAACTGCCGGATCCTCGGGGCCGGTATCCGCAAAGGGCACCGGATCATCAGACGGAGCTATCTGATCGACCCGAACCGGTACGGCCAAATCCCCCAGCAGTGCAGCACCCTCTGCGTCTGTCAACACCTGTTGCGCCCCTGCATCCGCGACACGCGAGGCCAGCGCGTCATGTTTGAACAATTTAAACAAAGGCACCGAAATCGCACCGATCTTCCAGACCGCAAGATGCGCCGCCGCGCAGCCGGGTGACTGGCTGAGCAGTACTCCAACGCGATCCCCAGGCCGCACCCGATCGAGCAAGGCGTGTGCGATGTCATCGGCCAAGCGTCCGAGTTGTGCAAACGTGACAACCTTGCCCTCACCCCCGGTCAGGTCGATGATCGCCGTCTGCTCTGGGGGCTGTTCCAAACATTGCCGCGCCATGTTCAACCGGTCCGGCAGGTCCCAGCCCCCACCCTGATGCAAACCAGGTATGCCTTCAGCGGGACACATTGCCGAAACCCTTTGTTTTTCTAGGTCTTTTCTGAATTGAGCCGCCAAAGACGGTCACGGGAATTTGATGCAGATCAGAGTCGGCGGGCTTTGCTTCATGCAAAACCCGGTCATCAACAAATCCAAAGGCCGTAAAATGACCAAGAAACTCGCCGCTTTGACCCTTTCGACCGCGCTCATCGCGTTTGCTGCGCCCGTTTTCGCCCAAAATCAGGGCGACTGGACCGTTGGTGTCGGTGTCGGCTATCTCGACCCGAAATCCGACAATGGATCCCTCGCCGGGCTGGATGCAGATGTCGATTCCGACACACGCCCAATCTTTACTGCCGAATATTTCGTTCGGGATAATCTGGGTATCGAGCTGCTGGCCGCCACACCGTTCAGCCATGAGGTCACACTGGGTGGCAGCCTCGACGCAGGGACCGTCAAACACCTGCCGCCCACATTGTCGCTGAACTATCACTTCCCGACCAACTCGGTCTGGAAACCCTATGTCGGCGCGGGCATCAACTATACCATCTTCTTCGACGAAAAATCGGCTCTGGGTGATCTCGAACTCGACAACTCGGTCGGCCTCGCACTGCAGGCCGGTCTGGACTATATGGTCACCGAAAAAGGCGCCGTGCGTTTGAACGTACGCTGGTTCGATATCGACTCGGATGTCACACTGAACGGTGCCGATATCGGCACCGCTGAAATCGATCCTTGGCTGGTCGGCGTATCCTACGTTCACCGCTTCTGATCCTTTACACAGAACGCCCTGCCGTTACCTCGTCGGCGGGGCGTTTTTTTTGCTCAGAGCATTTCGTTCATCAGTTCCCGTCCGATCAGCATCCGGCGGATTTCGCTGGTGCCGGCGCCGATTTCCATCAGCTTGGCGTCGCGGAAAATGCGGCTGACCGGCGAATCCGACAGGAACCCCGCGCCGCCCATTGCCTGAACTGCCTGATGGGCCTGCGTCATGGCCTGTTCCGAAGCATACAGACAGCACGCTGCCGCATCTTGCCGGGTCACATCCCCGCGGTCACAGGCCTTGGCGACCTCGTAGACATAAGCCCGGGCTGAATTCATGGCCGTGTACATGTCAGCAATCTTGCCTTGCATCAGCTGAAAGCTGCCAATCGGTTTGCCGAACTGCTTGCGCTCGGCCAAATACGGCATGACTTCGTCCAGACAGGCGGCCATGATTCCGGTTCCGATCCCGGCGAGCACGACGCGTTCGTAATCCAGCCCTGACATCAGAACCGCGACACCCTTACCCTCCTCGCCCAGAACATTTTCAAAGGGCACCTCGACGTCATCGAAAATCAATTCCGCCGTGTTTGATCCGCGCATGCCCAGCTTGTCGAAATGGGGCGACGTGGAAAAGCCCGTCATCTCTTTTTCGACCAGAAAGGCGGTGATCCCTTTGGATCCAGCATCAGGATCCGTCTTGGCGTAAACGACCAGAGTATCCGCGTCCGGCCCGTTCGTGATCCAGTATTTGCTTCCGTTCAGCCGGTAGTGGTCGTTGCGCTTTTCTGCCTTCAGCTTCATCGAAACGACGTCTGATCCGGCGGACGCCTCAGACATGGCCAGCGCGCCCACATGTTCGCCGGAAATCAACCGAGGCAGATATTTCGCCTTTTGCTCTGGGCTGCCGTTCAGCTTGATCTGATTGACGCACAGGTTTGAATGCGCCCCGTATGACAATGAGATTGAGGCAGAGGCCCGGGCCACTTCTTCGACCGCGACGGTATGGGCCAGATAGGACATGGCCGCGCCACCATATTCCTCGGGCACTGTAATTCCCAGCAGGCCCAACTCACCCATCTCGCGCCAAAGTTCATTCGGAAACGCGTTCGAGGCATCGACCTTCGCGGCCATCGGCTTCACCCGCACTTGCGCCCAGCGATGCACCATTTCACGCAGTGCGTTCACATCTTCACCCAGATCGAATTGCATGGCCGCCGTGAACATCGAACTCTCCCAGTAAATGAACGATTGTTCAAATAATCTGCCATGACCATGAACCCGGGTCAAGCGCTGACCGAAAAAGGTTCACCCGCGAGCCGATCCGGAGCGTCACAAATTCACCATACTCGACGATTAGATCGCCAAAGCCGTTAAGGTTTTTGCTTCAAGGATTCTGCGAATGGCCCCAACCAATGTCATCGTAAATGGTACTTTTAATAGCGGTTCCGCAAATTGGTCTGGTACGGATATCGAAGCTGACCACACTGAGGGCGCCTATCTCGGGAATGGTTCATCGAATCGTGTGGCCGAAATGGATGGCAACGCAAGCCAAGTCACGGTGATGGAGCAAACCTTTACGCTGGATGACCCCAAATCCGGCGAGCTTAGCCTGGATTCCGCACTTAGGACGGCATCTAACTCGAATGCAGGCAGCGAAGGATTTACCGTCGAGATTCTGGACAGCAACGGCGTCGTTATCGCCTCGATGACTGTTCTGCCGACTGCGAACAGCTTTTCCACATTCACCATGCAGGTCGATTTCCCTTCCGCCGGTGACTATACCCTGCGCCTTACCGAACTTGGCCTTAATGATAGCCTTGGCGCCATTGTCGATAACATCGAGTTACTGGTATGTTTTTGTCAGGGCACCTTGATCGAGACGGAACTCGGGGAACGTCCCGTTGAAACCTTGCGTGAAGGTGATCTTGTGCTGACCCGATCCGGGCTGAAACCTGTCAGATGGATCGGACAGCGGCATCTTTCGGCAACCGATCTGGCAATCAATCCAAACCTGAATCCGGTTCGAATCGCGAAATCCGCATTGGGGGACGGTTTGCCGAAACAGGATCTATTGGTTTCCCGGCAGCACAGAATGCAAATCTCTTCGGCGGTGGCGCAGCGCATGTTCGGATCGCCGGATGTGCTGGTCGCGGCCATCAAGCTGTCGGAATTGCCGGGGATCGAGATAGAAAACAGCCTTGATCAGGTTGTGTATTACCACCTACTGTTCGACAACCATGAAATCGTTTTTGCAAATGGCGCCCCGAGCGAAAGCCTGTTGCTGACCGACACGTCGCTGGCATCCGTTACGGCGCAGGCCCGCGAAGAAATCCAAATGATCTTTCCGAATCTGCTGGAAGCCAAAAATACGGTGCCGTCTTATCCGATCCCTGAAAATCGGCTGCAAAAAAGACTGGTCGAGCGGCTGCGGAAGAACCAAAAATCCCCGCTCGAGTCACAGGTAATGTGATCAGGACTGGAACACCGCGCCGACTTCGGAGCGAATGATCCGTGCGATCAACCGGCAATCATCCAGTGAAAAGGTCAATGGCACCCGCATATCCATGATCCCGGTCAAAATGCGGTCACTCGCAGGCAGAGGCGCGCTTTCCACATATCGCCAACTGTCATAGCGCGAGGTAAACCCGGTGGGCTCTGCTCCGCCGAACCATTTCAGATCCACACCACGCGCCGCGCAGCGCTGCATCACAAGAGCAATCCGTTCGGGTGACCAGTCCAGCAGCAAGAACTGAATAGACGAGCCCACATAAGTTTCCGCCTCGGGCCGTTCGACAATGGTAAGACCCGGCGTGCCGCGCAGCCCTTTTTCGATCTCGACATAGCGCTCATTCCACCGGTCAATCTGTTGTTCCAGGTTGCGAAGTTGCGGCCTAAGGATCGCGGCCCTCAAATTGTCCATGCGCCCTGAGACATTGGGCGTGGTGTACTTGATCCGCTCGAACACCTCTGGGCCCGGCGCTGCAAGGTGGCGCTCATACAGCATGTAGGATCCTGAAAGGACCGTCGCCTTGGCAGCCAGTTCCTCGTCATCGGTAATCAACAACCCGCCTTCACCGGAATTTATGTGCTTGTAGGTCTGGCAGGAATAACACCCGATAACGCCCTGCCGTCCGGATTTTTGCCCGCGCCATGCGGCGCCCATCGTGTGCGCGCAATCTTCGATCACGGCCACACCGGCGGCATCGCAGATTTGCATCAACCGATCCATGTCGCACAGATGCCCGCGCATATGGCTGAGCATCAGCACATCTGACTGATCCAGTTTGCTTTCGAGATCATCCAGATCAATCGTCAGCGCTTCGGTCACACCGACAAATACCGGCTTGGCTCCGATCGAGGCAATCGCCCCCGGCACCGGCGCCAGGGTGAAAGCGTTGGTCAGAACCGTATCTCTGGGCTGCACCCCTATCGCGCGCAATGCTGTCGCCAGTGCATAGCCGCCCGAAGAGACCGCCAGACAGTATTTTGCGCCGGTCTGCGCGGCAAATTCCTGTTCTAACAGGGCGGTCTCGGCCAGTTCGCCGGGCGAGACGTTATATCTGTGCAGCCGGCCATGACGCAAAACGGCCAGAGCCGCCTCGATCGCCTCATCCGGGATTGGTTCCTGCTGGGTGAAATTGCCAGTAAACTTCTCAGTCATCTTTTCGCTCTTGAGGCCGCGATGGGCCGGGGTCAAGGGGTCAGGCTGCAGCTCCGACCAAATCAAAAACAAGTTTCGGCAGGTCATCAAAATGATGCAACAGCGCTTCGGGTTTCAGCGCAGCCATGTCGTCGCCAGATGGCCCGAATGTTACAAGCACCGAAGGTACACCTGCAGCACGCGCCGTATTCCGGTCGGTGTCGGAATCCCCGATCAGAACGCACAGATCCGGGTGTCCACCTGCCCGGCGGGCAGCTTCACGTAGGGGCTCCGGATCGGGTTTGCGAACCGGCAAAGTATCCGCACCGACGAGTGAGCCGAACCGGTCGCGCGCACCCATTTGGGTCAGCAGCTGATGTGCCAGAGCCTCGGGTTTATTAGTGCAGATACCAACGCCATAGCCGGCCTCTTTCAACTTTCCAACCGCGTCCAGCGCGCCTGGATAAAACCGGGTATGGGTGTCAATCGCCTCCGAGTACGCTTCTAAAAGCATCGGGTAATAAGCGTGAACAGCCTGCTCGTCATAGGCTCCGACCCGCTTCAAACCGTGGGTCAGCATCATCCGCCCACCACGCAAAGCGATGCCAGCATCCTGCCCGTGGACCAGCACATCGCCGTGCCCCATATCGCGAAAACAATGGTTTGCGGCCTCCAGCAAATCCCCGGAAGTATCCGCCAGTGTCCCGTCCAGATCAAAGATGACTGTTCTCATTACGCCTCCTGCCTCGGCGGGTTTTCGCCACGTCTTGTTGCAAACGGCAATCTAGTTTGATGGCTGAACCGCTTGCGACTTTACCCTCAGCGGATAAAACGGACTGCAACAAAACACAAAGAGAAAACGATTTCATGAGTATCGCCCTTGTCATCCTTGCTGCCGGTAAAGGCACCAGGATGAATTCGGATATCCCGAAAGTCCTGCACCCGATTGCTCAGGCGCCTATGCTGGTCCATGCCATGCGCGCTGGTGCTGTTCTGTCGCCCGAGCGGACCGTCATTGTCACCGGGCACGGGTCCGAAGCCGTTGCCAAAGCAACCCTGGCCGAGGACGAGACCGCACAAATCGCCATTCAGGCCGAACAGCTGGGCACCGCCCATGCTGTCGCACAGGCGCGCGAAGCGCTGCAGGGTTTCAACGGCGACGTGGTTGTTCTGTACGGGGACACGCCCTTTTTGCAACCCGATACGTTGGAACGTATGATCGAAGCGCGGACCAAGAACGATCTGGTTATTCTGGGTTTTAAGGCCGCAGATCCTGCACGCTATGGCCGGTTGGTCATGAACGGACAGACCCTTGAACGCATCGTCGAATACAAAGACGCCTCGGATAAAGAGCGCGATATAACACTTTGTAATTCTGGCCTTTTGGCCTGTGACGCTGAATTGCTGTTTTCGCTGATCGACAGCGTGGGAAATGACAATGCCGCCGGTGAATATTACCTGCCGGATGTCGTGGCAATCGCCCGATCCCGTGGCCTGAATGTCACCGCAGTCGCCTGTGACGAGGCACAGACGCTGGGTGTAAACTCACGCGTTGACCTGGCCGCTGCGGATGCGGTTTTTCAGGCCCGTGCCCGCGCCGAACTGCTGGATTTGGGGGTCACGCTGATGGCGCCGGAAACCGTCTATCTGGCCGCTGATACCGTCATTGGCCGCGATACGGTGATCGAACCCAACGTGGTCTTTGGCCCCGGTGTCACGGTGGAAAGCGGTGCAACGATCCGCGCGTTTTCGCATCTTGAGGGCTGCCATGTCAGCCGCGGCGCCATCGTCGGCCCCTATGCCCGCCTGCGCCCCGGCGCTGAGCTGGCAGAAAACACCCGCGTCGGAAATTTTGTTGAAATCAAGAATGCTGAGATCGCCGAAGGCGCCAAGGTCAACCATCTCAGCTATATCGGGGACGCAACGGTTGGGGCGGCGACAAATATCGGCGCGGGCACGATCACCTGCAACTATGATGGCGTGATGAAGCACCAAACGACCATCGGCCAGAACGTCTTTGTCGGATCGAACACCATGTTGGTGGCACCTGTCACCATTGGTGACGGCGCGATGACGGCCACCGGAACCGTGGTGACGCGCGATGTGGAAGCGGATGCTTTGGCCGTTGCGCGCGCCAAGCAGGACAACAAGCCCGGTTATGCGCGTAAATTGTTTGACATGTTGACGGCGAAGAAGGCTCGTCGCGACAAAGGAGCCTGACAGATGTGTGGGATTGTAGGCGTATTGGGCAAGCACGAAGCTGCCCCTATCCTGGTCGAGGCCCTAAAACGGCTGGAATACAGGGGGTATGACAGTGCAGGCATTGCTACGGTCAATGGCGGATCCCTGGGTCGGCGTCGGGCTGTAGGCAAGCTGGTAAACCTCAGCGACCTGCTGGTGCATGACCCGCTTCCGGGTAAATCCGGTATCGGCCATACCCGCTGGGCCACCCATGGCGCGCCGACAGTTTCGAATGCGCATCCCCACCGGGCCGGGCCGGTTGCCGTTGTTCACAACGGCATCGTTGAAAACTATCGGGAGCTGCGGACAGAGCTGGCGGAACACGGGATCGGGTTCGAAACCGAAACCGATACGGAAACCGTCGCCCTGATGGCTGAACATTACCTCAAATCAGGGCTGCCCCCGGTTGAAGCCGCCTATAAAACCATCGACCGGCTGGTCGGCGCATTTGCCCTGGCCTTTCTGTTTGACGGCGAAGATGACCTGATCGTGGCCGCGCGCAAAGGCTCGCCACTGGCAATCGGGCACGGGGACGGAGAGATGTTTGTCGGCTCGGACGCCATCGCGCTAGCGCCGCTGACGGATCGCATCACCTATCTGGAAGAAGGTGACCGTGCGGTTCTGACCCGCACATCGCTGGAAATCCGCAACGAGGCAGGTGAGCTTGCCAATCGCGAAACCCGCAAGATCAAAGTGGATCACAGCCGCGCCGACAAGGCCGGGCACAAGCATTTCATGGCCAAGGAAATCGCGGAACAGCCGATTGTGGTTGCCGAGGCGATCCGGTCCTACCTGCCCTCTGCCGGGGATCAGGTCGTTCTGCCGGGGGATCTGGATTTCACCAAGCTGGACCGTCTGACGATGGTCGCTTGCGGGACTGCTTTCTACGCCTGTTTGACCGCCAAATACTGGTTCGAGCAACTTGCCAGAATACCGGTCGAAGTCGATATCGCCAGCGAATTTCGCTATCGTGAACCTCCGATCCCGGAACGCACTATGGCGCTGTTTGTCAGCCAATCGGGTGAAACCGCCGATACGCTGGCCGCCCTGCGGTATTGCGACGGCAAAGCGGACAAGGTCGTCTCAGTCGTCAATGTTCCAGAAAGCTCGATCGCACGTGAAAGTGACATCGCCCTGCCGATCCATGCCGGGGTCGAGATAGGCGTCGCCTCGACCAAAGCCTTCACCTGTCAGCTGAGCGTGTTGCTGATGCTGGCGCTCAAGGCTGCCGCGGACCGTGGCACGTTGAGCGACGAGGAACTTGCCGATCACGCCGCCGCATTGCGCGGGCTGCCTTCGGTGCTGAACACCGCGTTGGATCAGAACCGGGCCATCAGGAAATCCGCCCAGCGCTTGTCCGAGGCGCGCGATGTTCTGTTTCTGGGACGCGGCCTGATGTACCCGCTGGCGATGGAAGGGGCGCTGAAACTCAAGGAAATCAGCTATATCCATGCCGAAGGTTATGCTTCGGGTGAGCTAAAGCACGGCCCCATTGCCCTGATTGACAAACACATGCCCGTGGTGGTTCTGGCCCCGCGAGACACGGTGTTCGACAAAACCGTGTCGAATATGCAAGAGGTCATGGCACGCAAGGGTAAAGTCATCCTGGTGTCCGATGATGACGGCATCGCCGAGGCCGAAGACGGGGTCTGGAGCACGATCCGCATGCCGCATGTGCACCCCAGCCTTGCGCCGATCCTCTATTCGGTGCCCGCTCAGCTGCTGGCCTATCATACGGCGGTGGCCAAGGGCACGGATGTGGACCAGCCGCGCAATCTGGCGAAATCCGTAACGGTGGAGTGACGCATGTCCAAGCAATTTCCGGCGCTGGATGACGCCCATCGCAAGTTTATCGAGGATCAGCATCTGTTCTTCGTCGGCACCGCCGGACCTGAAGGACGGGTCAATATCTCTCCCAAAGGGATGGACTCGCTGCGGGTACTGGGGCCCAATCGGATTGTCTGGATGAACCTGACCGGCAGTGGCAATGAAACCGCCGGGCATTTGCTTGAGGTCAATCGCATGACCCTCATGTGGTGTTCCTTCACCACACGCCCGCTGATCCTGAGGACCTATGGCACCGCGCGTACATTGCATGCCGGGGACGAGGGCTGGGACGCGTTGGCCGGGCTGTTTCCCGACCACCGCAGCGCCCGCCAGATCTATGACATTGCGATTGACATGGTTCAGACCTCTTGCGGGTATGCCGTACCGTTCATGGAATACCAGTCCGAACGGGACACGATGCAGAAATGGGTCGACGGTAAGTCCGATGACGATATCCGCGATTATTGGGTTGAGCGGAACCATCAGACGATCGACGGCAAGCCAACACGCGCTGCGGACCAATGACGCCCGTCACCTATCTTGACCAGATCCGGGCCCATGCCGACCCCGAGCGCGCCGTGCAGATGGCGGCTTATCACAAGGTCGAACGCCTCTATCTGGGCGTTGCAAATCCGGTTCTGAACGACCTGACCAAACTATGGCGACAGGAACTGGACGTTGCTGCGCGGGTGGATCTGGCTGACGCCCTCTGGCAGACCGATATCCACGAGGGCCGTCTTGCCGCAGCCAAGTTGCTGACCCAAGCCCGTATCCGCCCCGATGAGGCTGCTTGGGACCTGCTGCAAAGCTGGTTGCCGGATTTCGACGCCTGGGCGGTGGCAGATCACGCCTGTATGGCGATGCAGAAACGCTTGTCTGCGGACCCGGCGCGGTTGGATCAGGTCGAAAGCTGGACAGCGTCAGACCATATGTGGACACGGCGCGCCGCGCTGGTCGCCACCCTGCCCTGGACCAAGCAGAACCACCCTAAGCCAGAAGACCTGAACCGGCGCGACCGTATTCTTGGCTGGGCAGCGGGCTATGTGCCCGACCGTGACTGGTTCATCCAGAAAGCCGTTGCCTGGTGGCTGCGTGAGTTGTCGAAACATGACGCGGACCGAGTGGTTAACTTTCTGCGCGACCATAGTGCGGCCATGAAGCCCTTTGCTCGGCGTGAAGCTGGCAAATATCTGAAAGGTCAGTTGGAATAAACTTCCAGCTCGACAAGTTCGTCATAAGGCAAAAGCAGCGCCCGCATCGCATCCAGCGACAGCCTGCTTCCACTGCCTTGGGGCCCACGGGCCGGGACCAGCGTGATATAGGCCTGCGCCCCTGTTCTGGGCACGACAACGCGACCCGTGAACTCTGTCTCGACCAAAGGCGTTTCCATCCAGCGTCCCGGCGTTGTCGGGTCACCTAAGCTGGCAATGGTGGTCTTGGCGCCAACCCAACCTGCGGCGGTTGCGGGGACCCGAACGGATTCGGTGACGTCTGCTTCCGCGGCAACCTCTGGTTCAGCCGCAGGTTTGTCGCGACCGAAAACCCGATCAGTTGTCGAGCGGACAGTGTCACAGCCCGCAACAAGGATACAAATGGTCAGCAGAGCGTATTTCATGGCCTGAACTTAGCCCCCCTCACAGGACTGTGCCAGCACAAAGCACAGTTCAGGCTTGTCGCAGGCCAGTCGCCGCTTTACGTATGACGCATGACAGCTCCGCTTATCGACCCGTTCGCACGTGCCATCACCTATCTCCGCGTCTCCGTTACGGATCGCTGTGATTTTCGCTGTGTTTACTGCATGTCCGAAGACATGAAGTTCCTGCCGAAAAAGGACCTGCTGACGCTGGAAGAGCTGGACCGTATGTGCACGACCTTCGTGAAGATGGGCGTGGAAAAGCTGCGCATCACCGGGGGCGAGCCGCTGGTCCGCCGAAACATCATGTCATTCTTCAATGCCATGACCCGGCATCTGGACAGCGGCGCGTTGAAAGAGCTGACGCTGACAACCAATGGCTCGCAACTGCACCGCTTTGCTGACGATCTCTATGCGGCGGGCGTGCGCCGGGTGAATGTGTCGCTGGACACGTTGGATGATGAGAAATTCAGCCAGATCACCCGTTGGGGCCGGTTGAAACAGGTTCTGAACGGAATTGATACTGCCCAAAAGGCTGGCCTGCGGGTCAAGATCAACGCTGTGGCCCTGAAGGGGTTCAACGAGGCCGAACTTCCAACAATCACCCAATGGTGCGCTGAGCGCGACATGGATCTGACCTGGATCGAGGTAATGCCGATGGGCGATATAGGGAACGAGAACCGTCTGGATCAGTACTGGTCGCTCAAGGATGTCCGCAAGGAATACGAAAGCCACTATACCGTGTCCGATCTGGCAGAACGCACTGGTGGACCCGCGCGATATGCGCGGCTTGAAGAAACGGGCCAGAAGATCGGCTTTATCACACCGCTGTCGCATAATTTCTGCGAAAGCTGCAATCGCGTCCGCCTGACCTGTACGGGTGAGCTGTATATGTGTCTGGGGCAAGAGGACATGGCCGATCTGCGTGCCCCCCTGCGAGATCATCTCGATACCGAGGTGCCGCTGGAACAGGCCGTCCGCGCGGCGATAAATCTTAAGCCCAAAGGTCACGACTTCGACTATTCCCGCCAGGCGGTCGACGGCAAGATGAGCCGCCACATGAGCCATACGGGCGGCTGACATGACCGCCCCCTCTGGCCAGCCGACGCTGCTTTACCGTTTGTATTGCAGCCTGACCGCCGTTGCTGCACCTTTGGCTTGGCGCACCGTGCGCAAGAAACTCCTGACGGCAGATGTCCCGACAATTCGTCAGCATGAAAGGCTCGGCCATGCCAGCCTACCACGCCCCAAGGGCCGATTGATCTGGTTCCACGCTGCAAGTGTGGGGGAAACCCTGTCGGTCATCAGCCTGATCAAACGGCTGGGTGAACGCCTGCCGGATGCCCAGTTCCTGGTGACCTCGGGCACCCCAACTTCGGCGGCGCTGATCGAAAAACGGATGCCACCCCGTACGCGACACCAGTATCCGCCGCTGGACACCGCAGGGCCGGTCCGGCGATTTCTGGATCACTGGCGCCCCGAAGCCGGAGTATTTGTCGAAAGCGAAATCTGGCCACGCCTGATCGTTGACGCGGCTGGACGGGGAATCCCTCTGGCCCTGTTGAATGCCCGCCTGTCAGAGAAATCCGTCGAAGGTTGGAAAAAACGGCCGCAAACCGCACGATTCATTTTGGACAATTTCAGCCTGTTCCTGACCCAGAATGGCAAAACCGCCGCTAATCTGGTGGACATGGGGGCTGTGGCGGACCGCGTGCAACCGGGAACCAACCTCAAAGCGATGTCCGATCCGCTTCCGGTCGATAATTTTGTGTTGGAAGATATTCAGACCCAGATTGCAGGGCGTCCTGTGTGGATCGCCAGCTCGACCCATGCCGGAGAAGAAGAGATTGTTCTGGCCGCCCATGCGAAATTGTTGGAGCGCTGGCCCAACCTTCTGCTGCTGTTGATCCCGCGCCACCCCGAACGCAGGCAGGATGTGGCTGCGCTGTTGAAACAGGCTGTTCAAACTGCCGTATTCCGAACATCCGAAGGGCGTATCGACACCGAAACACAGGTCTATGTTGCCGACACACTGGGCGAGACTGGCACGTGGTACGCGCTTTGCCCGATCGTATTTCTGGGCGGTTCGCTGCATGAGATCGGCGGACATAACCCGTTCGAACCCGCTCAGGCCGGGGCGGCAGTAATAACCGGTCCCGGATACTTCAACTTTGCCGAAACCTTTGCGCCGCTCATCGAGGCCGGCGGCGCGGTTGAGGTGAACTCGGCGCAGGCCCTGGCAGACGCGGTCACGACCTGGCTCAGCGATCAGGACGCGCTGGATACTGCGCGCGATGCCGCAAAATCCTGCGTCAACACGCAGAAATCCGCGCTCGATTCCATTGTCGAGACCCTGTGCGACCGGCTAAATCTGAAGACCACCGGCGTTTAGGGACAGAGCATCTGCCTGCCCCTTGGGATCACGCCGCTGGCATCCTTTGTTCAACGATTTCGGCCCACCAACTGCATCCTGCAGGGATGGCCTCATCATTGAAGTTGTATTCAGGGTGATGCACTGCAGCGGTGTCCCCATTGCCCACCAGAATATAAGCGCCGGGGCGTTCTTCGAGCATAAAGGCGAAATCCTCGCCGCCCATGATCAGCGGAGCCTGGTCACAATCGCCCGAGACAGACCGCGCCACCTGGGCTGCGAAATCGGTTTGATCATCGCTGTTCACCATTACCGGATATCCCCGGTAATAGGTCACCTCAACAGCTCCTCCGAATGTGGCGGCCACTCCGGTGCAGATCTCGGTCACGCGCTTTTCAGCCATGTCTCGCATGTCCCGGCTCATTGTACGGACCGTACCGCGCAGCTTTACAGTCTGAGGGATCACGTTGAATGCGGTTGAAGAGGTTTCGAACGAGGTCACCGAAACAACCACCTGATCCACCGGGTCAGCGTTTCGCGCCGCGATGGTCTGGAGCGCCAGAACCGCCTGCGCCGCCATCACCGTTGTATCCACGGTTTCATGCGGCTTGGCTGCGTGGCCGCCTTTGCCTTCAAAAACGATGTCGAACTGATCAGTAGCTGCGAAAAATGCGCCAGGACGGATGGCGAAACTGCCCACCGGACGGCCGGGCCAGTTATGCATTCCGTATACTTCCTGAATGCCCCAGCGATCCATCATCCCGTCTTCACACATCTCACGACCACCGCCGCCACCTTCTTCGGCAGGTTGGAAAATGACCACCACTGTCCCGTCAAAATTCCGTGTTTCCGAAAGGTATTTCGCCGCCCCCAACAACATCGCAGTATGACCATCATGGCCGCAGGCGTGCATCGCCCCATCGGTATTCGAGGCATAGTCCAATCCGGTCGCCTCATGGATCGGCAGCGCATCCATATCGGCACGCAAACCGATAACCTTGCCGCCCGTGTCCGCCTTGCCCTTGATCATACCCACCACGCCCGTTCGGCCAATTCCGGTGACCACCTCATCGCAACCGAACTCTTTCAGCTTTTCCGCCACCAGCGCACTGGTGCGATGGGTTTCAAACAGGATCTCTGGATTTTGGTGGATATCACGCCGCCATTCCGTGATTTCACTCTGCAGTTCTGCGAACCGGTTTTTGATCGGCATGTGTATCTCCCAAAATCATCGTTCGTCGCTGTCACCGGGACGCAACGCGCCTGACAACAGGACAATGACAACAGCCAGCGGCAGCAAGGCCATGAATGCAACACGCAATGTAAGCATCTCTGCCAGAAACCCAATAAGGGGCGGGCCAATCAACAACCCGCCATACCCTAATGTGGCCACGCTGGCGATGGCTTGACCAGGCGGGACATGCGGATCATTTGCCGCCCTGCTGAACGCAACCGGCATGATCACTGCATATCCAAGCCCCATCAGTCCAAACCCAACCAGAGCAATCCCGGGGCCATCGGCCGAGACCACAGCCAGCACCCCCAAGGCGGCGCATACCCCTCCGAAACGGGCCGTTGCGGTTGGTCCGAACCGCGCGATCACGACGCCGCCTGCAAGACGGAAGGCGACCATCGTGACCGAAAACACCGCAAATCCCAGCGCCGCGACACTTTCGGGCGCACCGGTCACATCCCGCAGGAAGATCGCGCTCCAATCTGCGACGGCCCCTTCACCCAACGCCCCGCACAGGGCAAAGAACCCGACAAGTATCAACCCACCCGACGGGAGGGCAAAAACCGCCCCGCCCGAGGGCGCAACACGGCGCGAATTCCACTGCACCCGGGACAGGGCCAATGTCAGCCCAACCACGAGGCCACCGGCCAGCAAAAAGTGCTGCATCACCGTCAGGTCCGCTTGCACCGCGCCAAATCCGCTCAACGCGCCCAAACCCGCCCCCAAGCTCCACATGGCGTGGAACGACGACATGACGGGCCTGTCATAGGCGCGCTCAACCTCGGCGGCCCAGGCGTTCATCGCCACATCCATCGAGCCGTGGAAGGCCCCGAATACGAACAGGAAAAACGCCAGCGCCCAAAAGCTTCCGGCAAAGGCCAGCAAGATAAGGGATGCGGTATAAAGAATGGCGATGATCCGTGTGATCACCACAGCCCCGAACCGATCTGTCAGACGTCCGGTAACCGGGAACGAACACACAGCCCCAGCCGCCATGAACAGCAAGCCGTAGCCAAGCGCTTCGTGCGACAGGTCCAGGTGATCCCTGACTGCGGGAATACGCGAGGCCCAGATCCCGAACAAAGCGCCGTTCAAAATGAACATGGCCGCCACGGCCCGCCAAGCGGCCATAATTCCGATCACGTATTTTCCTTTGCTCCGCGCCCGCCCCTGTCAGTTCTACAGCCTAGGGAAGGTTTAGCAAACGCGGATCAGGCCAACCGCTTTCGTATATGCCTGATACCCAGCCAGACACACAGGACAACCGGCAAGGTTGCCGCCGCGGTCAGCATCCCCTTGCTGATCCCGGTGGCGGTCAACGGGTACAACAGATAGCTGGCCAGTGAGACCGCATAATAGCTAATCGCCACCACGGAAAGCCCCTCGACTGTGTGCTGCAACCTCAGGGCCAGATCAGCACGGCGGTCCATACTTTCCAGCAAGGCCTGATTCTGGGCGCTGCGTTCCACATCTACCCGGGTCCGCAGCAACTCACCCCCCCGGATCGCCCGGTCGGACAAGGTCTGCAGCCGACTTTCCGTGGCTTTCACTGTCCGAATTGCGGGCTCATACCTGCGCATCATGAAATCGGCAAAGGACTGACGGCCCTCGAACCTTTCCTCGCGCAAAACTTCGATCCGTTGGTTCACGATGGCTTCATAGGCCCCGGTAGCCCCAAAGCGAAATGCGCATCGGGCAGAAAGCGTTTCCAATTCGATGGATGTAGACAGCAGATCCGGCAGTAGTTCGTCAGGATGCGCCGAGTTATCTGTCATCTGCCCCATAAGCCGGGTCAGCTTTCCATCCAGCTCTCCGATTTTCGGCATCAGTTGCTTGATGCGAGCAAAGCCCAACATGGACATGGCCTTGTAGGTTTCGATCTCGCACAGGCGCTGGATGATGCGTCCGGTTCGGCGCTGTCCTGTTCCCTTGGTCACGAAGAGCGCGAACCGCATATGCCCAGCCGGATCAATCCGAAAGTCACTGGCACAAATCGCAGCATCATCCAGCACGCGCGCAACCGCAAGGCTTTCGGGTTCGAACCATTCGGCCAGCGCGGCTTTTACCGCCTCATCATCTGGTCTTTCAGTCACCCGAACCATGGCCGAGGTTATCCTCTGGCCCGGGCTGGCCATCAGCCAATCAGGTGGGAAAGCCTCAAAATCAGCGGGGTTGAAGGCCCGGTCACTGACATTCCGGGTGATCGCCGTATAGGTCACAAATTCCGTGTGCTGCTCCCACTTGAGCCAGTGACGCCCGATCTGACCCGCGTAATGCGTCGCGTCCGGCTGCGGGTGCTGCGCACCGTGACGGTCCAGAAGATTGACCAGATGGGCAATGTCTTCGCTCCGGTCCCGCGCAACCGCCGCCACGGGTTTCTTGATGGCCAAAAACGCAACGGTGCATGGCGTCGAGGCCACGGGAAACGGGCGCGCATGCAGCTCGTTGGCCAGCGAATAGCGCAGTGGATGATCGTCGATCGGCGTCATTGAATGCTCCGGCGTTGTCCGGCGCACTATACGACAGTTCAAAAATACATCAATTATCTTTTTATTTCAATAACTTACATGGATACTACGGTATACAAACCCCTTATGTCATTGATTTGGCTGCCACAGTTCGATTGGGTTGCCCTCAGGGTCGTGAATACGTGCGAATTTTCCAACCTCGCTATCCCATTCCGGATTGGTCTCGACGGCAATGCCTGCGGCTTGCAACTGGGTCGTCATGGCAGACAGATCGTCAACCCGAAAATTGATCATCCACTGCTGCTCGGCGCGGCCAAAATAATCGGTGTCCTGCGCAAACGGGGCAAAGACCGTATAGCCTTCGCGCTGTTTCCAGGGGACGGGATCGTAATGATGAACGCCAAGATGGGTCTCGTACCAATCCCGCAACGCTTCCGGATCTCTGGCGCGAAAAAACATGCCACCTATGCCGTTGACCTTTTCCATGGGGCACCTCCTAGTCTCTCTATAATAGCCCAAGGATACCACATTCCGCCCGCCTCATCTGGCCAAAAAAATCTTGGGGGCTTGGAGGCAAAGCCCCCAACATGACAAACAAGAAAAGGGCGCCCGAAGGCGCCCTTTGCATTTTGGTTAAGGCTTTAGATCAATCGATCATTGGCAGCAGCTTGTCCAGCGACTGTTTCGCGTCGCCATAGAACATGCGGGTGTTCTCTTTGAAGAACAGCGGGTTTTCGATACCCGAATACCCCGTACCCTGACCACGTTTGGACACGAACACCTGCTTGGCCTTCCAGCATTCCAGAACCGGCATACCGGCGATCGGGCTGTTGGGGTCTTCCTGTGCTGCAGGGTTCACGATGTCGTTCGAACCGATGACGATGGCAACATCCGTTTCCGGGAAGTCCTCGTTGATCTCGTCCATTTCCAGAACGATGTCATACGGCACCTTGGCCTCGGCCAGCAGAACGTTCATGTGGCCCGGCAAACGACCGGCAACCGGGTGGATCGCAAAGCGCACATTCTTGCCCTGCGCCCGCAGCTTGCGAACCAGTTCGGACACCGATTGCTGTGCCTGCGCCACGGCCATGCCATAGCCCGGAATGATCACCACGCTGTCGGCGTCATTCAGGGCTGCGGCAACACCGTCGGCCTCAATTGCAATCTGCTCGCCTTCGACAGCCATCTGCTCACCTTGCGGACCACCAAAGCCACCCAAGATCACACTGACAAAGTGCCGGTTCATCGCCTTACACATGATGTAGGAGAGGATCGCACCGGACGAGCCCACCAACGCACCGACCACGATCAGCAGGTCGTTGCCCAGCGAAAAGCCGATGGCCGCAGCCGCCCAGCCTGAATAGCTGTTCAGCATCGACACAACCACCGGCATGTCGGCACCGCCGATGCCCATAATCAGGTGATAACCAATAAACAAGGCGGCCAGCGTCATCAGGAACAGGGGCAGGAATCCGCCCGTGGACGTGTACCAAACCAGACAGATCAGCGAGAGCCCCGCCGCAGACGCATTCAGCGCGTGACCACCGGGCAGTTTGGTTGCCGTCGATGTGACCTTGCCAGCCAGCTTGCCATAAGCCACGACCGAACCGGTAAAGGTGATCGCGCCGATGAAGATGCCCAGGAACAGTTCCACGTGCAGGATTGCCAGCTCTGCCGCTGTCTTCTTGGCGATCAGCTTGGCAAACGCGCCCAGGTCGGACAGGTCGACGTCTTTGGCGGCATCAACAACCGCAAAAACTTCGGCGACATTCTTGATTTCAAAATGCGCGTTGAAACCCACGAACACAGCCGCCAAACCAACCAGCGAATGCATCGCAGCCACAAGCTGTGGCATCTCGGTCATCTGGACGCGCTGCGCCACATATTGACCGATCAGACCACCACCTATGATCAGCAGCAGTGACAGCAGCCACAAGCCCGAACCGGGGCCGACCAGCGTAGCGAAAACCGCCAGCGCCATACCGACGATGCCATACCAGACAGCGCGCTTGGCGCTTTCCTGGTTCGAAAGGCCGCCAAGCGAGAGGATGAACAGAACAGCCGCAACAACGTAGGCGGCAGTGGTGAAGCCATAATCCATGTGCCCGGCCTCCTTAAGATTTCTGGAACATGGCAAGCATGCGCCGAGTTACGAGGAAGCCACCGAAGATGTTGATCCCGGCCATGAATACGGACAGAGCCGCCAGCAGAATAACCAGGAACGACCCGGATCCGATCTGCATCACTGCGCCAACGATGATGATCGACGAGATCGCGTTGGTAATCGCCATCAGAGGCGTGTGCAGGCTGTGCGCGACGCCCCAGATCACCTGGAATCCCACGAAGATCGCCAGCACAAAGACGATGAAGTGCTGCATGAAGCTGGCCGGAGCAATCAGACCGATCAACAGCATTAGCGCACCGCCGATACCCAGCAAGGTGAACTGCTGTTTGGTTTGCGCCTTGAAGGCCGCAACTTCCTGCGCCTTTTTCTCCTCCGGGGTCAGCTCCCTGACCTCAGGCTTTTTCTGAGCGGCAATCGCCTGAACTTTCGGCGGCGGTGGCGGGAAGGTGATTTCACCTGCATGCGTCACGGTTGCGCCGCGGATCACGTCGTCTTCCATGTCATGGTTGATCTGACCGTCCTTTTCAGGCGTCAGGTCTGTCATCATGTGACGGATGTTGGTTGCGTAAAGCGACGAAGACTGTGCCGCCATCCGGCTTGGGAAATCGGTATAGCCGATGATGGTCACGCCATTATCGGTCACGATCTTCTCGTCAGCAACGGTCAGCTTGCAGTTGCCGCCTTTTTCCGCCGCAAGGTCCACGATCACCGAACCCGGTTTCATCGCTTGGACCATGTCCTTGGTCCAAAGCTCGGGCGCTTCGCGGTTGGGGATCAACGCGGTGGTGATCACGATGTCCATTTCCGGAGCAAGCTCGCGGAACTTGGCCAGCTGTGCCTCGCGGAATTCATCGGACTGAACACTCGCGTAACCGCCGGTTGCCGCGCCGTCCTGCTGGTCTTCTTCGAAGTCCAGATAGACGAATTCGGCGCCCATGGATTCAACCTGCTCCGCCACTTCGGGGCGTACGTCGAACGCATAGGTGATCGCACCCAGAGAGGTCGAGGTGCCAATGGCGGCCAGACCGGCCACGCCGGCACCTACGATCAGAACCTTGGCAGGCGGTACTTTACCAGCAGCCGTCACCTGACCGGTGAAGAACCGGCCAAAGTTGTTACCCGCTTCGATCACCGCGCGGTAGCCCGCTATGTTGGCCATCGACGACAGAGCGTCCATCTTCTGGGCACGACTGATACGCGGCACCATTTCCATGGCGATCACGTTGGCGCCCTTGGACTTGGCGGCCTCCATGCCCTTTTCATTCCCTGCGGGGTTGAAGAACGAGATCAATGTCTTGCCCTTGGCAAGACGCTTCAGCTCGGTTTCATTTGGCTGACGTACCTTGGCGACGATGTCGGCGGCTTTCCACAGCGCCGCCGCGGTTCCGATAACCTCGACACCCGCCTCTTTATATGTGGAGTCCGAGAACCCGGCCGCAGCGCCGGCCCCTTTCTCGATCAGGCACTCATACCCGAGCTTTTGCAGTTGACGGGCTGAATCCGGAGTCATCGCGACCCGGTTCTCACCGTCAAATGTTTCCTTTGGCGTTCCAATCTTCAACGGCGCGTCCCCCTAATTTTCGGTCAGTTCGCAAGGATAGTTGGCATTCTATCTGAAGAACCAGTTTTACCTGCGCAAGATTATTTCGCAAGCGCAGCATTGTTACGTCGTGTAAAATCCCGTCCACCTCAGATCCAGCGGCGGGTTTGCCTTTCATATCTGGCGAAATCCGTGCGAAAGGCACGGCGCATACGGCTTTCTTCCGGCACAATAAACCTGCGTTCCAAAATCCAGACAAAAACAGGCAACAACACCAAGGACAGCACCGCGTCGAAACGCAGAATCATGCCGGCCAGAATAAGTACATCGCCAACGTAGATCGGATTGCGGCTGCGCTTGAAGATACCTGTTTGAACCAGACTCGATGGAGTTTCATGCGGCAGGACGGTCGTTCGATGCCGACGAAACTCGGCAATCGCCAGCACGACAAGAACGACGCCGCCCCCGATCAGAAGGCCGCTGAGCAGGTCGGTAAACCCGCTGGCCAGCGACAGACCGAAGGACGCATAGGTCGCCTGCAGCCAGGCGAGAACAGCAAAGGCCACCAACCAAGCGGGCGGAATGTCGAGTTTGCGCTTCATGCTTGTTCCTCTGATCCTGCGGTATGGATGTCGCATTTGTCGGGGTATGTACCGCTTTGCATCCACGAAAGCAAAACCACAGTTGGTCGCATCTGTGCATTTTCGGCCGAACGCGTAGACACGGCAGAACTGATCAGATAGCCCTTTAGTCAGACATTTGTCAGAATTCTGCACAGGACCTCCATGACTGATTTCGCTGCAACCAAAGCCATGTTCGATCTGCCGAATGGAACCATTTATCTGGACGGCAACTCGCTTGGCCCATTGCCACGTGCTGCCGCCGAGCGGGTGAGTGGAATGATGACACACGAATGGGGTCAAATGCTGATCACCGGTTGGAACAAGGCCGGGTGGATGGGGCTTCCGACCGGGCTTGGCGACCGTATCGGGCGGTTGATCGGGGCGGAACCGGGTACCATCGTGACCGGCGATACCCTGTCGATCAAGGTCTATCAGGCTGTTGCCTCGGCGCTGGAGCTTTGCCCCGACCGCAAGGTTGTGCTGTCTGATAACGGCAATTTCCCTTCGGACCTTTATATGGTCGACGGCCTGCTGCGTTCACTCGGATCGGAATACGAATTACGGGTGGTCGCACCCGAGGAAGTTTCCGAAAACATCACCAAAGACGTCGCGGTTCTGATGCTGACCGAGGTCGATTACCGGTCTGGCCGGATCCATGACATGAAGGCGCTGACGGAACAGGCCCATGCGAACGGCACAATAACCGTTTGGGATTTGGCCCATTCCGCAGGGGCGATCCCGGTTGAGTTGTCCAGCTGCAATGCGGATTTTGCCGTTGGCTGCAGCTATAAGTATCTGAACGGAGGCCCTGGCGCGCCGGCGTTCATCTATGTGGCGCCCCGCCATGCGGATCGCGTGCGCCCTGCATTATCCGGGTGGCTGGGCCATGAAGCCCCGTTCACGTTCGACCTAGATTACCGCCCCGGACAGGGTATCGAGCGGATGCGTGTCGGCACACCTCCGATCATCCAGATGACCGCGCTGTCTGCGGCGATGGACATCTGGGACATGGCCAACATCAAAGACGTGCGCGCCAAGTCAATCGAACTGACCGAGCTGTTTATTTCGGGCGTCGAGGCCACCTGCCCTAACCTGAAACTGGCCAGCCCCCGCGACCCTGCGCAGCGTGGCAGTCAGGTCTCATTCCGTTTCGCCGATGGCTATGCCGCAATGCAGGCCTTGATCGCGCGCGGCGTGATCGGTGATTTCCGCGCCCCGGACATCATGCGCTTTGGGTTCACCCCGCTTTATATCGATGAGCAGGATGTAAAAGGCGCGGTGGACATTCTGGCCGACATCATGACCAACCGGTTATGGGACGCACCGGAATACAAAGTCAGACAGCGGGTTACCTGATTTCCAACGCTGCACCAATCATGGCGGCAAGGTTCGAGTTCATCCGGTCGAATTCTTGAAAATCCGTCGCGCTGATTTTGTTTCCCCGCAGCGCAGAGGCAATGGTCTCCGCAGTTTCTCTTGCGCCATCAAACAAACGGGCACGATCATTCGACGCTTCTTTCTGTAGCCACCCGGTATATAAAGATTGCAGCCGGGCCTCGCCCTGCGTGATGATATCCGAGGCCAGCGACTTTCCTGCATCTAACAGTTCCATCCCGTGTGGAGAGGACATGATCTGAGCCATACCATCGGTCTGCACGTGGATTGCCTGGCCGATGATCTGCGAAACCGAGCCGTCTGCCTGCAGGGCTTTCGCAACGGCTTCGATCTTCTCCTCATAGTGCAACTCGGTGAGTCTGCGCAGGATCGCCTCTTTGTTGTCGAAATACAGATACAATGCCGGGCGCGAGATCCCCACGCCCTTTGCGATTTCATCCATCGACGTCTTTTTAAAGCCGTAAGCCGCGAATGCCTTACGCGCCGAATCGAGTATGGCAAGGCACTTTGCGTCTAGCACGAAATCTCTCATCTGAACCTTTTGACACTTTTCACTCAATTTGTCAGTTGACACTCTGACACTCACACCCATTTATGTCAGAACGTCACTAAATGCCAAGAGGGAGACGCAGCCATGACGGCCAGCTTAAAGATAAATGGGACGTCATATGAGGTCGATCTACCCGAGGATGTCCCCCTTTTATGGGTTCTGCGCGACGAGATCGGACTGACCGGCACCAAGTTTGGCTGCGGGGTTGCGGCATGCGGCGCCTGTACCGTTCATATAGACGGAGAAGCCGTGCGCTCTTGCCAGGTTGCCTTGTCCGATGTCTGGGGTGACGTCACCACAATCGAAGGTCTGGGCAGCCCGGATGCGATGGCCAAGATACAGCAGGCCTGGGTTGACCATCAGGTTGCGCAATGCGGTTATTGCCAATCGGGTCAGGTCATGCAAGCCGCCGCGCTATTGGCCGAGAACCCCAGCCCCACGGATCAGGACATAGACGATGCGATGCAGGGCAATCTGTGCCGCTGCGGCACCTATCCCCGTATCCGTGCCGCGATCCATGACGCAGCCTCAAGACTGAAGGAGGCATAAGCGATGGCTTCCGTAGGAAAAATTCTTCGCCGCACGTTTCTTATCGGCTCAGCCGCCATTGTTGGCGGCGTCGCGTTTGGCGCCTATTATGTCAGCCGCCCGGCAGCCAACCCGCTGAAGCCGGGCGATGGGGAAACCGCGCTTAGCCCGTTCATCCTGATTGATCAGCAGGGCGTTACCCTGTTCGCGCCACGTGCCGAGATGGGACAGGGCGTAATGACCACTTGGGCAGCCCTAATTGCCGAAGAACTGGACGTCGAATTGGACGATATCCGGGTCCTTCACGGGCCTGCGGCAGCCGCCTATTACAACTCGGCCATTTTGGGTGAGAGCCTGCCGAACAAGGGATATGACATCTCGAATTTCCAGCACAATCTGGCACAGTCGCTGGGCGTTCTGGGCAAGGTTGTCAGTCTGCAGGTCACAGGCGGCTCGACCTCGATGCGCGATGGGTTCGAACGCATGCGGGAAGCCGGGGCAACAGCCCGAGAAACGCTGAAACAAGCAGCGGCTGATCGTCTGGGCGTGGAGCGTGACCAGTTGAAGACCGAAAACGGCGCCGTGATCGCGCCGGACGGGACGCGCATTCCCTATACCGAACTGGCTGAGGCCGCCGGGCAGATCGAACCCATGCAGGTCGAGCTGCGCGATCCCTCAGACTGGCGTTTGCTGGGACAGAACCTGCCGCGTGTCGATGTGGTCGGCAAATCCACGGGCACGGCCGAGTTTGGCATTGACGTGCGCCCCGAAGGTCTGAAATTCGCCTCGGTCCGGATGAACCCGAAACTGGGCGGTGCGATGAACGGCTTTGACGCCAGCGCTGCGGAATCCATGCCCGGCGTGGAAAAGGTGGTCGATCTGGGCAACGGCGTGGCCGTTATTGCCAATAACACCTGGCTGGCCATTCAAGCGGTTGAGGCAATAGACGTCGATTGGGCCGACGCCCCCTACCCGCCGGATACTGACGGTATATTCGCAAAAATTGCCGAGGCGTTTGACGACTCGCCAAATTCGACAATGCGCGACGATGGCGATGTTGAAACCTTGCCCGAAGGGGCCACCGAAATTACCGCTGAATATCAGGTACCCTATCTGGCGCATTCCACGATGGAGCCCATGAACGCCACCGCGCTGTTCACTGGTTCCAACCTCGAGCTGTGGTGTGGCAACCAGGCGCCGACCTTCCTTCTGACCCGCGCTGCAAACACGGCGAATCTGGATAAAGAAGCGGTCGAGATTCACACCACCTATCTTGGGGGCGGATTTGGTCGTCGCGGAGAACTGGATTTCATCGAAATCGCAACCAAAGTTGCCATGGCCATGCCCAATACTCCGGTCCAGACCACCTGGAGCCGCGAGGAGGACATGCGCCATGACTTCTACCGGCCCGGTGCACTGGCGCGGATGCGTGGCGCAGTCAAAGACGGCAAGGCGGTTTTGATCGACGCCAGAGTTGCATCGCAATCCTGCACGCAACAGGCCGTGGAACGCATATCGGGCTTGCCCGGCGCTGGCCCCGACAAGGTCCTGGTCGAAGGTCTTTTTAACCAACCCTATGCCGTGCCGAACTACCGCGTCAGCGGCCACATCGCCGATCTGGATGTACCTGTCGGGTTCTGGCGCTCGGTCGGCAATAGCCATAACGGGTTCTTCCACGAGACATTCATGGACGAGCTGGCCCTGGCTGCCGGTCGCGACCCGCTGGAGTTCCGTCTTGAGCTGGCCCAAACCGAGCACGCGCCGTCGGCAGCTGTCCTGCAAGCCGTCAAGGAAATGTCAGGTTGGACGGGTGAAACGCCTGCCGGTGTTGGTCGTGGCGTAGCAATGACCTACAGCTTTGGCACCCCGGTAGCGCAGGTGATCGAGGTGGTCGATGAGGACGGCACCATTCGCATCGCAAAGGCGTGGATTGCCTGCGATGTGGGTCTTGCTTTGGATCCGGGAACGGTCGAAGCGCAGATGTTCAGTGGCATGATCTATGGCCTGTCAGCAGCCGTGATGGGTGAGATCACCTTCGCCAACGGTGAGGTCGAGCAATTTAACTTCCCCGACTATGACGCGCTGCGAATGCATAACGCCCCGGTGACCGAGGTTCGTATTCTGGAAACCAACCGCCATCTGGGTGGTGTGGGCGAGCCGGGAACGCCTCCGTCGATGCCAGCGCTTGGCAACGCCCTGTTCGACCTTACCGGCAAGCGCGCCCGCAGCTTGCCGTTGATCAATCAATTCAATCTGCTGGTTTGATAGCAGAGCGCCGGTCCCTTCAATCAGGGCCGGCGGAGGGACTCAGGCGGTTTGTTTAACCAATCCCGATCGCACTCCTGCGGACCAGTCGCGTGCCGCATCGCCAAACGCCTCAAAAAGCGGCCGCGAGACAGGGTCATTGACCGCGTCCCATTCCGGGTGCCATTGCACCGACAGGGTGAAACCGGGCGCGTCCTGCACATAAATCGCCTCGGGCGTGCCGTCTTGTGCAGCGCCGTCAATCACAATGCGATGTCCAACCGTTTTGATCCCCTGCCCGTGCAGCGTGTTGGTCATCACCTCGGCAGCGCCCATCAACCGATGAAACACGCCCCCCTCGGTCAGGCTGACCACATGGCGCAGGGCAAATTTTTCTTCCAACGTGCCGTCGGGTGGCATCCGGTGGTTCATTCGCCCCGGCAAATTCCGGATTTCTGGATAAAGTGTTCCGCCCATGGCCACGTTGACCTCCTGAAAGCCGCGGCAGATGCCGAAAAAGGGCTGCCCTCTTTCGACACAGGCCCGCACCAAGGGTAACGTGATCGCATCGCGAGCCCGGTCGAAATCACCGTGCGCTTCGGTTGCGGGTTCGCCATATTCCTCGGGGTGAACATTGGGACGCCCCCCTGTCAGCAGGAAACCATCACAGACCTCAAGCAGTTCCTCGACACAGACATACCGCGGGTCGGCAGGGATCAGCATCGGCAAGCAACCCGAGACATTGGCCACCGCGTCCGAGTTCATCGTGCCGCCAGCATGAGTCGGATATTGATCGTTCATCAAATATGAATTGCCGATGATACCGACGACAGGTCGAGCCATTATTCTTTCCTAGTTCTTTCCGCACGTTCCGGGAAAGGTATCGACAGGGTCACAGGCGCGCAATAGCACATAGCCTGTGTGTCAGCGCAAGTCTCTGTTCACCCCTGCACAACAAGGGGCCTGATCGGACCACCGCCGAATAGGCCCTATTCGCTTTGCGCGCCGCTTGTGCCTCGTAAAGATCGGAGAGCCTTTGCCAGCTCTCCGAGTTCACCAAAGGTCAAACTTCGCCAGTCAGCCCGGCCGCTTCGATCCCGGCCATGGCAGCGATGGCGTCGTTATCCGACGTGTCGCCGGTCACACCGACTGCGCCGATTACGGCACCTTTTCGGTCACGCAGCAGAACACCGCCCGGAACCGGCACGACCTGACCGCCATAAACACCGTTTACGGCGGCCATGAAATAGGCCTGCGCCTCGGCGCGTTGCATCTGGGCTGTGCCCGCCATCCCCAGCATGACCGAGCCATAGGCCTTGCCCTGCGCAATCGCAAAACGACCAGGGGCAGCACCGTCTTCACGCTCAAACGCGATGACGTGGCCACCAGCATCAAGAACGATGACCGAGAGGGGTTTCAGCCCCAACTCGCGCCCTTTTTCAAGGGCTTTGCGGATAAGGGTACGGGCTTTGCGCAAAGAAATTACCATATTCGATCCAGTCATTTCTGTTGGGTTAAAGGCTGGCTTTCATCTCCAGACGGCGGGCGTGCAAGACAGGTTCAGTATAACCCGAGGGCTGAACACGGCCTTTGAAAACCAGATCACAGGCCGCTTGGAAGGCGATGCCGTCGAAACCGGGAGCCATTGGGCGATACGCCGGATCGCTATCATTCTGCCGATCGACCACTACGGCCATTTTCCGCATCGCGGCCATGACTTGCGCCTCATCGACAGTGCCATGATGCAGCCAGTTGGCCAAGGCCTGAGACGAAATCCGGCAGGTAGCACGGTCTTCCATCAGGCCAACATCATTGAGGTCCGGCACTTTCGAACAGCCAACGCCTTGATCGACCCAGCGAACCACATAGCCCAGGATGCCTTGCGCGTTGTTTTCGATCTCACGCGCAATCTCATCATCGCTGAGGTTTCGGCCGCCCAGCAAAGGCAAAGCCAGCAGATCATCCAGCGTTCCACGTGCGCCACCGGCAGCCAATTCGTCCTGGCGCTCTAGGACGTTGACCTTATGATAATGTGTTGCGTGCAGTGTCGCGGCAGTCGGCGACGGCACCCAGGCGCAAGTTGCGCCCGATTTCGGGTGACCGATCTTGGCGTCCAGCATGTCTCCCATACGGTCGGGCATCGCCCACATGCCTTTGCCAATCTGTGCCTTGCCCTTCAAGCCACATGCCAGACCGATATCAACATTGCGATCTTCATAAGACGCAATCCACGGCGTGTTCTTGATGTCGCCCTTGGGCAGCATTGGTCCTGCCTCCATCGAAGTGTGGATTTCATCCCCGGTCCGGTCCAGAAAGCCGGTGTTGATGAAGGCCACGCGCGATTTGGCGGCGCGGATACATTCCTTGAGGTTCGCCGAGGTGCGGCGCTCTTCATCCATAATACCGAGCTTTACGGTATTCCGCGGCAGGCCGAGGATGTCCTCAACCATATCGAAAATTTCGACGGCAAAGGCAACCTCTTCAGGTCCGTGCATCTTAGGCTTTACCACGTAGACCGAACCAGTGACCGAGTTGCCGCCATCGCGCTGCAGGTCGTGCATCGCAATCAGAGTGGTACACAGCGCGTCCATCAGACCTTCGCCGATCTCGCGCCCTTCGGCATCCAGAACGGCGGGGTTGGTCATCAGGTGCCCCACATTGCGGACCAGCATCAGCGACCGGCCCTTAAGAACACCAGCGCCACCGTCCGCCGCGGTAAAAGTCAGGTCATCGGCCAGTTTGCGTGTAAAAGTCGTGCCGCCTTTGCTGACCTCTTCGGTCAGATCACCCTTCATCAGGCCCAGCCAGTTGCCATAGGCAACCACCTTGTCCTCGGCATCCACACAGGCGACTGAATCTTCGCAGTCCATGATCGTCGACAGCGCCGATTCAAGATGCACGTCAGCAATACCGGCCGGGTCGGTGGCGCCAATGGTGCTGGAAGCGTCAATCACGACTTTGACATGCAGACCGTTGTTCTTCAGCAGAACAAAGTCCGGGTTTTCAGCGGCACCGCCAAAACCCACAAACTGCGCTGGATCTGCCAGCGCGGGCACCAGAACCCCATTTTCAACGCGCAGTTCTGACATTTCAGCCCACGATCCGCTGGCCAGCGGGGCGGCATCGTCCAGAAACGCTTTGGCCCAAGCAATCACGCGTGCTCCGCGCGCATCATCATAACCACCACCGACGGGAAGATCGCCCATCGCGTCGGTGCCATAAAGCGCGTCATACAAGCTGCCCCAGCGCGCATTCGCAGCGTTCAGTGCAAAACGCGCATTGGTAATAGGAACCACCAGCTGAGGACCGGGAATCAACGCGATCTCGGGATCGACATTGTCGGTTTCGATCTGAAAATCCCCGCCTTCAGCCACCAAATAGCCGATCTCGCGCAGGAAATCCTGATAGGCGGCAGCATTATGCGGCTGGCCATTGTTTTCCAGATGCCAGGCATCGACGCGCCCCTGGATATCGGCCCGCTTTGCCAAAAGTGTACGGTTCTTTGGGCCCAACTCGTGAACCATTTGCGCAAGCCCGTTCCAGAAGGTGTCAGCCGCAACCCCTGTTCCAGACAGAGCATGCCCTTCTATGAATTCGGTCAGAATCCCGTCGACCTTGAGTCCGCTCCGCATCTGTCTGCTGCTCATGCCACATTCCCTCGTATGTACGCCGTTGTATACAGGCCCCAATTAGGGCGGATATTTCCGATAGGCAACATGTCTTGGTCAGTTTGGGTCTTTGGTCGTCAGGCCACGTCGACATCGACAGATGCTTATCGCCTATTGAGCAAGCTTACTTGCACCGCTTGCAGCCCATCGCAGCAACCCATAACGTCGCGCCTGATACCAACCCATTCGAGGCCACCGATGCGCGACGCAGCCCCCACGACGATCTATCTGAAAGACTACACTCCGTTTGGTTATCTGGTGGACAGCGTACATCTGACCTTTGATCTGGCCCCAAATGCGACCCGAGTGACTTCGCGCATCGCCTTCCGGCCCAATCCTGATGCCTTAGACCGTCAGTTTTTCCTGCATGGTGAGCAACTGAAACTGATCCGTGCTACTGTTGACGGGGTTGAGATCACTCCAGACGTCACAGAGACCGGCCTGACGGCGGTTGTTCCCGACGCGGCATTTGTCTGGGAAGCCGAAGTCGAAATCGACCCAGGCAACAACACTGCGCTTGAGGGGCTCTACATGTCGAACGGCATGTATTGCACCCAATGCGAGGCCGAGGGGTTTCGCAAGATCACCTTCTATCCCGACCGGCCCGACGTGATGTCGATCTTCACCGTACGCATTAATGGCGCGTTGCCGGTTCTGCTGTCGAACGGCAACCCGACCGGCAAGGGGGATGGCTGGGCCGAATGGAATGACCCCTGGCCCAAACCCGCCTATCTGTTCGCCCTTGTCGCAGGCGACCTGATTACACATCCCGGTCAGTTCACAACCAAATCGGGCCGCGAGGTTGAACTGAACCTGTGGGTGCGCCCCGGCGATGAGGGAAAATGCGCCTTCGGTATGGAGGCGCTGAAGAAGTCGATGAAATGGGACGAGGACGTCTATGGCCGCGAATACGACCTGGATGTCTTTAACATCGTCGCCGTCGATGATTTCAACATGGGGGCGATGGAAAACAAGGGTCTGAACATTTTCAACTCGTCCGCCGTGCTGGCCAGCCCTGAGACATCCACCGATATGAATTTCGAACGGATCGAGGCGATCATCGCGCATGAGTATTTCCACAACTGGACTGGCAACCGCATCACCTGCCGCGACTGGTTTCAGCTGTGCTTGAAAGAGGGTCTGACAGTGTACCGCGATGCGCAGTTCACCTCGGACATGCGCTCGGCCCCGGTTAAACGTATCCACGATGCCATCGACCTGCGGGCGCGCCAATTCGCCGAGGATAACGGCCCGCTTTCACATCCGGTAAGGCCAGAGAGCTTTCAGGAGATCAACAACTTCTACACCGCGACGGTCTACGAAAAAGGCGCCGAGGTGATCGGAATGCTGAAACGTCTGGTAGGTGACGAGGCCTATGCGCAGGCGCTGGAGCTGTATTTTGATCGGCATGACGGTCAGGCCTGCACCATCGAAGACTGGATCAAGGTGTTTGAAGACACCACAGATCGCGACCTGACCCAGTTCAAACGCTGGTACAGCCAGTCTGGCACCCCGCGCGTATCGGTGACCGAAGATTGGACTGATGGCATCTACACCTTGACGCTGAAACAGCGCACCGACCCGACCCCCGGACAGTCAGATAAACTGCCGCAGGTTATCCCGGTTGCGGTCGGGCTGATCGGCGCGAACGGGGATGAAACCATGCCCACAACCATTCTGGAGTTCACGCAGGAAATCCAAAGCTTTGCTTTCGAATACACAGTAGAAGGCTGGCGTTTGCAGGGTTGCGAAGGACCGGAACGCGTGTCCGGTGCCAATCCGCCCAAACCCACGGCCTCAATCCTGCGCGATTTCTCGGCCCCCGTGATTCTGGAACATGACCAGAGCAGCGCTGAGCGAGCCTTTTTGCTGGCTCATGACAGCGACCCGTTCAACCGCTGGCAAGCAGGGCGATCTTTAGCCGAAGACACGCTGATCAAGATGATCTTGACGGATGCGGCACCGGAAACGGATTATCTCAATGGCATCCTCGCCGTATTGCGCGACAGCGATCTTGACCCGTCTTATCGCGCCTTGATGCTGGGGTTGCCGTCCCAATCTGAACTTGCTGCGATGATGCATGAACAGGGTGTCACGCCCGACCCGATGGCCATTTGGACCGCTGTTGAAACGCTGCGGCAGGTAACGGCCCAGCACGTTCAGGATCTGCTGCCCCGCCTGCATAGCGAAACCAGCATCGAAGCAGCCTTTAGCCCGGACGCAGAACAAGCCGGCCAGCGGGCTCTGGGTGGGGCCGCATTGGCGTTGACCTCACGGTTGGACGGGGGTGCAAAAGCGGCCGAGGATTATCAGCGCGCCGATAACATGACCCTTCAGCTTTCGGCTTTGTCCTGCCTGTTGCGTGCGGGCAAAGGGGAACAGGAACTGAACGCGTTTTATGACCGGTGGCAAGATGACCGGCTGGTGATGGACAAATGGTTCGGCCTGCAGGTGGCGATGTCAGCCCCGGCAGAGACTGCAGATATCGTAAGCCACCTGACCGGGCATCCGGATTTCAACTGGAAGAACCCGAACCGTTTCCGGGCTGTTCTGGGGGCATTGGCGACGAATCACGCCGGTTTCCACCGTGCTGATGGAGCTGGTTATTCTCTGCTGGCGGACTGGCTGATCAAACTGGATCCGGTCAATCCGCAGACTACGGCGCGGATGTGTTCGGCTTTCCAGACGTGGAAGCGCTATGACGCAGATCGCCAGGCCCTTATCCGCACCCAGCTGACCCGCATCGCCGAAACGCCAGACCTTTCACGGGACACGACCGAAATGGTGACGCGCATCCTGAACGCATGACCCCCTATTCCTATACACGGCATAACAGGTCACCGCAGGTCATCGCCATTCTGCTGTCGGTCTATTCCGCGCTGGCTGTGTTGGTCATCGCCTTTGATGCCGTCTGGTGGCTGATTGGCCTGCTGGCCCTGTTCACCCTGCCCGCATTATGGGACTTTGCACAAAACACCCGTTCGGGGCTCCGGCTGGATCAGGATGGGCTGCAGTGGTTCTCGGGGCGGCGCGAGGCTGGCGTAAGATTGAGCGAAATCGACCATGTGCGTCTGGATACACGCTGGGATTTCTCGGTGCGCATGTCGCTGGTGCTGACCTCGGAAAAGCGGATTCGCCTGCCCGATGAGTCGACCCCTCCGCATAAGAAACTCGAGACCCGCCTGAAAGAGGCTGGTCTAAAGGTTGAACGGCATCATTTCGGCCCATTTTGAAACGATCCCGAGCCTCAGGGCGCATTGACCGGAACAAAGCGACAATAAGACGGTTGTAGCTTGAATTTGAGCCAAATAGAGGCCAGTCTCTAAAGCTAGGTTACGATTTTTTTTGTTTCGAGTGTAAGCATGTTCCGGTTTCTGATGGCCCAAAAGGCCCGCGTTCCACATCCACCCTTGAAAATTGCGTCAGATTTCGACGCCGCCGATGCAGTGCTGGCCGCTGCTCTGCCAGATCAGGGTTCGGTAAATATCCCCGTCGCAAATGTCTCGGCCGATGAACTGATCGGTCAGGACGTCATCGAACTTGGCCGCGATCTGGCCCGCCAGGATCGGTGGGCAGACCTTTCTGCAAAGATGCGTGCCGCCGATGACGCGCGCGAAACTGCGCCCGATGGGATGCCAATCGCGGATTTGCTGGCATTCGGCGCTCGGTCCGATGTAGTGCTGGCGGTCGAACACGCTCTTTCCGATTATCGGGCATTGTCAGACTATGATCTTCTTGGCGGAATTTCTGAGCTAGAGGATGAAATGCGGGCGCATGAGGATGATCCGATGATCGCCCTTGTTGTGGCTATGGCGCATATTGACCTGGCCTGGGCGTGGCGCGGCACTGCGACAAACGCAGTTCTTCCCCCCTTGCACCGGTCTCGCTGCACCGCCCATTTCGACCGCGCGGCCGATATCCTGCCAAAATGCCGCGAAGCCGCACCCAACAATGCGCTGGTTGCAGCTGTTGGCTGTGCTCTGCTGGCAGGTCAGCGCAAGTCCAATCTGCGCGTGGCTGATCAGTATGAACAATTGATTACGTTGGACCCGCATAACCAACGCCATATGCGTGCAATGGGCACTCATCTGCTGCCACGCTGGTTCGGCAGCTATGAAGAGCTTGAGGTTCAGGCCCTGCGCAATGCAGCCCGTACCCATGACCTTTGGGGCGCCGGTGGCTACACGTGGGTCCAGTTTGATGCCATCGCCCTGGACGACGAAGCCTGCGCACGGCTGGATATCGAATATTTCCTGCAGGGTTTGCACGATATTCTGCGCAACCGCCCCGATCAGCAGATGGTCAATATGCTGGCTGCCTATTGTGCGATAACCATCCAGAACGGCCTTGGGGGGAATGAAAAGGCCGACGCGGTGCGCGCTCAGATCCACGACGCGGCCAACTGGCTGATCCGTGATCACCTGACCGAACTGCATCCGCTGATCTGGGCCCATGCGGCACAAGGGTTCAATAACTCGGTCCGCATCAACTCGCCCGAACGGTTTGCAGCCCGCGGGCACCGCGATGCGTTGCGGGCAATCGGTGACCTGTTTCGTGAGGAACTGCGCAGTGGCATGGATGTGACCTTTACTCCGACAGGGTTGCACCTGTCCGGACACTGATTCCCCCTTGCCCCTTTGGCGCGCCGGGCCTAATACGCAGGCTTAGACTTCTGCGGAAATGAGGCGCGCCATGCTCGACCTGACATACGAAATGCCTAAGCCCAAAACCATTGCCGGGGCCAAGCACGATTGGGAACTGGTAATCGGGATGGAGGTGCATGCGCAGGTCTCGTCCAATGCCAAGCTGTTCTCTGGCGCGTCGACCCAATTCGGGGCCGAGCCGAACTCGAACGTGGCCTTTGTGGACGCGGCAATGCCGGGAATGCTGCCGGTGATCAACGAATATTGCGTCGAACAGACCGTGCGCACCGGGTTGGGCCTGAAAGCCGATATCAACCTGAAATCGGCTTTTGACCGCAAGAATTATTTCTACCCCGACCTTCCGCAGGGTTATCAGATTTCCCAGCTTTATCAGCCTATTGTCGGCGAAGGTGAAGTTTTGGTCGAGATGGGCGACGGCACCGCGCGCATGGTGCGGATCGAACGCATCCATATGGAACAGGACGCGGGCAAATCAATCCACGACATGGACCCGCATATGTCCTTCGTCGACCTGAACCGAACCGGTGTTTGCCTGATGGAGATCGTCAGCCGCCCCGACATTCGCGGCCCGGAAGAGGCCGCCGCCTATATCGCCAAGTTGCGTCAGATCCTGCGCTATCTGGGCACCTGTGACGGCAACATGCAGAACGGCAATTTGCGGGCAGACGTGAACGTCTCGATCTGTTTGCCGGGGGCCTATGAAAAGTATCAGGAAACACAGGATTTCTCGCATCTGGGCACCCGTTGTGAGATCAAGAACATGAACTCGATGCGCTTCATCCAGCAAGCCATTGAGGTCGAAGCCCGCCGCCAGATCGCGATCGTCGAAGGTGGTGGCAAGGTCGATCAGGAAACCCGCCTGTATGACCCGGACAAGGGCGAGACGCGTTCGATGCGGTCCAAGGAAGAAGCGCATGACTATCGCTACTTCCCTGACCCTGACCTGCTGCCGCTAGAGATCGAGCAGGCCTGGGTTGACGACATCGCCGCCAACCTGCCCGAGCTGCCTGACGATAAAAAAGCGCGTTTTATCAGCACGTTCGGACTGACGGACTATGACGCATCGGTGCTGACTGCTGATGTTGAATCGGCTGCCTATTTCGAAGAGGTCGCGCAGGGTCGCAATGGCAAACTGGCTGCAAACTGGGTCATTAACGAACTGTTTGGCCGCCTGAAAAAGGAAGATCACGAGATCACCGACTCGCCGGTTTCACCTGCACAGCTTGGCGGCATCATCGACCTGATTTCCTCGGACGCGATCTCGGGCAAGATCGCCAAGGACCTGTTCGAAATCGTCTATACCGAAGGCGGAGATCCGGCGCAGATCGTCGAAGACCGCGGCATGAAGCAGGTGACGGACACGGGCGCGATCGAGGCCGCTTTGGACGAGATCATAGCCGCCAATCCGGCACAGGTCGAGAAGGCCAAGGTAAACCCGAAACTGGCCGGCTGGTTCGTTGGTCAGGTGATGAAGGCGACTGGTGGCAAGGCCAATCCCAAGGCCGTCAACGAGCTGATTGCCAAGAAACTGGGATCGTAGATCTTTCGGTTTTACTGATTTCGGCGGCGGGACTTTAGCCTTTGCGCAAAGTCCCGCCGCTTGTCATTTGTGGCACCAGGCCCGCACCAGCAGATGTGCCGGAATTCGCCCGCCGCGCTATGATGACTTTCCCATTGTGATCAACCTGCTAGATTACCCGGAACTTACAGGTAGGAATTCCGATGCCCCGCTACGAATACAAAGTTGTCCCTTCCCCCCAAAAGTCTGCCAAGACCAAGGGTGAAAAGTCAGCCGAGGGACGTTTCGCTGCTTCTATTGAACAAGTGCTAAACCAGATGGGGCAGGATGGCTGGGAATATCAACGCGCCGAGTTGTTGCCCAGCGAGGAACGCTCCGGCCTGACCGGCAGCACCGTGAACTGGCGCAATGTCCTGATATTTCGCCGTGAAATTGATATGCCTGTTGCCCCGACACCTGGCCCGACCGAAACGAAGGATGGCGTTGCTCTTGCTCAACCTGTTCCTGGTCCCGATACCGTTCAGGCCCCGGCCCCCATTGCAGAACAGGCCAAAGAGCCGCCTTTGTCGCTGAAAGGTGCTGAAACAGAAAAATCGGAAGACGAAACTGCAGAGACTGAAGGTCAAAAAACCTGATTGCCCTAACCGGGCCTGTCAAAAAAAACGGCTGTCAGGAGTAGCGTTTTGAATCTCAGCTCGTGACGTCGCGAATTAACGTGTCCCATTGGGCAAAGACCTGATCCGGGGACAGATCGGCCTTTAGCGTAGGTGACACCTTGGACATCTGCGCCCTGAGGTCGGGTTCATGGATCAGCTTCAGCACTGCCTGTTCCAAACCACTGACATCGTTGACGGGAACCAGATATCCGTTCCGTCCGTTTTGAATAAACTCTGACGGACCGTAATCGCAATTGAAAGACACGACCGGTATCCCGCTGACCGCCGCCTCAGCGACGACATTGTGAAACCCTTCGAACCGCGAGGTCGCTACCAGAATGTCTGCGCGCTGCGCCCATTCCCCGACCTCGATCGTATTGCCGGGCAGCCGAGCAACCGACTGTAGCCCCAGATCATCGCGCAGTTTCTGCAGATTTTCCCGCTCGCTGCCCTCACCATAGATAATCAGCCTGGTATCTGGAGCTTGGGAATGAATGCGCTGCATCGCCTGCAGCAGCATGTCGAACCCTTTTTGCCGAACGAGGCGGCCAACCGCGACCAGTTGCACACCCTGCCTCGTGCCAGAGGCTTCAACTCGCTCAAAGGGGAGGATCGGGTTCGGAATAACCATCCCCTTCTTGCGCAAAGTGAAGGGAAGATCCGCCAATCCGCGATGTGTCAGCCCGACAACCTTTGCTGCCTTTATCCCCGCAATCCCCTGAAGCGGTGCCCAAAGGGGATGTGCGTCCTGCCGCAGCGGATTATTGCGTTCAGAAATGATAACGGGAATCCCGGTTCCAACGCTTGCCAGAAGAGTCTGAACATTCACCTTGGTCAGGAATGAGATTACAACGTCCGGTCGAAATTTCTTTATGACAGAGCGGATATGCGTAATACGTGACGCCTGTCCCGTCGCCTTTTCTGCAACGCTGAGTTCAACATCGAGATGCATCGGGAAATAGGGACCATCGGTCGGCATCTGAAAACCGGTAACGTGAACAGCACAACCGCGCCGGGCAAAATGCCCTGAAACCATGGCGATTACTTTCTCTGCCCCCCCAGGCCCAAATCCAGCCTGCACAAAAAGAACTCTCAAAACCAAATACCTGAAAAACATCCCGTCAATGGAGGGTAGATTAGGGCCCGCGTTCGAGCAACTGTTATGCATGGAATGTTTTCACATTCAGGCTGAATTTCCTGATTTGTTGCAATCAGTGCAAGAAACCGGTCGAAATCACCAAAACGCCGAAAAATTACCGGCGGCTTTCACCTATCCAACCCGCGACCCTGTGCCAATCTCTGAACGATCACGGCAAAACCCGCGAATTGTCTTCGCTGCAGGGGTGCGACCGTTCCGGGCCGCGTTACAAAAGCCTGCCTAAACACCGATATCCAATGCCAGAGCATGGATCCGCGGCACGATATCTCCAAGCGCCTTGTGCACTGCGCGGTGGCGGGCAACGCGAGATTGCCCCTCGAATGCAGCCGCGCGGATTCGGATGTTGAAATGGCTTTCACCACCTTCTTGGAATCCAGCATGCCCGCGGTGGCTTTCGCTGTCGTCAACAATTTCAAGCTCATGTGGATCAAACGCCGATTGCAGGCGGCTTCGCATTTCTTCGGTCACGGTCATTTTTACGCTCAGCGGCAAAAATATTACCGCCCCCCTCTTCTACTTTCGGCTGCTTAGACTAAACTGCTGCCTCCGAGTCGAGAAGATGCGTTCTTAAGGATCATAGCATGACGAAATCAGACCCATTTGGATTCGATATGTCCGTCTCCAGCGCCAAGAAAAAAAACCCGCGTGGACGGCGTGGTATGTCTGGCGCGTCTGAAACTTCGGTGCGAATCTGTGACCATGAGGGCTGTGAAGAGCCTGGTAAATTTCGGGCCCCGAAAGCACCGGATGTTTTGGATGATTTCTTCTGGTTCTGCCAGCAGCATGTGCGCGAGTATAACCAGAAATGGAATTTCTTCGACGGCACGACCGAGGCCGAAATGAATGCTCAACAGTCTAAGGACAAAGTCTGGGAGCGTGAAACCAAACCCATGGGCGATCCCGAGGCACGTGCCTGGGCCCGTTTGGGAATCGAAGACCCGCACCAGGTGCTGGGCGCGAACAGTACCCAGAACAAAGGGCGCACTACAGGCGGAGGCGGCCGCCGCCTGCCCCCGACCGAACGTCGCGCTATCGAGATTCTGGAAGCCAATGACAGCTGGTCCAAGGCCGAAATCCGAAAGACCTATAAAAAGCTGATCAAGGTGTTGCACCCCGATATGAACGGCGGCGACCGCTCGCAGGAAGAGCAGCTGCAAGAGGTTGTCTGGGCCTGGGACCAGATCAAAGACAGCCGGAACTTTAAATAGGCGTTTTAATTGCTGGCCATACCCTGCAGCGCCAGCACTTCGGGGCGTTTCAAGCAACGTAACCGCGTTCGTGGAACCAACGCCTCAGCACACAGTTCAGGGAATAGCGCGCGCAATTCGTCGACGTCTTCGCGGTGAAAGGATTGCAGCGCCCTGTCGCCCAGAAACAGGCTTTCGCTGCGCACGCCATTGGATGTCAAAATCTCGTGCCGTTCGCAGGCAATGTGAAAATATTCTACCGGCTTATCGGGCGACACTTGATAGACCGTATCGCCATTGACCAAATGGATGGCAGCCGAAAAAACCTTTGCTTCGCCAAACAATAACTCGGCCCGCCAGCCTTCCAGCACGATCCGATGCTGAGGCGACACGTACAAATCCTGATCCGGCACCCCTTTGCCCAGGGCATTTCTCCGGATGCAGACAGGTCTGAACTTTGGCCTGCTGTGCAAAGCCATAGTGCTAAGAGCCCTTTTGCCGATCCAGACAATAGGCAGTGCCCCGCCATTCGAGACGAGCACCCTGTCGCCAACAACCAATTTCTCGACCGGGACCGGTCCGTTGTCGGTATCAATCAAAGTCCCGGAAACAAAACAGGGTGGGTCTGTTGGATCAAGGTCCGAGGTCGTGATCTTCCAGTTCCCCAATGTCATCGGGCCCGTCGGGTTCGCCGTGTCCCAGGCATAAACCTGGCCGCCCACCCGAATGAACTCGCCAGATTCCCCTGTGCCACGGTAATTGCCTTGGCCAAGATATGTGTAGGTCTGGAACGTTGCCCCACCATCGAACGAGATCGTAGAGCCAGAGATAATGGCAGGAACGGTCGTGTCCTGAACGATCAGGTCTCCGCGGCCGGTGCTGTTGACAGTATGGAGAAGGGCATCAAAAGCCATTGGTCAGTCCCAGGATGCTGACGACCGAATGCGCCAACAAATGACCATGGAATGTACAGAACTGAAAGCAGCCTGAACCAAGCTTCTCATAAACCACCTCACTCGTAACCCATCAAAACTCACCAATATGTTCAGTCTAAAACACAGTTACCCCCAAACTAAGTGATATTTTCATATTTGAATGCATATTGTTGCCTGCCGGCCAACAATATCGCCTAATGTAAGAGTGCAATTTCACCAAGACCATCTCCTTATGTGTAAACCGATTGGGCACTGTCCCTTTATCTGAAACGAACGGAGGCGGTGTGCCGAGTGCGTCAATATGAATGAAACTGCGCCCCAGCCTTTTAGCCTCGCCGCTTCCCCTTGCCCTTACCCGCAATATGTTGCACCACACACGGGTTCAGAAGCCCGCGCGGGGGCCGCGGTATCAGGATAAGGACGACAGGCATGGATTGGCCGATTGACGCAAACGCAAAACCAACAGAAGAGATTTCGGTCCGAGATGTGTTCGGCATCGATTCTGACATGCAGGTCAAACGCTTTTACGAACAGACAGAACGGGTTCCCGAGATCGACCCGACATATAAGTTCGACCCAGATACGACGCTGGCAATCCTCGCAGGGTTTACCCATAATCGCCGCGTGATGATTCAGGGTTATCACGGCACCGGTAAATCGACCCATATCGAACAGGTTGCCGCACGCCTGAATTGGCCGGCTGTGCGTGTGAATCTCGACAGCCATATCAGCCGGATCGACCTGATCGGCAAGGACGCGATCAAACTGCGCGACGGCAAGCAGGTTACGGATTTCCACGAAGGAATTCTGCCCTGGGCTCTGCGTAACCCTGTTGCGATCGTCTTTGACGAATACGATGCCGGGCGCGCAGACGTGATGTTTGTGATCCAGCGCGTTCTGGAAACCAATGGCAGCCTGACCCTGCTGGACCAGAACGAGATTCTGACCCCGCACAAGTATTTCCGCCTGTTTGCCACCGCCAATACTGTTGGCCTGGGTGACACGACCGGCCTGTATCACGGCACACAACAGATCAACCAAGCCCAGATGGACCGTTGGTCTCTGGTCGCGACGCTGAACTACCTTAGCCATGACGCAGAAACGATGATCGTTCTGTCCAAAGCGCCGCACTACAACACGGCCGAGGGCCGCAAGATCGTCGCTCAGATGGTCACCGTTGCCGATCTGACTCGGACCGCGTTCATGAACGGTGATCTTTCGACCGTGATGAGCCCCCGAACGGTAATCAACTGGGCCCAAAACGCCGAGATTTTCCGCAATGTCGGCTATGCTTTCCGCCTATCCTTTCTGAACAAATGCGACGAGCTGGAGCGCCAGACAGTGGCCGAGTTCTATCAGCGGTGTTTTGACGAGGAACTCCCGGAAAGCGCTGCAAGCACCAGCTTGGGATAACAAAATATACGGAATTTCCGGGGGCTTGTGCGTGGCACGGGCTTTCGGAAGCTCTGGCAGGGCCACATCATCAAAAGCTACGAAAGCTAGCCTTTATGCATTATTGGCCAAATGTGCCTGTGCAACTTCTTGAGCCGCATCTGGAGCCAGCAGTCCATCGTCGTCAAGTTTCCAGATTCCAATGTGATTGTCACAGAACTCGCGAAGATGACCGCGTTTACTGACGTCTTCCGCCAATTTGGTTAAACTATCCGCCGCCTCTGTGAAGTTATGCAAGGCATAATCATCAAAGTCCTGGGTTTTCCACGGCCGATCATCGCCGAAATGAAACGTCAGACTGACATTCTTGAGCATCAGCATTCGTTTCGAGTGCGCAGCGAGGTTGAATAGCATTGGTTGTATGACCCCAGACATCCCGAGGCAGGAATCTGTACGGACAAATTGATCGAAAACTTCTTTGGAAAAAACAAAGCAGTCGAAACCCGGATGCTGCATACCGACCTCGCCCATAGATAGGGGGTCATGGGAAAACCCATGCGCATCGCCAAATGTCCGACGATTGATCGTGATGGCATCGAAACCACCCGCAATAAGCTGACGTACCGCGCCATAAAAATAGGGCTGAAGACAAATATCTGCATTAGTGTAGATTACAAAATCTCCGGGTTTCGCAACGGATGCACCCTTTTCCAGAATATCAAACAAAAGTGGCAAAGGCCGAGGAATTCGAAACGTTCCGACATCCAGAACCGTGCGTTCCAGTTTTGTCGCAACTTGCAGGCCGTAATGGGCCTGAATCAGATCTTCGTCCCCATGCACCGAAACCTGCACCAAAGTTGTTTCACCTTCACCAGCCAACGGATCTGATTTGGCAGTCACCATGCTATCCAACGTAGCGCGCTGGACATCATTCATCGTTCCGTCGACAGAAAAGAAATTGACGATATGCACCAGGTTGACTGGGTCAGGATCTTTGTATTTGGGATCGAAAACGTGAACTATCTCACTCAGCGGCGTTGAGGGTGACTGACAGAAAACATTCTCGGCTAGCCAGCCGGAGGGCTGTAATTCTACGGTCTGTCTTTTGATCCCGAACAATTTTCGAAATTGTCTTCTGAGTCCCATAAAACCGTCCCAAACAAATAACTATATCACGCGTTCGTGTACCGTTCGTTTTGCATTGTACTGACGGAAAAGTCACCCCCAGTTAGAATCACAGGCCACGCAGAAGCCGGGCGTTGCCCCTTTTCTACAGGTCCGGCGTATTGCAATTCGGGCGTGCTGCTGATTACCCGGAAAACAAAGCCGACCCTATGGTCAAGACCTATGATTGGCTCTAGGTTGCCCGAGTAGAACAAGACCGGACCTGCCACCGATGAGCAAACCCAAAGACAACCCCGCTGATCCGTTCAAGAAAGCTCTGGCCGAAGCCACCAAAGTGATGGCCGACGATCCGGAACTCACGGTGAGCTATACGGTTGACCCGTCGGGCCTGTCGGGTGAGTCGATGCGGTTGCCTCAGGTCTCGCGGCGCATGACGCGGGAAGAGGTTCTGTTGGCGCGCGGGACCGCGGATGCTTTGGCTTTGCAGCGACGCTATCACGATGATGCTACTCATAATCGCTATGCGCCTCCAGGTGACATGGCCCGCGATCTGTACGAGGCGATGGAGGTTGCCCGGTGCGAAGCGATGGGTGCGCGGGACATGCCAGGCACTGCGTCCAACATCGACGTCAAGATCGGGCACGAAGCGATCCGGCGTGGGTATGATCAATGCAAACAGCCAGCTGACGCGCCTCTTTCGGTGGCCGCCGGCTATCTGATCCGGCATCTGGCCACTGGTCGCGACCTGCCGCCTGCGGCTGACAATGTCATGAACCTGTGGCGCGGGTTTATCGAAGATCAGGCAGGGGGCGTACTGGAGAACCTTGACGAGGTGCTTTCGGATCAGGCCGAATTCGCCAAGTTTGCACGCCAGATGATCAAGGATCTGGGCTATGGCGATCAGCTGGGCGATGACCCGGATGAGCTGGACGAAGATCAGGAAGATCAGGCCGAAGACGACGCCGAAGAACAGCCCGACCCCGACAGCACTGGCCAGGATGATCAGGACGAACAGGACGCGGATGCGACCCCTGAGCAGTCACAGGAAGAACAGCAGGATCAGTCTCAGGCCCAAGTCTCCATGGATGAGATGGCCGAGGATGAAATGGGAGAAGAGGCCGAGATGCCCGAGGGCGAGGCCCCGCTGGAGCCGCCTGCCCCTCCGCCTGCATCCGATGCTGATCCCGACTATAAGGTCTACCTGAGCACCCATGACGAAGAGATCGCCGCCGAGGATCTGGCGGAGCCCGCTGAGCTGGAACGCCTTCGGGCCTATCTGGATCAACAGCTAGAACCGCTGAAAGGCGCGGTCAGCCGTTTGGCCAACAAATTGCAGCGCCGGTTGCAGGCGCAACAGAACCGCAGCTGGGAGTTCGACCGCGAAGAAGGCATACTGGACGCGGGCCGTCTGGCGCGTGTTGTTGCAAGCCCAACCACACCGCTGAGCTTTAAGGTCGAAAAGGACACTGAGTTCCGCGATACGGTGGTGACGCTGCTGTTGGATAATTCGGGCTCGATGCGCGGGCGACCTATTTCGATCGCGGCGATCTGCGCGGATGTTCTGGCACGCACGCTGGAACGCTGCAACGTCAAGGTCGAGATTCTGGGCTTTACCACGCGGGCGTGGAAAGGCGGGCTGGCGCGCGAGGCCTGGCTGAACGATGGCCGCCCACAGCAGCCCGGTCGTCTGAACGATCTACGCCATATCATCTACAAAGGCGCGGATGCCCCGTGGCGTCGCGCCCGACCCAATCTGGGGCTGATGATGAAAGAAGGTCTGCTGAAGGAAAATATCGACGGCGAGGCGCTGGAATGGGCGCATCGCCGGATGACGGCACGGCGCGAGCAGCGCAAGATTTTGATGGTAATCTCGGACGGGGCGCCGGTCGATGATTCAACGCTCAGCGTGAACCCAGCAAACTATCTGGAAAAGCACCTGCGCGATGTGATCGGGATGGTCGAAAAGCGCAAGATGGTGGAATTGCTTGCCATCGGCATCGGCCATGACGTGACCCGGTATTACGACCGCGCCGTGACCATCACGGATGTCGAGCAACTGGCCGGAGCCATGACCGAGCAACTGGCCGCTCTGTTTGACAGTGATCCGCGCGCACGGGCACGGGTGATGGGAATGAAGAGAGTAGGCTGAATCGCCTTTTCCATAACATGGCGTCGCGCGCTCCAAACTGATAGAGGTATGACATGTTTCAGTCCTTCGCCGTGACCGCACGGCCGGAACAGGGCCCGCCCCGGCTGGCCGATCTGCGGACCGAATTGGCACGCGACGGGTTGGACGGTTTCTTGGTCCCGCGCGCGGATGTGCATCAAGGCGAGTATGTGGCCCCGCGCGACGAACGGCTTGCCTGGCTGACCGGGTTCACAGGTTCGGCCGGGTTTTGCGTGGTTTTGGCAGATAAGGCCGGCGTCTTCATTGACGGACGTTATCGCACGCAGGTCAAAGCGCAGGTCGCCGCCGATTACACACCTGTTCCATGGCCCGAGGTCAGCCTTGCCGCGTGGCTAAAGGAACAACTCCCGCAGGGTGGTCGGGTTGGCTTTGATCCGTGGCTACATTCGGCGGGTCAGATCGCGAAAACGCAGACCGACCTTGAAGGCCGAGATATTACACTGGTGCGCAGCGACAATCTGGTGGACCGGGTTTGGCGGGATCAACCCGATCCACCAATGAACCCGGTAAAGCTGCACCCGATCGAATTCGCGGGCGAAAGCGCAGACAGCAAAATCGCGCGTCTGGCGCAGTCCCTGCAGGACGCGGGCTGTGGCGCAGCGGTGATTACCCTGCCCGATTCGATCATGTGGTTGTTGAATATTCGGGGCTCCGATATCGGGTACAACCCGGTGGCGCATGGGTTTGCTATACTGCATGCGGATGGCCGCGTGGATCTGTTCATGGCGCACCAAAAGCTGAACGTGGCGATGGCCGATTCAGTCACAGTTCATGCGCCGGACACGTTTTTGACGGCTGTCGCAGCGCTTGACGGTAAGGTTCAGGTTGATCTTGGTACGCTGCCACAGGCAGTGGCCGATGTGCTAGAAGGGCAGATGGTCGATGGCGGCGACCCTTGTGCGCTGCCCAAAGCCTGCAAGAACCCTGCCGAAATCGCAGGCAGTGCCGAGGCACATCTGCGCGATGCTGTCGCTGTGATCGAAACGCTATGCTGGCTGGATGCGCAAGCCGCTGGCAATGTTACGGAAACGCAGGTGGTCACTCGGCTTGAGGAGAACCGGCGCAAGGATAATGCCCTGCAAGATATCTCGTTCGATACGATTGCAGGGACAGGACCCAATGGCGCGATCATGCATTACCGGGTGACCGAGGAAACCGACAGCCTGCTGCAAGACGGTCATATCCTGGTGCTGGACAGCGGCGGACAATATTTGGATGGCACGACTGATATTACCCGGACCATTGCTATCGGCAATGTGGGTGAAGAAGAAAAAGCCTGCTTTACTCGCGTGCTGAAAGGCATGATCGCCATGTCTATGCTGCGCTGGCCTGCCGGGTTGGCTGGACGTGATATCGAATCCGTGGCGCGTGTGCCCCTATGGGCAGCGGGTCAGGACTTTAATCACGGTGTCGGGCACGGCGTCGGTGCCTATCTGAGTGTGCATGAGGGTCCTCAGCGTCTGTCCAAAGCCAGCCATGAGCCCTTGCTGCCGGGCATGATCTTGTCGAATGAGCCGGGTTATTACCGCGAAGGTGCCTTTGGAATCCGGATTGAAAACCTTTTGGTGGTGCAATCTGCCCCTACCCTGCCCAGTGGTGACGCGGAACGTCCCATGTTGGAATGGCGCACATTGACCTATGTCCCTATCGACCGACGCTTGGTTCTGACCGATATGCTGACGGCAGTCGAACGCGACTGGCTGAACGCATATCACCGCGAAGTTGCCGAAAAAGTTCGACCAAGGCTGGGAGATGACGCCCAACTGTGGTTGGATGCCGCAACCGCACCGATCTGACACCGCATCGTTACATATACCGGGCAGTGGACAAGCGGGAAACCGGACCAGAGGAAAGAGCAAAGATGACCGAGATCACCATTCGCAAGACACCAGGCAAATGGAGCGTCCGTTCAGGAGGCGCCATTCTGGGTGAAACCACAAATGCTCTGGAATTGCTCGAGGGCGATCTTGATCCGGTCATCTATTTCCCTCGTACCGATATCGCGATGGCATTTCTGGATGTTACCGACAAGGTCACGCAGTGCAAACACAAGGGCCAAGCCACGCATTTTTCGATCGTCAACAAATCCTCGGTCACTGAAAACGCTGCTTGGAGCTATGAAGACCCGATCCATTCTGCCTTAGACATCAAAGGCCATGTCGCCTTCTACCCGCTTGATTCCGTGAAGGTCGAACAAATCTGACGTATGTCCCAGATGCGCAATACCTCTACTCAATCTAGTTGTTGCACAATATGAAAGGCCAGATCGCTTTGGCCTTCACGTCAAAATCTGGCTCGAAGTAAGAGAACGATCCTTTACGCTGGATACCACGAAAGTATCAAACGAGCCCGACCTGCACCTTGGGATTTCTCGCTGCGCCTACACTAATATCTGCTTTTTCCGGTATTCATGGCTCAGTTTCTTGGCAAAACCCACGCCCAAAATGGTCTGTTTTTCTGGCACCAAATAGATTTGCTTTTTGTCGATCTAATGCCGCAATCAAGGTGAGTTTAGAGAGTTAAACTGAAGCCTGCTCAAGATCTAAAACTCATCAAATTCCGGAACATTTCCAAGCCTAATGATGAAGCTTGGCGCCCCGACCTCGCCACTGTTCGGGTCCTCACTGACCATGTAGGCATCAGCGCCAGCGCAATCGTCGGATAGCGCTTCCCTTTCTGCTCTGTTTTGTGCTTCCGCCGCCGTGGAGTATTCAAATTGCTTGCCAATTTTCAAGCTTCCTTGCCCTCCGCGACCGGGCTTATTTTCTACGTATGTCTGGCAGATATAGTGAATTTTTTCTGAGCTCTCATCTGAGATTGTCATGGCAGTATCCGTAAAATGAGTATGGGTGCGATTGATGCATGGGAAAAACAATGCTCGCTAGCCGCTTTGTTCGTGTTTCGATCATTCAAGTCGGGCAAAAAGAAGGGGCGACAATCCTGTCACCGCTTTTTGACGGGCTTCGGCGGACAGGCTTCAGATAATGTATTCGCATCCCTTTCGAGCCGAGTTTTGCGGAGCCGGGCATTCTTGATCTGTCTTTGCTCTGCTTCTTCGTTGACCATTTCTCTAACGATCCGCGTTGTTTTGTCCATCGGTGTTTCCGCCTTGGGAACGTGTGCATTGAAGACAGTTTTTTTTGTCAGCTTTGCCAATGGTTATTCTCCTAACCGTTTTCAACGGTTCATTTATCAGTTGAGTGTTCAAATCGATGCCAGGTGATTGCCTGATCCTTGAGAGACATGCGCGTGTCGTGAATGACTGCCACGGAGCAGCTTTGTCTTAACGTCAGGAGCGGACATAGCATTCATCAATGCACTATAGTTCATTTGGAACTTCATTTCCGATCCTACGCTTTGCGTCGAATGGTAAGTGCCAACGACAAGATGATCGCTTGTTGCACCAATAAGCCTATATCCAGGGGGCATCGAAAGCCCCAAAATGTCCGTATCTTGCTGACCAACGGCCAGGATTATTTGTGTGCTCTGTCCGCTTTTCGGGACGAGGTGAAGTCTTTTGAATACCGGATCGCAGATGCTCTGAGGGTGAGATGCAGGTTTGGACCCTGTTTCAATTACCTCAGCGACAAGCGTAAATGCATCTGTATACATCCCGCCTATCTGATCTCCGGAAACCGGATCAACGCCCAGAAGTATTGCTTCCCCCAGCCTTAGATCATTGATGCGACAAACTGGGTGTCCGCCGAGGGCCCAAGGAAGGTTGGCCGAGTTTCCGCCAGATACCGTGTGAAGGAAGGGACCACACTGCCCCTCTGTTTCATTCGCCAGTTCAGATAGGGCCTCCATATCTGCAGCATTCGGGGCAATTCCCCCCAGACATGCAAAGTTCGCTCCGATGCCTTTCAGCGTAACGCCGGGCATGTCCACCACTTGCTGTGCAACCGAGCCGAGGTCCTTTGGCATGATCCCTTCGCGCAGATCGCCCATCTCAACCATCAGGATAATGCCGTGAATGCAGTCTTTCCGGATCGCGGCGGCGGCCAGAGCGGTAATCACGAGGATTTCTGTATTGTAGCTCGCCTCACAGTATTGGATGACCTGATCGACCTGGCTCAGCGTTGGTGTACGGATCAATGTGATCGGGCATGTCATGCCCGCGTTGCGTAACCTTCGCACGTTACTAAGCCGCGCTTCCGCAAGCCCCACAGCGCCGCCGTCGAGCATTGCCTGAGCGATGGCCGGATGCCCGCACACTGCCTTGGTCACACCGGTGACACCGATGCCGCGTGTCTTGAGGCGCTCGACAACAGTCTTCGCATTGTGACGTATCTTGCTCAGATGCACCTCAATGCGAGGGGTACTCATATCGCAGCCACGGGTGTGGAGTGACGTAACCCAGGGTAAGCGGCAACAACCATTGCAAGCAAATGCGAAGCCGGCCGGCTGAGTACATCCGTTACAGGCAGCCCGAGTATTTGTGACTGTGCGGCGATCGTGTCGGTTACCTCGGCCTCGGACATCCCCTCATGATTGAGCGTGACACCAATGACCTTTGTGTCAGCAAATGCTTCGATTAGGGCAATCTCACTTGCAGGCTTGGGCATCGGCATATTGGGAAAGTCACAGCGATGCGCGCGCTTTGGAGCGTGCTGGAGGATTACGGCGTCCGGCTGGCTGCCCCGCAGGATAAAGGCGGATGTGCAGAATGCCGGATGGCTCAACGCCCCTTGACCTTCGATCAATATGACATCGGGTCGTTCAGACTCGGAAGCGTCGACGATCGCGCCTTCAAGTTCGCCGCAACAGAACTGCGGTGGTACGGCATCCATTGCCACCCCATATTTTGCACCCTGCATCAAACCTGTCTGGCCCGTACCAACAAGGACAGTCTTGATGCCTCTTGTGTTCAAGGCACGGGCTAAAACAGTCGCTGTTGTCCGCTTTCCGATGGCGCAGTCGGTCCCAAGAACCGCTATGCGCAGTGCTTTCACACCAGAAATACTCCCATCGAACAGGCGCATATCCTTGCTGGGTTTAGGTTTGCGAATATCTCGGATGGTGACTTTGCGTTCGGCCGCAAAAGAGGCGATTTCTGGATCATCGCCCAGATACTCATGCAATCCACTGACGATGTTCATACCAAGTGATATCGCGTCGAGAACAACGTCACGATCTGTCGATGAGAGCCTGCCCGTAGATGGTGCCATCCCGTAAATGAGGGTATCCGGGATTACAGCTTCATGGACAACAGCAGCGTCCAGACTTCTGAAGACCGGAATGTGGTTTACAGTATCGTCAAGAACCAACCCGCTGTCTTTGCCGTCGTGATCGCTATCTATGACAGACAGGATCCTATAGGCCTCTGAATGGCGAACGAGGCCATTTGCAGTTTTGCCATCCGCCTTGGCAAAGTTACCTTGGCAATAGACAATCGCAGTTGGCGGCAAGATGATCTGAGTGGCAGAAGTTGATCTTATGGGTTCGTCGCTGGTAAATGGCGGCGCCTGCGCCCCGCTAACAGGACGACGGATCGTGTTTGCCACGTTAAAGTCGGTTTTCATGATGTTTCCTTTGTGTGGTCGACACCCAAGGCAACACGGTCGTCACCATCGGATACCAAAGTCGAAATAGTCGCGCCGCGCGCTCAGTTATCGAGAACGCACAGGCCTTTAGATGACTTGAAATTCTTGTTGCAGTTCCAACGGTTTCCGGACCTGTCAAGATGGGCATTCGCAGGAAGCTCTATTGTTTCGCAATTCACACCTGAGGTCGCGTATCCCCGCTCGCACTTCCATCCCGTGCCGTACGTTGCATCGTCCAAGTAGGCATGTTCAGGGATCACGACGGCCGCGCACGTGCCATCCTGTACAAAATATCCACGTTCACATGTCCAAGGTTGGCCGTATCCTGATGAATTCAAATACGCGTTGGCCGGGACCACAATGGCGACGCAACGGTCGTCCAATGCTTCGAACCCACGTTTGCATTCCCACGCGGGTCCATAGGTCGTATCAGCCAGATAAGCGTTTGCGGGTACGACAATTTCTTGGCACGTATCGTCGATTTTGAGAAAACCGCGAGAGCAATGCCAACGTTCACCTGATGAATCAAGGAATCCGCCATCGGGTACAATCACCGCAACACAGGTCGCTTCATCGTTCTCGCGAAAACCATGAAGACATTCCCAACCCAAACCATAGGTACGGTTGGTCGGATAGGCATTTTCTGGCACTACGACAGCTGCGCAGACGTCGCCACTCAACCTATACCCGGCGTTGCATTTCCAACCGTCACCGTAACTCGTTGCAGTGGCATTTTCTGGCACCGATTGCGATGTAGATTGAGCGAATGCAGGCATCGAAAATAAAAGCAAAGCACCGAGTGTAAACCCGATCAGCGCCGCACTCATCTGAATGCCTAGTAACAGATTTGCGCGCCAAGTCGTCCGAAAGAGTTGCGGCATTGCCTTTGCCTTATGATCCATCCAGCTCAAGCCCCGCGATACAGGCATCTGCGAGGTCGCGGCTTGGCGAATCTGACCCCGGCAGTGTTGCCCAACCTGTATCCATCATGGCCTTGCGGCGGTTGAAGCCCGAGGCCTCTTGCAGTGTTTCGATTATTTCTTCGCGCTTGGGGTCAGCGGTTGACCTGTTCAGGCAGACCGGCACCATCGCAAGCGTTACTTCTTCGCTAGCATGGTCTTTCGCCAACTCTTGAGCGCTGCCGCTGGTTGTCCATCCGCCCCAGGTAAAGCCAAGGATTGAGACCGCAACCGCACCACACAAAGCACCGTAGATGCCTGGTTTCGTCCATTCTGGAAATGTCATTTTAGATCCTCTGGCGGAGAAAGCGCCGCCTCGCTGTTTTATGTCTTTCTGCGCAATCTTGATCTTGCGCCCAGGCCATTCCCAGGACGCGATGGTCGATAGGCGCAGTTCTTGCCTATCGGAAGCTCATTTGATCAACGGTTGCGTTGTGGTTTATTGGCAAGCCATCGGTGCGTCTGATCACCACAAACGGATCAACTAACGTCACAAGCGATGTGGTCGTGCGCGATAACATCGGCAACTTTCCCAAACATCATATCCAAGTAGAGGACGTGACAGCTGAATTTTCATGATGGAAGAACTTAGTTCACTCTAGCAGGCGATACGCCTGGGCTGCAGAAAACCAGAACTTTAGTGGTTCCTATATAACCACTTGGAGACGCAATTACAACGCTCGTGGCCTTACCGCTGTTCCCAAGGCCCCGATACCGATCAAAAAATTGGTTTCAAGCTGGCATTTGCTTTGTGTATCGGCAAATCCGTGACCACTTATGTAGCCTTTTTACTATGTCACTCTGAAACTGACATTCGCTGCATCAAGGAAAACATGTGGTGAGGGCAGATAATGCTTGGACGTTTTACCGAAAAGTGTGGGTTTGTCTCTGATCTCACATGCTGTTTTGAGTGTGCCTCGCCAAATATTTCTGAGCGATTTTTTGGATGATGACAGGTTGGACTGACGCGCAGGGAAAAATCGGAATTTGGCGAGAAAACGGGTGTGGGTAACGCCTGAGACGCGCCGTCAAACGGATCGGCTGGGCGCCTCACCGACCTAGCCACGACCGATTTCGTCAAGCAGTTCGGTTGTCGTCACCTGACGGCAGTAGCCTTTGATCGTTTGCAGGGAATTGTCGTGACGCTCTTGCGTGTAGGTCATGCAGGCATCCGTCACTTGGGTGACCAGATAGCCCAGATCACAGGCATCGCGAATTGCGCTTTCGACGCATTGATCGGTCACGATCCCTGCCAGCACCAATTGCTTTATGCCGAGATTGCGCAGCACGTAATCTATGTGGGTCGAGACAAAGACTGAGGACGAAGATTTTGGAAACACGATCTCATCATCGGCTGGTGCCAGTTCGTCGATCACCTTGCCGTCCCAGGATCCTTTGGGCACGTTGAAGCCCGTGATTTTGTAATCCAGAGATCTGTCGCGCCCGTCTTTGGTCAGACTTTCAATCGTTGTGTAAAGAACCTCGATTCCCGCCGCGCGAAATCCCTTTTGCAAGGCTTGCATATTAGGTACGATACGGGATTTCAGCTGCTCAAAAAACCAGCCAAACTTTGCGTCAAACTCGGCATTTGTCAGCCCTTCGAATTCGGCACCATCCCTGTGGGCTGCAAAGTTCTGCACGTCAATAAACAGCAATCCCGATTGGTCATGTTCTAGTGGAAGATCGCGGGTCAATTCCATGTCTGTCTCTGCTTTCAAATGTATGCCCAAGAGGTCTAATTTTATGAATGAGGGGGATCATGACGTCCATACTAAAAGAAAATAAAATTCCAAAGTCAATTCAATTTAGATTGACAGAAAATATTTTTCCACCACCATATAGCGCATGTTGATCAGAGACCGCATCGAAAACGCAGCCGATATGCTAACCAGCGGAGAGCGCAAACTTGCTGCAGCTATCCTGTCGGATTACCCATTTGCTGGCCTTTCCTCGATCCAGGAGCTGGCAAAACACGCCGAGGTGTCACCGCCTTCAATCTCACGGTTTGTTACCAAGATTGGACTTGATGGATATCAGGATTTCCAACGTGATCTTATCGCGGAATTGAAAGAAGGGCACCGCTCGCCTGTTCAACTCCACCAGGCGGAACGGCCCGTTCATGGGGGATATCTGAAGGACTTTATTTCCAAATCGGCCAGCCAGATGGCCATGGCGGCTGATGCTATCACCGAAGATCAGTTTAACCAGATCTGCACCCTTCTGACCGACCCGAAACGCAGCGTTTACGTGCTGGGTGGCCGGATCAGCGATACGATCGCCAAGCATCTTTCGTTCCACCTGCGTCAGATCCGCAAGGATGTGTTTCATCTGCCTGATACGCCTGAAGGCTGGCCAGAATATCTGTTGCGGATGCGGCCCGGGGATATCCTTTATGCTGTTGATTTTCGCCGCTACCAACCGGCGCTGGAGCAGCTGTCGCTTGTTGCCTCACGCGATCGGAATGCCCGTGTGATCCTGATGACGGACAAATGGATTTCACCGATTGCCAAACACGCCCATGAGGTCATGCCGGTGCCAATTGATAGCGGCACCTTGTGGGATACTTACTCGGCGGCTCTCTCGGTGACCGAGGCCATCGTGACGCGGATTGCCGAGGACAACTGGGAACAGACCCGAGACCGCATCAAGGCCTGGGATGCTTTGCGCTTTACTCAAGAGGAAAATGAAAAATGACCCTGCCGCTAATTTTTGCTGCCATATCCGATGTTGCCGGAAAGGTGCGCGGCAAAGCCTTTCCCGCTGATCAGTTGGAAAAACGGCTGGTGCGGGGGGTCGGCTGGACCCCTACCAATGTGCAGATCACCTGTTTCGACATAATCGCTGACAGCCCGTTCGGCGCGCTAGGTGATTTGCTTTTGATTCCCGATGCAAACGCAGAGGCCCGGGCGACATTTGGAGATGTGACCGAGCATTTCCTGATGGGCGATGTCGTCACGCTTGACGGGGATCCTTGGGCCTTTTGTACGCGCGCTATCCTCAAATCCGCGCTGAAGCGCCTGCATGATGTAGCAGGCGTTCATCTGATCTCGGCGTTCGAGCACGAGTTTCAACTGAAAAGCCCACCGGCGGTGGAAAACCAGGGATACGGACGCGAAGGGTTCGAGATTCAGCGGAAGCTTTGCGAAGTGCTGATGGCGACACTAGCCGAAAACGGGCTCGAGCCAGACAGTATCATGAAGGAATTCGGCCCCAATCAATACGAGGTCGTTATCGGCCCTGCCAAAGGTGTGCGCTCGGCAGATGAGGCAGTAATCCTGCGCGAGCTTACTCGCTCGGCAGCGCGTCACCTGGGTGAGGCCGCAACCTTTACGCCAATCCGCGATGTGGCGAGCGTCGGCAATGGCGTTCATATCCACATGAGCTTTGTCGACGATGCCGGTGAGCCGGTCACATTTGATGCAAGCGGCCCCTGCGGGATGTCCAGACTTACTGATGGGTTCGCTGCTGGCGTGCTAAAATACCTACCTAACATTTTAGCGCTGACAGCACCGTCTGTCGTGTCATACGAACGCCTTACTCCGCACCGGTGGTCGGCTGCGTATAACAATCTCGGGTTCCGAGACCGCGAGGCCTCGTTAAGGGTCTGCCCTGTGACGGCAAAGGACCCCGCTTCAATCGCCAGACAATTCAACATTGAATACCGCGCGGCGGATGCAGCGGCGTCGCCCTACCTGGCTTTGGCCGCTGTTGTACATGCTGGTGTTCAGGGGATCGAAGATGGGCTGAAAGCGCCTGCGCCGACCGAGGAAGACCTGTCGCTTCTGTCAGCGGATGATCTCACGGCGCGTGGTTTTGTGCGCCTGCCCGAAACGCTTGAGGCCGCCCTTGAGGCGTTTCAGGCGGATACGACCGTCACCAGTTGGTTCGGACCAGATTTCGCGAGCGTCTACGCCGCCCATAAGGCTGCAGAAATCGACGCGGTAAAAGACATGGACACAGCACAGAAATGCGCCGCGTATGAAGGAACATACTGATGAGTGCGCCCTCTGACAGAGCATTAGTTCCATTTGTCAGCGTCGAAAACATGCGGGACCTGGTCCACAAGCATGGCCTACGGGACTGCCTTGCGGAATTGGCCAATATGATCGAAGCCGATTTCAAACGCTGGCCGGTATTTGACAAAACACCGCGCGTTGCGTCCCATTCTAAGGTCGGTGTGATTGAACTGATGCCAACCTCTGATGGTGTGGATCACACCTTCAAATCCGTGAACGGGCACCCATCGAACACCAAGGTCGGCCTGCAAACCCTAACCGCCGTTGGTGTGCTGGACTCTGTTAATACCGGCTATCGACGACTCATTTCTGAAATGACCCTTCTGACGGCGCTTCGCACGGTGGCAACATCGGCGATGGTGACGCGTATACTGGCCCCCAAATCAGCTAAAACCGCTGCGAGTATCGGCTACAGGATATTCTGATGCGCAATGACATTTCTGTAGAGTACGCAAAACAGGCGCGCATCGAGGGCGATATCCAGCAACTCGACCCGGATCACGCGGTCAACGAACTGTGGCAGGTTCTAACCGGTTCTAAAAAGGGACGAACCTCCGAAGATCAGATCACGGTTTTTGATGGTGTTGGCTTTGTGGTCGAGGATTTCTCGGCCACACGCTGGCTGCATCAAAAAGCGACTGACGGCGCCCCAAGCAAAATGCTGGATCTGATTGCCGACCCGCACGATCCCAAGGATCTGCTCGGTATGATAAGACGATACACACACCGTGCGGTCCAAGCTGCATGAATTTGTGTACTCATACCTTATTGGGGCCGAACGATCCTGCGCCGATTGACGTCGTTAATGCGGATAGCACGTCGGAGATCGTGCTGCTGTGTGAGCATGCAGGCAATGCGGTCCCCGAGATGCTTGGAGATTTGGGCGTCCACCGCGACGTCATTGAAAGCCACCGCGGCTGGGACATTGGTGCTCAGAATGTAGCGCGCCAGTTGGCTGAACAGTTGAACGCGCCTCTCGTCGTCCAAAATTACTCACGGCTGGTATTTGACTGTAACCGTCCCCCTGACAGCCCCTTGGCGGTCCCTGCGATCAGCGACCAGGTTGAGGTGCCGGGGAACAGCGCGATCACCGAATTGAGCCGGGCCATGCGTGTCGATGAAATCTTCCGACCTATGGATGCAGAGTTGAATCGGCTCTTTGCCAACCGTCCGCGTCGTGCCGCGTTTTCGATCCATTCCTTTACACCGCATCTCGATGGGAAGGACCGGCCTTGGCAGGCAGGCTTTTTAAGCCGCGGTACAGGCGGTGCTGCCAAAGCATTGATGGCACATATCGCGCAGCGCCGCCCTGACATGACCTTTGCGTTGAACAAGCCCTATCAGATCGAAACTGAGGGCGATTGGTTTATTCCAGCGCATGCAGAACCCCGTGAGCTTGTGCATTGCCTGATTGAAATTCGAAACGATCAAATCCGCGAACAATCGCAAGTCGGGCTGTGGGCGGATCTGCTGGCAGACGCAATCCTTACAGCAGTAGGGGACATTCCCTCATGAGCATCGCCCCCCTTCATACACATCCCGGACGCTTGCGGGCGTCCAACTTGCTCCGGACGGCGGCGGCGGTTGCTGTGCTGCTGGCTGTGGTGCTTGGGCTGACGTTGATTTTTGGACGCACTGGCGAGCGGATTGCTGTACAGATGTGTGTCAATGTGGTCGCCGTAGTGGCCCTTGCGATTTATTGCGGCAACACGGGCATTGTGTCTTTCGGGCATGGCGCGTTTTTGGCGCTAGGCGCTTATCTGTCAGGCATTCTCACCATGCCTGCTGCTCTTCAACGTTCTGCCCTACCGGATCTACCGTCATTTCTGGCAGGCCATGAAGTAACGATCTGGGTGTCGCTGCCGGTGGTCGCCCTTGCGGGACTTGCCTTTGCAGCTTTAACCGGAAGCGCCATCGCTCGGCTTGTGGGTGCGTCTGCCACGATTGCCACGCTTGGCCTGCTGATCATCGCCCATGGCGTGGCCATCGCCGCACGCGAAATCACACGCGGCAGCCAGACGTTTTACGGTGTGCCAAGGGTGACAGATCTGGTTCTGGCCCTCGGCGCGGCCACGGTCGCAATCCTGCTGGCCCGTTGGTATCGCGAAAGCCGTTTGGGCCTGTTTTCCCGCGCGGCCCGTGACGATGAGGATGCCGCAACAGCACTTGGCATCAATGCCCGACGCACAAGATTCATCGCTTGGTGTGCCTCTGGTACCATGGCGACAGTCGCAGGTGCACTTTACGGGCATATGCTAGGGGCATTTTCACCCGCATCCTTCTACCTTGGGCTCGTCTTTGCGCAGGTGGTCATGATGATTGTCGGCGGAATGTCATCGGTTGGCGGCGCAGTGGTCGGGGTGATCGCGGTGACGCTGCTGCAGGACACTGTGCGCCAGTTCGAAGGCGGCTCAACTGTGCTTGGCGTCACCTTGCCCGAGGTCTTTGGCCTGACGACGATTGTCCTGGGGCTTGCCATCCTGCTGGTGATCTGGGCGCGACCTCAGGGTCTGGTCGGAGGCTTTGAACTTGGCCCTGGCTCCGATGCAAATCTGCTCGGGCGCCTGAAGTCCCGAGTAACTCCTGCGCGCACGCCCGAGCCCGTCGTCCCAGCCACGCTGAAAGCATCAAACCTGTCAAAAAGTTTCGCAGGCGTCAAAGCCGTAAGAGACGTCAGTTTCGAAGCTCCGACTGGGCGCATCACTGGCCTGATTGGCCCCAACGGTGCTGGCAAGTCCACGCTTGTTAACTTGCTGACACGCGCCTATCAGGCGGACACCGGTTCTGCGCATATGGGCGAGGTTGATCTGACCCGTGTCTCGCATCACAAAGTGCCAGGCTTTGGTGTCTCGCGTAGCTTCCAGAACTTGCGCCTGTTCAGCGGTCTGACAGCCTATGAAAATGTTCTTGTTGCCGCTTTGGCCGCAGGTCACGACCGCAAGACTGCCGCGGCTATCACCCTGCGTGAACTAGATGCCTTTGATCTTGAGGAAGTCGCCGGGTATCGCGCCGACAGCCTGCCATATGGTGCCCGCAAGCGCCTGGAAATCGCCCGCGCTTTGGCACAAGACCCGAAGATTCTTTTACTGGATGAACCGGCCGCTGGCATGAATCCCGGCGAAACAGATGACCTGGCTGATCGGCTGATTAAGGTCGGCAAAACACGCGGCCTCGGTGTCCTTCTGATCGATCATGACCTGAGGTTCGTGAACCGCCTGTCGGACTGGATCGTGGTGATGCACCAAGGTGGCGTCATCGCGCAAGGCACGCCTGAAGACGTGCGCGCAAATCCCAAAGTCATCGAGGCTTACATCGGCAAAGGGCGCACAGCCCAAAAAGCAGAAATTAGCGAAACCAACCGAAGTCAACCAACAGAGGTAGCAATAAAATGATACGTAATGCCCTTCTTCTTTCAACAGCAGTTATCACCGGCCTGGCTGGAACAGCGATGGCTGAGAGTTATAAAATCGGCGTAATGTCCGCGCAATCGGGCTATCTGGCCCCCTATGACGGACCCGCCTATGCCGGGTTCCAGTTCTGCATTGACGAAATGAACGCCAAGGGGGGCCTGAACGGCACAACACCGGTTGAGTTGATTGTGCGCGACACCCGGTCTGACATCGCCGAAGGCGTTAAAGTTGTACAGGAAATGATCGATGACGGCGCGCAGTTCATCGTGGCGTCAGCCGATGCCGATCCGACAATCGCCGCGGCCCAGATCACAGCGGCTGACAGCATCCCAACAATGACCTTTGCCGGAACAGCCCCGGTTCTGACGCAAGTCGGTGAACATGTCTTTGGCAGTTACCCCGCGGACAACCAACAGGCCGCCGTACTGGCAGGCCACGCACGCGAGCAAGGGTTCGAACGTGTCTGGCTCGTGAAATCCCCAGACAGTGCCTACACATTGGGTGGGCCCGAGTACTTTGGCGAGGCCTTCACATCGCTTGGTGGTGCCGTTGTCGGGGAAAGCAACTATTCGCTGAACCAGCCGGACTTTTCTGCCATCGTGACGACCATCAAGAATGCGGATACCACCCCGGACGTGATCGTCACATGGGCGTGGGAGCCTGATTTCCCGGCCTTCATCCGTGCGCTGCGGGGTGCCGGGGTTGATACCCAGGTGATGGGAGGTGACGTACTCGATTCACCAACCGTACGCGGCCTTGGTGATGTCGTCACAGGCGTAACGCATACATCTGGTGGCTTCCCAGACGAAGGCTCTGCCTATGCCGATTTCATCGCGCGGTTCTCTACTGCAAAGGGGATCACGCCTGACAACAATTACTACGTCAATGGCTGCGATATTGCGCATATGATCGAGGATGCCGTCGCAGCGGCTGGCACGACAGACCCTGCTGCCGTGACTGCCGCAATGGCCGGCATTGAGAATGGTGAGGGTATCATGTCCAACTTCACTTTCGCGGGGACCGACCGGATGCCTCTGCGTGATGTTGTGGTCGCACGGATTACCGATGCAGGCGAAAAAGAGTTTGTCCTGCGCACCTCAGCTGATCCCGCAATCCTGCCACAGCCGTAAGGTCTGAACCCAATGGAAACAGCACTCGATATCCAAGGCTTGCACGTCCGCTATGGCCCAATCCGCGCGGTTCAGGGCATTGACCTGATCGTCCCCAAAGGCGGCATAACGGCGCTTTTAGGGGCCAATGGCGCAGGCAAGACAACGACGGTCATGGCGATCGCAGGTGCATTGCCCGTGGTATCGGGCGCTGTTTCCCTTTTTGGCAAGGATATGACAGGGGCCGCACCCGACGCCATTGTGCGGGCGGGTGTGGCCATCTCACCGGAAGGACGCCGCGTGTTTGCGCAGCTGACGGTCGAAGAAAATCTTGTGCTGGCCGGATCAATTCTGGGCGACGAGACGCTCAGCGCCAAACGTTTGGCCGAGATGAAAGAGCGTTTCCCGATCCTGGGCGAACGCCGCCGTCAGATGGCGGGGCTTTTGTCGGGGGGCGAACAACAGATGCTGGCGGTGGGACGTGCCTTGATGAGCGGACCGCGCTTGCTGTTGCTGGACGAACCGTCGCTTGGCCTTGCGCCGCAGGTCGTGGATCAGATTTTCGACATCGTAGAAGAATTGAAAGCCGACGGTATTTCAGTGCTTCTGGTCGAGCAAAACGCGGCTCTTGCCCTGGACATTGCCGATCATGCTGTCGTGCTGGCGAATGGCGCTGTTGCCGCTGCCGGTGCACCGTCGGAACTAGCAAATGACGCGGTCTTGCAATCCGCATATCTGGCGGCTTGAGCGATGGATGTTCTTCTTCAACAAATGATCAACGCGCTTAGCCTTGGGGGAATTTATGCGATGCTGGCCCTGGGGCTGGCGATTGTGTTCTCTATTGTGCGATTGATCAATTTCGCGCATGGCGAAATCATGACGTTCGGGGGCTATGGCATCTTTCTGGCCATGAGCTTTGGCCTGCCGCCGATCGCCGCTCTTGTTGTCGGGCTTGGCGCTTCTGTGTTCATGGCCATGGCAATGGAGCGTACAGCGTTTCGCGCCATGCGCGGCGCGGATGTCGTTGCACTTTTGATCACATCTTTCGCGGTATCCGAGATCCTCAAAGTTCTGTTCCAGAACGGAATTTCCGCCAGACCCGTCCCGATCTCTTTTCCAGCGTCATGGTCTGGCACCTATCATATCGGCCAGACGACATTTGGCATTATCCCGACCGTATCAATCATCGTAACATTTTCAGCCCTTGCAGGCCTGACATTCGTGTTGCGGCGCACAACGATTGGCATGGCCATGCGCGCCGCTGCCGAAGATATCGAGATGCTCAAACTGCTGGGTATCAAGGCCAACCGGGTCGTTGCTGTGGCTTTTGCCCTGTCAGGGCTACTTGCGGGTATTGCCGCTGTCATCTGGACGGCACAACGCGGGTCAGTGGATCCACTGATGGGATTTTTCCCCGTTCTCAAGGCCTTCATTGCGACCGTACTTGGGGGTTTGGGCAGCTTGGGCGGCGCTGTCCTTGGTGGGTTCATCGTCGGCGGGCTGGAGGTTCTGCTACAGGCTTTCCTGCCAGACAGTCTGGCCCCATACCGGGATGCAATGGTTCTGGCCTCAGTCATCTTGTTGTTGCTGTTACGCCCGGATGGCCTCCTTCCAGCGGCGAATGCCAACAGATCGTAAGGAGCGGTGTTGGCGCAAAGTTCATCACTCGCTCGGATTGTTGCCCTCAGAGCGCGATGACAGACAAAGAGTGTGCAAATCGGATTCTGCGGAAATTGAATCTAACTTCCAAAATCAGACATTGGCGCAGCCGCCGCGGAATTGGGCTGTGCCACACTGCCGTTCTTTGACCAGATACCGACAAAAGTCCGCAATAGATCAGAATTTCTCGATGTTACGGCCAATATTGCATGACCCGCTGGCTCGAAAATATCCTGGGAAGCTGTCGACGGCTCAAAGTTGCGCGTCGTTCCACAAATTCCAGAGCGTCAGTGAGGTAAAGTTAGTCCTTCACCAGCGCTCCAAGGCCTAATGTTTTTCAGCTAGAAAGCTCAGTTCTGCACAGCTTGTCAGATCGAACACATGAGCCTCTGGATTTCGACTGGCCACGCCCGGCAAGTGCAGATCCAAAGATCGTATCGCGTTAATACCTCGCCTGTTTCAAGGAACAAGATTGACAAGGACCAATGTTGCAGGGGCCCCTGTTATGAATGTTCTTCTGCAGCCGTGGCTGCCAACGCGCGGTTATAGGCCTTTAGCGCATCAATATGGTAGAGCGTACCGACTGGGGTCTCAGCTCCGTCATCACCGCTCACAACCACCGGTATGCAGAGGATTTCGTCTCGGTCGAAGAACGGCATCGCCGCCTCAAGCGTAGCGCTTGCTTGAACAAAAAGACCTTGATCAATCAAAACCTGTGCTTCTTCCCGGGTGATTGAACGTGCATCGCCAAGCGGTCGCATCACTGCGCCTGCGCGCAACATTGCCAGAAGATAGGCCTGTGGCCCCGCGGCCAGATGCACATTGCGCCGTTCCAGTTGTGTCAGGAAGAAGGATCGATCCACGAGGCGCGAAGCCAGCGCCGTGGACATTGAAACCGACACCATCACCGCCAGACCGATCTGCCAATCTCCGGTCAGTTCAAAGACAATCATCGTGGTCGAAATCGGGGCACCAAGCACGGCAGCGGCCACCGCGCCCATCCCGGCAAATGCGTAGAGGGTATGGGTACCCGATACATCGGGCAGTAAACCCGTTGCAATCAACCCGAATGCCAACCCGGTCAACGCGCCTATCATCAGCGAGGGTGAAAACACACCGCCACCCATACGTCCCCCCATCGTGATCGCAACAGCCACAGTTTTGATGATTGCGAACAGGATGGCGGTTGTCAGAACCAAATCTCCGGCCAGAGCCCGGATCGTGGTTTCGTATCCAACGCCGATGATGTGGGGAAACCAGATCGCGATCAGTCCCAACATTGCGCCTGATACAGCAGGACGCAGCCATCCGGGCAAGGACAGCCGGCTTTGAATGTGATTGCCAATATCTTCTGCAAAGAAGATCGACCGCATCAGAAGCAAGGCCACCAACCCGCAGATCAACCCAAGGATCAGAAACGCGGGCAGCTCGACATAGAATTGCAGGGATCCGGGCGTATCCAGAATGAATTCGGTCACGTCGCCGTATTCCAGCCGGTTAATCACCGTCCCGGCGACCGAAGCGATAACGATGGGCGCAAAAGCATGCACCGCGAAATGGCGCAACACCACCTCAAGTGCGAACAAAGCACCGGCAATGGGTGAGTTGAAACTGGCCGAAACTGCCGCCGCCACCGCACATCCCAGCAAATCACGCCCGGTAATTCCGTCGGCATGGATACGATTACTGACCCAGGTCGAGATCACGCCTGCCATATGCACAACCGGCCCTTCTCGACCCGTGGACCCACCTGTGCTGAGCGTAATCAGCGAGGAGAAAAAAGACGCGATACCCGCCTTGCCTTCGACCCGACCATCGGTGAGGGCAGCGCCTTCGATTACGTCGGCAACTGAACGCACGCGCCCGTCATCGGTATACCGGTGCAGGATGATGCCAACGATAAGACCGCCGATGATCGGTGTGATCAGGATCAGGAACCAGGGTAGCTTTTCCACATGGCTGTGTAGTAACGAGATATCCCCGGTGTCGTAAACATAGGCCTGCAATGCCTGAATTGCCTTACGAAATCCCAATGCCATAAAGCCTGCGGCAATCCCGATCGCCAGCGCGATGAACCAGAACTGGATTTGGCTGGGCCCACGCCTGCGCATCACCCGCCACGCGTCCTTTATCGCGGCCAGAGCCTGATTGAGCTGGTTGCGCAGAACGGTGCGGGTTGACTGGGTCATTTGCCCTCGGGGGATCAGGATACACCCCTTACTAAGCCACGGAGGGCACGGATAAAAGCCGGATCGCGCGTCTGTGAGGGCCTATGCGTCCAGAAGAGCACGGGCAGCGGCGCGCGCTTCGTCCGTGATCGTGTCTCCGGCGACCATCCTGGCGATCTCGTCCACCCGGTCGGCCTGGGCCAAGGGCACCACGGTCGACAGAGTTTGCCCATCGGTCACATGTTTCTGAACACGCCAGTGATAGGCGGCACGTGCGGCGACCTGCGGGGAATGCGTCACGACCAATACCTGCCCGCCCTGTGCCAGCGATGCCAGACGCCTGCCGACGGCGTCCGCGGTCGCGCCGCCAACACCCCTGTCGATCTCATCAAAGATCATCGTGCGCACGCTGTCATCGCCGGTCAGACAGACCTTGAGCGCCAGCAAGAAGCGGCTCAGTTCACCGCCCGAGGCGATTTTGTTTAACGGTCCAGACGGTGCACCGGGGTTGGTGGCAACGGTGAACGCCACAGCATCCGCACCTTCGGGGCCGGGATCGGACGGGGTGATCTCGGTCTGGAACACAGCGCGTTCCATTTTCAGCGGTGCAAGCTCGGCCATCACTGCGGTGTCGAGTTTCGACGCTGCCCGCTGACGCAAGGTGCTGAGCGCCTTGGCAGCTTTGTTGTAGGCGGCCTGTGCGGTTTCAACCGCAACGCGCCTGTCGGCCAGATCAGCGTCACCAGCATCCAAACGGTTCAGCCGCTCACGCAAGGTGTCCGCGAACCCGCCCAAGTCGTCCGGGGCAACGTCATGCTTTCGGGCCAACGCACGAATGGCGAAAAGCCGTTCCTCGACTGCTTCCAGTTCAACCGGATTGAAGTCCAGCGCCTGAAGACTGGCATTAACGCCATCTTGCGCCTCGCCCAATTCGACCAGTGCACGCCCCAGTGCGGCAACAGGCTCTTCCAACTGCCCGCCCGCATTATCGGACACGCCTTCCAACCAGCGCAGAGCATCAGACATCGCGCCCTCGGCCCCATCGCTGCCAAGCAAGTCATAGGCACGGGCGACGTCATCGCGAATCCGCTCTGCCCCCTGCATCATGCGGCGCCTTGCATCCAGTTCGGCATCCTCGCCGGGCTGCGGATCAAGCTTATCAAGCTCAGTGACCGCATGGCGCAGAAATTCTTCCTCTGCCCGCATGGCAGCCAAGGCAGATTCGACCTCAGACAAAAGCTTGCGCGCACGCGACATCTCGGACCATGCAGAGCGCACAGTGGCCAGTTGCCCCCTTGCCTCGGCAAAATCATCCAGCATCGCGCGGTGGCCACGTGGGTTCAGCAGGCCGCGATCATCGTGCTGGCCATGCAGTTCCACCAGGGTTTCCGACAAGGCCCGCAGCACCTCGCCCGAGCAACGCCGGTCATTGACCCATGCGGTTTTCCGGCCCTCGGCTGTGTTCACGCGGCGCAAGATCAGCTCTTCGCCTCCGGGCAATCCGGCTTCGGCCAAAATCGCATGTGCGGGGTGGTTTTCGTGCAGCTCGAACTCGGCCACAACTTCGCCCTGAGCGGCCCCCTGACGCACCAGCTCTGCCCGCCCGCGCCAGCCCAGAACGAACCCAAGCGAATCCAGTAGGATCGACTTGCCCGCGCCGGTCTCGCCGGTCAACGCGTTCAATCCCGACTGGAACGTCAGTTCCAACCGGTCGATGATCAGCATATCGCGGATATCAAGGGCGCGCAGCATCGGGTCTCAGCGTCCCACGCCTTTAGCCATGGCGATTACAACCACTGACCTTTGACGGTCTGGCGATAAATCGTGCTGAGCCAGTTGTTGCCGCGGCTTTTGAGTTTCAGCCCGCGAGAGGTCAGCAGCTTATAGCCAGCGTCATACCATTCCGAGGATTGGTAGTTGTAACCCAGAATTGCACCGGCCGATTGCGCCTCATCCACCAGACCCAACGAGAGATAGGCCTCGATCAGGCGATAGAGCGCTTCAGCGGTATGCGAAGTTGTCTGAAAATCCTCTACCACAACGCGGAACCGGTTGATCGCGGCAGTATAGTGATCCTGACGCAGATAATAACGTCCGATCTCCATTTCTTTGCCAGCCAGATGGTCAAAGGCCAGATCGAATTTCAACACGGCGGAGGTTGCATATTCGCTGTCCGGATAGACTTCGATCACCGTGCGCAATGACTGAAGCGCCTGGAACGTCAGGCCCTGATCGCGGCCCACCTCGTCAATCTGGTCATAATAGCTGAGTGCCAACAGATATTGGGCATAGGCCGCATCTTCGTCGGTTGGATAGAAATCTATATAGCGCTGTGCCGCTGCACGGCTTTCTTCGTAATTCTCATCTGCATGGTACGAAAACGCCTGCATGATCAGCGCGCGCTTTGCCCAGTCAGAGTAAGGGTAAAGACGTTCAACCTCAGAGAAGTACCACGCCGCATCGTCGGAACGATTCTCCGACAGCTCAAATTCCCCACGCGTGAAAATCTGTTCGGGGGTGAACCCTTCTAGGTTCTGATTGCGGTCAGCGCCCCCGCTGTTGCACGCTGTCAAAACTGCTGTCAGAAGTACCGCCCCTGCGAATCTGACCGCCGCTTTGGTGCCTATCATTCCGCCAATCCTTGTCGTCTTGCTTAATGGGAATACCCCGGTTTGGGCCTTGGTCTAGCACATAAAATTCCAGTGCAAAACGCCTTAGTAGGCCCTTTGGCGGATTTGTCAGCAGAGTGGAACCAATCAGGCGACTTCGGGGATTTCGTCCCAGACCAGACCCTGCCCGGGCAGACGCGCGGCCTGTTCGGGGGTACACAGGATCGGACGCACAGCACCGGGCGTTTCAAACAGCTTGCGCAGCAGCGTGTTTGTCATCGCATGACCAGACTTGTCGCCGGTGAAATGACCCAGAATCGGTCCACCCGCCAAATACAAGTCACCCAGAGCATCTAGCATCTTGTGACGCACTGCCTCGTCTGCGTGGCGAAGGCCACCCGGGGTCAGAACTTCGTCGCCCTGAACGACCACAGCATTTTCAAGCGTGCCGCCAAGAGCCAAGCCGTTCTCGCGCATCGCTTCGACGTCGGTACGACGGCAGAATGTCCGGCAATCACTAAGCTCGCGTGCAAAAGAGCCATTGCACATATCCAGCCTCTTAGTCTGACGACCAATGGCGCTGTCTTCAAAATCGATATGAAAATCGATAATCAAACCGTCCGCAGGCGCAATCGAAGCACTGGCACCCTCACGGGTTGCGGTCACAGGTTTAAGAACTTCATAGGCCAGGACCGGGCTTGCCTGACGACGCACGCCTTTCAACATGATGCCACGAACGAATTCAATCGAAGACCCGTCCATGATCGGCACTTCGGGGCCATCGATCTCGATCAGCGCATTGTGGACACCGCATCCAGCCAAAGCTGCCATGATATGCTCGACGGTGGAAACCGTAACGCGCGCTTCATTGACCAGTCGGGTACAAAGCGGGGTACGATCGACCACATCGTAGATTGCAGGGATCAACGCATTGCCCAGCTCGATATCCGTCCGTTTGAACCAGATGCCGTGGCCAGCAGCAGCCGGCTTCAGGATCATCGTCGCAGGCTTACCGCTGTGCAGCCCCAGGCCTGTAAACGTGATCGGAGATTTGAGCGTATGTTGCAAGTGTGACCTCGGTGAGTGGCGTCCGACCTGTGATGGCCGTGTTGGCATTCAACTAAGGAAGCAGGTCAAAAGGCTCAACTCACTCTTTGCAACCGAATGAAACATGAATGTGACAGGTCGGCAAAACCCTGCTCACATAGGGATAATGCACTGTTTTAAAATAAGAAAGGGCCGCCAAATGGCAGCCCCTCTTTAGTATATTGTTACCGCGATCAGTTGGCTTGACGGCGAAGGAAGGCCGGTATTTCGATCCGATCCTGCTCCGGGTCGTCCTCGACATGTGCAGGTGCCGTAGCGTCAGATTGGCGCAATACCGGCTGCTGGCGGGCCGGTTGCTGCGCCGGAGTATCGGCTGCGTGGCCGGTCATGCGATCAATCAGGCGGTTAAAACCAAATCGCGGGCGGTCGGCATCCCCATGATTATCGGAGACCTCCTGCGGTCGAGGCGCAGGATGACCTCTTTCAGCCGGAGGTACATTCTGGACGGCTGCCTGCAAGCGCCTCAGCGCTTCAGGTGACGGCGATCCTGCGGGTGCTTGCGGCTGAGGTGCGACAAAGCTTTCTGGGGCGTATTCGACCGGCTCGGGAGTCGGCTCGAATTCGGCCACGCGCGGCTGATAGGCCGGGGGTGGCAGGCCGTCATCATCCTGTTCTGCGCGCGGTTGGAACAGCGGTTCCATCGGCTCTTCAGTTGTTTCAAACAGCGAAGGTTCACGCGTTGGTTCGGGCTGAGGTTCAGGTTCGGCGCTTGCCGCCACTGACATTTCTTCCAGGGCCGCTTCCTCTGCAGAAACCGAACGGGTCAGCGGTGCCGACATCGAACGACGCGCGACAGGCACATCATCCTGCTTTTCGCTGGCGTCGATACCTGTTGCCACAACCGAAACGCGCATGCCGCCTTCCATTGCGGTATCCAGCGTGGAGCCGACGATGATATTCGCCTCTGGGTCCACTTCCTCACGGATACGGTTTGCGGCTTCGTCCAGTTCGAACAGGGTCAGGTCGTGGCTGCCAGTGATGTTGATCAGAACGCCCTTGGCGCCCTTGAGGCTGATTTCGTCCAACAGCGGGTTGGCGATGGCCTTCTCGGCGGCCTGAACCGCGCGATCTTCGCCGGTGGCTTCGCCCGTGCCCATCATCGCCTTGCCCATCTCGTCCATAACGGCGCGAACATCCGCGAAGTCGAGGTTGATCAGGCCCGGACGCACCATCAGGTCGGTCACGCCTTTGACACCCTGATACAGAACGTCATCCGCCATCGAAAACGCCTCGGTAAACGTGGTCTTTTCGTTGGCCAGACGGAACAAGTTCTGGTTTGGAATGATGATCAGCGTGTCGACTACGCGCTGCAAGGCTTCAACACCGTCTTCGGCCTGACGCATCCGCTTGGCGCCTTCGAACTGGAAAGGCTTGGTCACAACACCGACGGTCAAAACACCCAATTCACGCGCTGCCTGCGCGATGATCGGTGCGGCACCCGTGCCGGTGCCACCACCCATACCGGCCGTGATGAAGCACATATGCGCGCCTGCCAGATGGTCTACAATCTGCTCGATGCTTTCTTCGGCCGCTGCCGCACCCACTGTCGGACGCGCGCCCGCACCCAGACCTTCGGTGACTTTCACGCCTAGTTGAACTCGTGACGAAGACTGGCTTTGCTGCAGCGCCTGGGCATCGGTGTTGGCAACGACAAAATCGACACCGTCCAACTGTTTTTCAATCATGTTGTTGACGGCGTTACCGCCCGCTCCGCCAACGCCAAAAACTGTAATCCGAGGCTTCAGCTCGTCGTGCCCGGGCATCGAAAGATTCAATGTCATGCTTCTGTCCGCCTGTTTATATAACCCGCCAACGCGGTGTTTTTCTTACCTATCCACTAACAATCCTACCGATCCAAACGGCAAACGTCACGCCAAAAATCGCGAAAATCCACAAAATATGGAGGAAATAAGGCACTTGAAAACAGTATTTGGCAGAGATTGCCAGATGTTGCGGAATTATCTCAAAGCACCACAAAACATGCGACGCTCGCGCCACCGCTGACGGGCGCGTCACTTGCAATTCATTCACATGTGTTTGCGGAAAACTGCTCAAGCCCTCTCGCAAGGCCTCTGACGGGCCCTGTGGATATCTTGCGGGATTTTGACAGCCCCTGCAAGATATTTCTTTAGCTAATTGGGGCACTTGGGCAGTTAAGACCTTTCTCAGAAATGTCCCTGACCTCTTGAATTTCTGTCCTGGAGAAACCGACCATTCGCACCATCAACTGGTCTTCATACAAAAACGGCCACCAGCAAACTGGCAGACCATCCTCGTCATCGTCGTACAGAAAGCAAATCTGCCCATTAGGAGTTGTAATTTTCCCGTACACACAACCCTTGCCCTCCATACGCCAGACCGAGAGAGTCGGGCTCAGGAACTCTTCGGTGCCGACCAGCATACCGCTGTTATAGACGTGAAACTTTACGGTCTTTCCTTGAACGGCCCCCAGGAAGGCTTCGGGTGTGATACGGGTCTGAGCCTCTATCGCTGACGGCACAGCCATGACCAGCGCCGCGATCGCGGCCTTACCAGTTGTCACGGAACCACCGCACAGCGCGCTTGAACGGGCGTGCGGAATAAGTGTCTACGGGGATTTCAAAATCCCACCATTCATCCTGTGGGTTGGCTGCAAACAGGCTTAGCCCCACAACCGAAGAGAACCCCGGCCCTGTGGCCGATTGCGGCAACCCATGGACCCGCAGCGGGCGACCAAGGCGAACACGCTGGCCCAGAATACGAGAGGCCAACCCGTCCAGCCCCATGATTTGGCTACCGCCTCCGGTCAGGACGATCTGCTGACTGGGCATGTGCTCAAAGCCAGCCGCATCCAGCCGTACACGCACTTCTTCCAGGATTTCTTCGACACGTGGACGCATGATACCTATCAACTCTGCCCGGCTGACGGTACGGCGGTCATGTTCCCAATCGCCGGTATCACCGCCAATGTCGATCAGGTCGCGGTCATCCGCGCCTGTCGCGTGAACGCCGCCATTGAATGTCTTGATCCGTTCGGCAACAGACGCCGGAACGCCCAGCCCCATCGAGATGTCACTGGTCACATGATCCCCACCCATGCGCACGCAATCGGCATAGATCATGTGTTTCTTCATGAATATTGACACGCTCGTGGTGCCACCGCCCATGTCGATACAGGCCGCACCCAGTTCCTGTTCATCCTCAACCAGCGCCGAAATACCCGAGACATAGGCCGAATTTGCGATACCGGCCAATTCGAGATCGCAACGCTTGATACAGCGCACGATATTCTGGATTGCAACCGCGTCCACGGTCAGCATGTGCATATCGACGGCCAGCGATTGCCCCATCTGACCCCTTGGGTCGATCAGGCCCGATCGGTTATCCAGCGCAAAATTCACCGGCTGAGCATGTAGGACTTCGCGGCCCGCACCATAGTCGGGCACGTCACAGGCATTCAGAACCCGGCCGACTTCGGCCTCGGTTACCAGCTGACCTTCCAGATCCACCTGGGCATCCAAACCATAGGACCGCGGGTTTGCCCCCGAGAAACAGGCGATCACATGGTCGACACGGATATCTGCCATTTTCTGCGCGGCCTGAAGCGCGGTTCGAATGGCGCGCTCGGTCTCCTGCATCGCAGTGACTTCGCCAAATTGCACACCACGGGACCGCGTGGTCGCGGCACCGATCACCCGAAACCCGGATTGTCCGGCCAGAGACCCGATGCCACTGTCCTCGTGCAAACGCCCGGCGCCGTCGAACCGCAGAACAAGGCAGGAAATCTTTGAGCTCCCGACATCCAGAATAGCGACAACGCCGCGTTGCATCGCCTGCCTGCGCATTTGCCGCATGGCCCGTTGGGACTGATAAAGATCGGTCATCATTGTCGTTACTGCCCACTACTCACATCTACTTTTGTATTCCACCAGTCTTCGCTGGCGGCTTTGGTCATTCGGATTGTTGGTCGCTGACCCAGGCGCATATCCACCACGGCCACATCGCGTTCCAGAAGATCCTGAACCTCGTTCACGGCCAACACGCGTTCCAATGCGCGCACTGGCCGTTCTGTCGGCAACATGATGCGCTGACCGCGATCCAGAACCAGATCCCAGCGACGTTCGCCAATTCGCACCAGACCGCGCACCCGATTGCCAAGACTGCTGGCTGTGGCAGTCAGTTGCAGCGCTTCGGGTACATAGGAATCCGCGCCCTCACCCGCGATCAGTGGCAGATTGGAGTGATCCTGCCGCGATGCGATGATTTCAACATGCGCGCCAGTTTCATCCAGCAATTCGACCCCTCGGCGGGTACGCCAGACAAAGGCGGGCTGCCGTTCGACAACATCCACCTGCAGGATACCTCCTGGACGGATGCGCACAGAGGCTGATTTAACCGGATCCAATCCTGTGATCGTTTCGCGCATCTGTTCGACATCCAGGTCCCAGGAACTGATTGGGAAGTCCAGCGGCACCACTTCACGAATGTCTTCCGAAAGGTTGGTTCCCGCCCCATCAATCGCCATCAGGTTGACCATGAATTCTGGTCGCTGCTGGATCGAGATTTTCACATCATGGACATGAGCCACAATCGCTTCGCGCCGGTCCTGAGAGCTGAAATACCCGCCAAGCGCAGCACACACAGCGAAGACCGGCAGCCCGTATTTCAGGCCACGGCGAACACCAGGCGTCAACATCCAGCGCTGCAACCGATAGCTTAGGCGGGACGGCGCCGGATCAAACGCCGATGACTTACGCCCCCAAAGTCGCCGCAGGCGGAACTTGGGTTCTACATTGTTGCGGTCCCCCGAAGCGAAATCGGCATCCGGACCGGCAAGTGGCTTTGACCGATGGATAACCGGCGCACGGGTGGCTGTCAGCGGTCGCATGATGCGTCCTCCACCATCCATGCGCAAAACTGGCCGAAGGTTATCCCGCAATGCGCGCCCTGTTCCGGAGCCAGTGACGTCGGCGTCATTCCTGGCTGGGTGTTGGTTTCCAGCAGGAACAAGCCCTCTGCGCCCTTGCTGTCATCCCACCGAAAATCTGTGCGGCTGACGCCTTTGCAACCCAACAGATCATGCGCCTGTTTGGCAAAGCCCATACACAGGTCAAAAATGTCCTGCGGGATTTCAGCAGGCAGCACATGCCACGACCCGCCCGGCTTGTACTTGGCATCGTAATCGTACCAGCCATCCGTCATGATTTCTGTCACGGTCAGGGCGCGGTCGCCCATGACTGTGACGGTCAACTCGCGGCCAGCCACATATTGTTCGACCATTACCAGTTCGGGCATGTCGTCTGCCAGTTTCGGTGGAGTGTTGGCGCCCTCATGCACCAGATAAATGCCGACGCTGGAACCCTCGTTGTTGGGCTTGACCACATAGGGCGGTTCCATCGTGTGACGCGCGGCAACTTCGGATTTGGCCTCGATCACACTTTCGGCGACTGGCAGACCCGCGATACGGAACGCCGCTTTGCTGCGCTGCTTGTCCATGGCCAACGCCGAAGCCAGCACACCCGAATGGGTATAGGGAATACGCAACCACTCCAGCAGACCCTGCACGCAGCCATCCTCGCCCCAGCGACCATGCAGAGCGTTGAAGACCACATCCGGCTTGATATCCAAAAGGCGCGCATAGAGGTCCGGACCCGCGTCCAGTTCGACCACTTCAAAGCCTTCTCCCCTTAGGGCGGCTGCGCATTCGCGCCCAGAGCTGAGAGACACCTCACGTTCCGCCGAGGGTCCACCCATCAATACCGCCACTTTGGGGTTTGTCCTGCTCGAACTACCCACGTCGTGCGCCTCAAATCCTGCGGACCTTATGTGGTGGTCCGTCCTGCTTTATGCCTTTGATCCGTCGCCCTATTTTGCCTGTTTTGGGTCTGACGGTCGGAGCTTTAATCTGTCAGCGGATCACCGACCCGCATGATTTCCCACTCTAGCGTGATGCCGCTTGTTTCGTAAACCTTTTTTCGCACATCTTCGCCCAACCCTTCGAGGTCGGCAGCGGTGGCAGAGCCGGTGTTGATCAGAAAATTGGGATGCTTGGGGCTCATCTGCGCTCCGCCCCGCATCACGCCCCGCATTCCCGCGTCGTCGATCACCTTCCAGGCCTTGAGGTCATGCACATCATCTGCGCGGCCCGTCGAGGAAAACCCGGCCGGATTGCGGAAGGTCGAGCCCGCGCTGCGATCTTTGGTCGGCTGGGTCTCATCCCGCTTTTTCAACTGCGAGTCCATGCGGGCATGCAGTTCATCAGGATCATCTAGGGGGCCTTCGAACGTGGCCGAGATCAGCACTGCCCCCTCAGGCAGATCCGACTGACGATAGCGAAAATTCAGTTCTTCGGGCGTCAGATCGACGACCTGCCCTTGCCGCGTGATGATCGTCGCCTTGCACAGAACATCCGCCGTATAGCTGCCATAACATCCCGCATTCATCCGCACAGCGCCGCCAATCGACCCCGGAATGGTTCGCAAAAACGTCAGGTCCAAGCCCGCATCAGCTGCCTTGCGCGCCACATGCCCATCCAGCGCCGCCGCGCCTGCGGTGACAATGTTGCCCTCAATCGAGATGCCATTAAATCCCCGGCCCAACCGGATCACTACGGCGCGCAGCCCTCCGTCCCGGACGATCAGGTTCGAGCCGACGCCCATCGGGAAAACCGTGATATCGTCAGGTAAGTCGCGCAGAAACTGCTGCAGGTCTTCCTGGTCGGCGGGTTGAAAGAGGTAATCCGCCGGTCCTCCGACCCGCAACCAGGTCAGATCATTCAGCGGGCGGTTCTGGGTGAGCTTGCCGCGTGGCGAGGGAACAGAAGTCATGGCCGCTAATTCGCGGATTTGAACCGCCAAAGCAAGCTGTATCCGCTATTGCGCGGCACCCAGGATCCGACGCAACCACCGGCCCAGATAAATCACGGGCCAACGCAGTACCGAGATCCCAGCAACCAGAACAATCAACCCGATCCATGGGCCGTTCTGCAGCGTGACATAGCCAACGATAGGAATACCCGCAGCAATCAAGAAATAGGCGCGGGTCCAGTGATTATCCTTGCTGGGGATCATCGCCAGCACATTCGCAACAACTCCCCACAGGGCGGCAAGGGCAATGGACCAATTCATTCGTCGTCCCCTCGGCCTGTCCAACGTTGCCAATAGTGGCGAATTGGGTTGCGGAACATGGATGCAAAAGCCGCAAAGCCCAGGACCGAAAAGAACCAGCCGAAATCGTAACCCAGCCAGACAATCAGCGCCGGCGCAACGATAACCAACACAATCCCCGGTGGAAATTGCAGGCGCATCGGTAGCATGGCCACGATAGTCGACGCTATGACCCACAACCCTGCAAATAATACCGAGTACGCCAAATCTTGCCTCCGAGACCGCTTTTTCTGCGGTTGCACGATCACTCTTTAGGGTTGCACCACAAAAGAGTCCATTACGTCACATCGCCTGTTATTTCTGCAAGCGCGAAGGCAGGCCATTGGCCCAGGCGCTGATCGTACCGGCTCCAAGGCAGACAACCATGTCTCCGGGGCGGGCCTGTTCACGAACCAGACGTTCAAGATCGGATTCGTCCATCAAAGCGCGGGCATGTCGATGCCCATGCCGGATGAGCCCCTGAACCAGGTCATCGCGGGACGCCCCTTCGATCGGGTCCTCTCCGGCAGCGAAAATATCGGCGATGGCAACAACGTCGGCGTCATTGAAACAGGTACAGAAATCATCGAACAGATTAGACAAACGCGAATACCTGTGGGGTTGATGGACCGCGATCACACGGCCTTCGGTGGCCTGGCGTGCGGCTTTCAGAACCGCTGCGATTTCAACCGGGTGGTGACCGTAATCGTCGATGATCGTGACACCATCGACCTCACCCACTTTGGTAAAGCGACGATTGACGCCACCGAAATTAGCCAACGCTTCGCGGATTTCGGCGGCTTTCATGCCCAGATGGCGGGCAACAGCAACCGCAGACAACGCGTTCGAGACGTTGTGGTCGCCTGGCATCGGCAGGGTGCAGCCCTCGATCCTCTTGTCTTCGTATTGCAGGTGAATGTCGAAATGTGCGACGCCGCCCTTATAGGTCAGGTTCTCGGCCCGCACATCCGCCTGCGCGTTGAAACCATAAGTCCGCACGCGCCGGTCTGTGATGCGACCCACCAGTGTTTGCACTTCGGCGTGGTCGGTGCAGCAGACGGCAAGCCCGTAAAACGGCAGGTTCGAGACAAATTCGTAGAACCCGTCGCGCAGCTGGTCGAAATCGCCCCAATGCTCCATATGCTCGGGGTCGATATTGGTGACAATGGCAATGGTCGCAGGCAGACGGTTGAACGAGCCGTCGGATTCGTCCGCCTCGACCACCATCCATTCGCCCTGCCCCATTCGCGCATTCGAGCCATAAGCGTGAATGATACCGCCATTGATCACGGTCGGGTCAAATTCCCCTGCCACCATCAGTTCAGCCATCATCGTGGTGGTGGTGGTCTTGCCGTGGGTTCCGGCAATGGCAATGTTGGATTTCAAGCGCATCAACTCGGCCAGCATATCGGCCCGACGCACCACTGGCAGGCCCCGCGCACGGGCACCGTCCAGCTCCGGGTTGCCCGGTTTGATCGCGGTCGACACCACAACCACGGCGGCGTTCTCAAGGTTTTCAGCGCTTTGACCGACAAAGATCTCGGCGCCCAGACCAGCAAGGCGGTCGGTGATTTTCGACGCTTTCAGGTCCGAGCCCTGCACCCGGTAGCCCAGATTCAAAAGCACCTCGGCAATGCCCGACATCCCGATCCCGCCGATACCCACGAAATGGATCGGCCCGACATCCTGCGGCAGTTTGGTTGCTGGGGTCATGCGGTCTCCTTCTGGGCCAACTGTTCGACCTGGGCGACCAAACGCTCGGTCGCGTCCGGTGCGCCGGTCGATAAGGCGGCATGGGCCATCTTTTGCGCGGCTTCGGGGTTTGTCAGAACTGCGGTGATTTGCTGTGTCAGCGAAGGAACGTCAAGCAGGTTCTCTGGGATCATGATTGCCCCTCCGGCCTGAACCAGCCCGCGTGCATTGGCGGTCTGATGATCGCCCGCTGCGGCGGCATACGGGATCAGGATCGAGGGCCGTCCGATGACGGATATATCCGCCACACTTGACGCGCCTGAGCGTGATATCACCAGCTGCGCATCGGACATACGACGGGGCACATCCTGAAAGAACGGTTTCACTTCGGCACGGATACCGTGGTCGTCATAAAACGCGGAAACACGGGCGCCGTCTTCGTCGCGGGCCTGATGTGCGACACGAATATGTCGGCGCATCTCATCAGGCAGCGCGGCAATCGCTTCGGGCACAATCTGACTAAGGATGCGCGCCCCTTGCGAGCCACCCATCACCAGGATCGACATCGGGTAATCGCCCGGTGGGATATAGCCTGCCGCAGCCCGGTCCAGCACAGCGGCCCGAACCGGGTTGCCGGTATGTATGCCCTTTGCACCGTCCGGCAGATCAGTCGGCCAGACACCACAAGCCACCTGCGCCACGCGAGTCGCAAACAGCTGATTCACACGGCCCAAAACGCCATTCTGTTCATGGATCATACGCGGGATCTTCAACATCGTCGCAGCGCCCAGCGCCGGGATTGAGGGATAGCCGCCAAAGCCGACCACGACGTCCGGTCGGTCGCGCAACATCTGAAACGCCATACCGGCGACACCACCTGCGATCTTGGGACCGACCATCAGTTTGGCGGGCAGTCCGCCACGGGCGAATGTGGCCGAGGACGCCTCGACAATTTCAGTCGAATGCGGAAAGCCACCCGTATATCGTGCGCCGCGCGTATCGGTGGACAAGCGCACACGCCAGCCCCTGTGCAGCATCGCCTCGGCTAGCGCCTGAGCCGGGAACATGTGGCCCCCGGTCCCGCCAGCCGCAATCAGAAGGTAGGGTTTGCCCATCAGCCTCGTCCGCGTAGAATATCACCAAGTTCGCCCTGTGGGCGGGTGCGGGTAAACGCCAGAAGCATGCCGATTGCAATACCACCTGCAATCAGCGAGGACCCACCATAGCTGACGAACGGCAAAGTCATGCCTTTGGCAGGCAAAAGGCGCACGGCGACGCCCATATTGATCATCGCCTGAACCCCGAACATGCAGGCCAGACCGGTGCCCGCCAGGCGGATGAACATGTCGCGCTCGCGCATCAGCCGCAGCAATGACCGCACGACGATCAGCGAATACAGTGCAATGATGATCAGCACCAGGATCAGGCCATATTCCTCGGCCGCGACAGCGATGATGAAATCCGTATGGGCATCGGGCAGCGACCATTTCACCTGCCCTTCACCCACGCCGACACCGAAAAGCCCGCCCTCGCGGATCGCATTGGTGGCATAGCCCAGCTGGGTGGTCGGATCGACCTCTTGGTTCAGAAACCCGTCAATGCGTCGGGCGAAATGTTCCGAGTTGGAATAGGCGAACATACCGCCAAGCACGACAAACCCCGCCATACCAACCAGCAACAACATCGGCGCACCGGCAACGAAATACATCACGCCCCAGCCAAACAGGATCAGGCAGGCCTGACCAAAATCGGGCTGCATAACCAACATGGCGACAATCGCCATGCACAGCGCAAAAGACCATAGCCGACCGGGCGGGCCGTTGATCTGTTGTGACGCGGCCAGCAACCAGGCCGCCACAACGATAAACCCGGGTTTCAGAAATTCAGACGGCTGCAGCGAGGCAAAGCCAAGCGAATACCAGCGCACCGCACCTTTGCCAAAATCTGTGCCAAAGACGGGAAGGAAGACCAGCGCGACAAAAGCAGCAAGAAACCCCAACACCGCCAGACGTCGAACCAGTGTGGGCGACATCATCGAAGTCAGCAGCATCGCAACAAGCGCCATTCCGCCGAACAACGCCTGGCGTTCGACGTAATGGAACGGATCGAACCCGTTGCGACCAGCCAGCGGCGGCGATGAGGCCAGCCCCAGCAACAGCCCGATGACAAACAGGATCAGTACGCAGGACATCGTCCAACGATCAATCGTCCGCCACCACTTTGGTAGAATCGGTTCTCCGCGCTGGTCCTGGACCGCGCCATACACCATCTCAGTCATGAGATACCGCCACTATCTGCCTCGTCAACGCCCCGTTTTCGGGGTCTATGTGCGAGTCTACAGGGGTTTTAGCGTTTGGGCTAGTGGAATGACGCCGCGACAGGGGGAAATTAGCGCCTTCAAGCCAGTGATCCGCTTCAGGGCTTCCCGTACCGGGCGTTCGGATCACCTAGGGAACAAGATCGTAGTGCTTTATCCTTCTGGATTCGACCAATTCAGCCTTTTTTCCCAGTCGAACTGTGACTTGGGAAATGCGCGTGATCACTGAACCGCCCTCCTGTGCAGTGCGTCAAATTGAGCTTCCTTGTCGGGCGTATTCTGGCACATGGTATTCCGGCCAACATCACAAGTGTTCCAACTGCCAATTTCAGACCATTTTCCCAAACCAATCAGAGGACGGAGCCACAGTCACGGACAGACGTTTGCAGCGCGTGTTTACGTCTCCCCCTTGCCATCCCAGTCATTCCACGCCATCCCCCGAGCATGACTTATGATACGATCATCCTGGGCGCCGGTGCTGCTGGCTTGATGTGTGCAGCCCATTGCGTTGGGCGCGTTCTGGTGATCGATCACGCGAAGGCGCCGGGTGAGAAAATCCGCATCTCGGGCGGCGGGCGGTGCAATTTCACCAATATGTATGCCGGGCCGGGCAACTTCCTGTCTCAGAACCCGCATTTCTGTAAGTCCGCATTGGCGCGCTACACGCAGTGGGATTTCATTGAAATGGTCGGGCGTCATGACATCGCTTGGCACGAGAAAACACTGGGACAGCTGTTCTGCGACGGTTCCTCGAAACAGATCATCCAAATGTTGCTGGATGAAATAGAGCGCGCCGGGGCCGAGCTGTGGGTAAGGACCGAGATGAAGGACCTGTGCAAAACCGACACTGGTTTCGCGTTGACGGTTGAACGCGAGGGACAGCGTCATGCCCTGACCTGCACCAATCTGGTTCTGGCCACGGGTGGCAAGTCGATCCCTAAAATGGGGGCGACGGGTCTGGCTTATGACATCGCACACCAGTTTGGATTGCGGATGACCGAGACACGCGCGGCTCTGGTGCCGTTCACCTTTACCGACGGCAGATTCAAGGACCTGTCCGGTGTCTCGCTGCCGACGCGGCTGTCGAACGACCGGACCAGCTTTGACGAGGCTTTGCTTTTCACCCATCGCGGCCTCAGCGGACCAGCTGCGCTGCAACTATCCTCATACTGGCGCGAGGGTGAGGCGATCCGGGTCAACCTGATCCAGGATATGCCACTGTTCGACCTGCTGCGAGATCAGCGCCAAAACAGCGGACGCAAAGCCCTGACTACTGAACTTTCCCGGCAGTTACCCGCGCGATTGGTCGATTTCCTGAGCCAACACATTCCCATGCAAGGCAATTTGGCCGACCAATCGGACACCGCCCTTTCGGACCTGGTCGAGGCCCTGTCGAACTGGCATCTGACCCCGTCCGGGACCGAAGGCTATCGCACCGCCGAGGTCACGCTGGGCGGCATCGACACCGATGATCTGTCGTCAAAAACGATGGAGGCCAGGGATGTCCCCGGCCTCTATGCGATAGGTGAAGCGGTGGATGTCACCGGTTGGCTGGGCGGGTACAATTTCCAATGGGCATGGTCCTCAGGCCATGCCGCTGGAACTGCAATCGCCGGTCGCGTTTAACCTACGACGTTGTACCCACGGCCACGCATGCAGTTACGCACCAACACTTCTTTGTTCTGGTTCTTGTTGATCACATCCGCACCGGCGCCAACCAACGCACCTGCAACTGCAGCACGGCCCAGATTATCGCTGCTGTCCTGTACGATCCCGGTCACTGCGGCTGCGCCAACGGCGCCGATGGCTGCATTCCCGGCCGTGGTGCCATCAACAGATGCCTGCGATGCCGCAAGCTGTTGGCACTGCTGCAGATCAACGTTGTAATTAGGGCCAACCGGACCATCGATGATCGGCTGGTAGTTTGCGCCAGTGTTGGTGCAGGCACCCGCAATCAGAATGGCAGGCAGGATCAGGGAAAACTTACGATATGGCATAGTCATAACCTCGTGTTGAATTTGACGGGTAGCAAAACCAAAAAATATGGCGCGTCAAGCTGATAGCATCTCAGCTTGGCCCAACCGGCGATCTATTGCAAATGGCGTGTCCTAAAGCCGTTTACGAACCTGTTCTGCAAAATCCTCACCGCGTTGTTCGAAATTGTCATATTGATCAAAACTGGCTGCGGCAGGGGCCAGCAAAATCGTCTCGCCCGACTGCGCGTCGTTCATTGCCTGTTCAACGGCTTCTGCCATTGTGGTGCAAACCAGGGTATCTGCCTGTAACTGCATTGCAAATCCGGCAGCTTCGCGCCCGATCACATAAGCCTTGAGCACATGTTCACTGGCTGAGTTGAGTGCAGACAACCCGCCCTCTTTCTCAAGCCCGCCACAGATCCAGCGGACCTTCTTGAACGCGTTCAACGCCTTTACTGCGCTGTCGACATTGGTCGCCTTTGAATCGTTCACATAGGTGACCCCATCCGCTTCGGCGATGATCTGACTGCGATGCGGCAGGCCCGGATAGCTGTGCAACGCATCCTGAATGATCCGAGGGGCCAAACCCAACGCGCGGCACGTGGCGTAGGCGGCACAGGCATTCTGGTGATTATGTGCACCGGGCAGACCTTTGATCTCGCGCAGGTCAATCGACCCCGCCTGTCGCCCTTTGCGATATTCCGACAGGAACCCTTTGCGCGCGAATACCTGCCATCCGGGTCCGGTCAACTTGCGGGCAACCGAGATACGGATCACCCGGTCATCCGTTGGCGCTTCGGCCAGTTGACCGGCCAGAAAGGCGCCTTCGTCCTCATCCACACCGATCACGGCCCGGTCAGGGCCGCCTTCGGCAAACAAACGGCGCTTGGCGGCGAAATAGCCCCCCATGCCGCCGTGACGATCCAGATGATCCGGCGACAGATTGGTGAAAACGGCCACATCGGGTGTCAGCGACCGCGCAAGCTCTGTCTGATAGCTGGACAGTTCCAACACCACGACCGAGCCATTGCCCCCCGGTTCAATATCCAGAACGCCGCGGCCTATGTTCCCGGCCAACTGCGCCTCGCGGCCAGCTTCGGTCAGGATATGATGGATAAGTGCTGCGGTGGTTGATTTCCCGTTCGAGCCGGTCACCGCAACCACGCGGGGCGGAGTATCGAGATTGTCCCATTCCGGCCCAGCGAACGAGCGGAAAAACAAACCGATATCGTTATCCACCGGTACCCCGGCCTCAAGCGCGGCAGCCACGACCGGGTTAGGCTCTGGGTACAGATGGGGGATCCCCGGCGACACGATCAGAGTGGCGACATCATCAAATGCCCCGTGACGGCCTAAATCGCAGCATGTGAACCCTTCGGCTTCGGCCGCCGCGCGTGCAGCCGGATTATCATCCCAGCAGACGGGTTCGGCCTTACCGGCCCGCAAGGCGCGCGCCGTGGTCAGGCCAGACCGACCCAGCCCCAGAACCGCAACTTTCTGTCCTGAAAACCCTTTGACCGGGATCATTCGTGCACTCCATCCTTGCAGTTTGCCGCGCAGACTACCCTGTACAGGCCGCGAGGTGGAATGCAAGCGCGGTTAGCTGGGCCTGTTTGCGCGCAAGTCATTCAAGTTTTTCTGGACGGTTAACGTATCTGGATGCTGCGAACCAAGTGCCTTCTCAAGAATCTCCAGCGCCTCGTTATAAAGCGGCTCGGCCTCATCATAGCGACCAGTTTTTTCCAGCAATCCGGCTAGATTGTTGAGGCCAGTTGCGTAGGCAGGATGCTCGAAACCGATCGTTTTGCGACCAATATCAAGCGCCTCGCGAAAAAGCGGTTCGGCCTCTTCGTACCGACCTGTTGTCTTAAGCAACAAGCCGAGGTTGTTAAGGTCCGTTGCATAACCAGGGTGTCCGACTCCAAGCGCTTTACGGTCAATCTCAAGCGCCTCACGATAAAGCGGTTTAGCCTCATCGTAACGACCCATTGACCGTAGCAACCCCGCGAGGTTGCTCAGTCGGGTGGCATAGTATGGATGCCCGGCACCGATCGTTTTGCGACCAATCTCCAGCGCCTCACGATAGAGCGGCTCGGCCTCTTCGTAACGACCCGTTGCATTGAGCAACAAGGCGAGGTTGTTAAGATGGATGGCATAAATGGGATGCTCGACACCAAGCTTTTTGCGGTCAATCTCCAGCGCTTCACGATAAAGCGGCTCGGCCTCTTCGTATCGACCCAACGCATTTAAGTTGATTGCGTGTTCGTTGAGAGCCTGAGCGAGGCGTTCATGTGCTTCATCCAATCGAGCAACTTCTAGAAGTTCACCACTGAAGCGCAAAGCTACGTCATAGTTGCCAGAGCGCTCGGCAAGATCACTGGCCTTTCGCAAGTTCTCAAAACGTGCATCCAGTTTTGCCGCGCGGGCGTAGTGCGCAGCGGCATCGGCCCAGCGGATTTCAGCCTCGGCGATCTCTCCACGGCCAAAGGCCGCGCGCGCGGCTTCCTCGATCTCCAGTTTGCGGCGTTCCTCAATCTCGGCAAACAAATTATCCGCAATGGAGTAGTCGCCTTTTTCCAAAGCTTCCCGCGCCTCTGCCAGACGGTCTCCGCCGATTTCATTGCCGGATCGTTCCAGCAGCGCTTCTAACTCGGCAATACGTTTTCGCGCTGTTGCAAGCGACGCGTCTGGATTGGCCATCTGATTTTTAAGCTCAGAGATCTGCGCAGTTAACTGCGCTTTCTCATCATCATGGGCAGTTGCCAGTTTCTGCTCTAACTGATGCTCTCGTTTCTCTAGAATCGCCAAATGCTGATCCAGAGTCAGCACGTTGACGTCCGGAAGCGGAATTGGTTTTTGGTCGTTCTGCAGGGGTTTTGGTTTTGGCGATATCCATTGAATACAAAACCAGATCGCCCCCAGTACCATCCCGATTAACGGCAAGAAAACTGCGACCGCAGCCGAAATTGCCGTCACCCTGTTTTGGTGATCCTCATCCCCAAACCAAGCCCAAATGGAAAACCCAAAATCTGCAAGCCAATCCAACGCCGCACCAATCCATAATCTATTGCGCCACCATACCGGCATGTGGCGCGTTTGGAAGGTGGATTTCGCCTGAGTTCGGGCGAAACCTGCAGAGAACGGGCGTTGTTAGCGCACTTTCAACGTGGCCAGACCGATCATCGCCAGGATCAGAGAAATGATCCAGAACCGGATCACGATGGTGGGTTCTGCCCACCCCTTTTTCTCATAGTGATGATGGATCGGGGCCATCAGAAACACGCGACGACCTGTGCGTTTGAAATACAGCACTTGGATGATCACGCTCAGCGCTTCGACCACGAACAGACCTCCGACGACAGCCAACACCAATTCGTGTTTGGTGGCCACCGCAATCGCTCCCAAAGCGCCGCCCAAGGCAAGCGATCCAGTATCGCCCATGAACACGGCAGCAGGCGGCGCGTTGTACCATAGAAACCCAAGGCCAGCGCCGAACAGGGCCGAGGTGAAAATAAAGATCTCGCCGGTTCCGGGCACGTAATGCACATCCAGATACTCGGTAAAGTCGACCCGGCCCACTGCATAGGCGATAATCCCCAGGGTAGATGCGGCGATCATTGCGGGCATGATCGCCAGCCCGTCCAGCCCGTCAGTCAGGTTCACCGCATTTGCGGACCCAACGATCACGACAATCGCGAAGGGAATGTAGAATATCCCCAGATTGAGCAGCGTGTCTTTGAATACCGGCACCGCAAGCTGATTCTGCAGCGCCTCAGGGTGGTGCATCGTGGCCCAAATAGACGCCAGAACCGCGATAATCACACCAAGTCCTAACCGCATTTTTCCAGAAACACCTTTGGTGTTTTGCTTGGAGACCTTGGCATAGTCATCTGCAAACCCAATGGCGGCATAGGCCAACGTTACGAATAAGACCATCCAGACATAGGGGTTGTCCCACCGTGCCCAAACCAGTGTCGATGTGACAAGCGCGCCCACGATCAGCAAGCCGCCCATGGTCGGCGTACCCGCCTTGGAAAAGTGCCCCTCGGGGCCATCATCCCGGATCGGTTGCCCTTTGCCCTGCTTGCGGCGCAGAACATTGATCAGCGGTTTGCCAAAGATAAACCCGAAAATCAGCGCTGTCATAAAGGCACCGCCCGCCCGGAACGTGATGTACCGGAAGAGATTGAAAAAATCCCCTCCGTCCGACAGGCCGGTCAACCAATAGAGCATATCAATACCTTTCCCGTGCGGCGATCATGGCTCAAGCGCGTCCCCTTGCCCCATTTCCCGCAAACCGTCAACAATTCGCGCCAGCGCCATGCTGAGTGATCCTTTGGCAAGAACAGTGTCGCCTGCGCAGATCAGCTCTGGCAGCCGTTCAGCCATCTCAACGCTGGTCTCAAACCAAAGTCCGCGCTTTTCCGCTGGCAACGCATCGTAAAGCGCTTTCATAAGCGGGCCAATGCAGTGAACCTGATCCATCTGCGTCATAGCCGCGACATGCGCCATCGCTGCATGCATGGGGATCTCTTGCGCGCCCAGCTCTTTCATATCACCTAGAAACGCGATCCGGCGCCTGCCCTGTGAGGCGGCCAAAACTTCCAAGGCAGCCTCCATCGAAGTTGGATTGGCGTTATAGCTGTCGTCCAGCAATTCGACCTGACCACCATCCGCCAGTGAAATCTGCTCGCGAACGCCGCGACCTTTTACCGGCAACCAGTTGCCCAAGCCTGCGATGGCTTCGTTCAGGTCAACACCAAGTTCAACGCAGGCCGCCAATGCCCCAAGTGCATTCATAGCAAAATGAGTGCCTGCTGATTGCACATCAAAGGAGATGGCTTTTCCGTCGACCCTGGCCGTTGCATGGACCGAGTCCGGTTTCTGCACAACATCGGTCAGCACGTAATCTGACGCAGCGCGCCCAAAATCGACGATCCCTGCTCCGGCCTCATCTGCGTATTGGCGCAGGATGTCGGCGTGTTCGATATCCGCATTCACGATGGCCGCACCGCCTGGGACCAACCCTTCGAATACTGCGGCTTTCTCTTTCGCAATACCTGCGACGGACTCGAATGCTTCCAGATGGACTGCCGCGACGGTGGTAACCAAGGCCACATGCGGGCGGGCCTGACGCGCCAGCGGAGCAATCTCTCCGGGGTGGTTCATCCCGATTTCTATCACGGCAAATTCAGTGTCGCGCGGCATCCGGGCAAGCGTCAGCGGCACACCCCAATGGTTGTTGTAACTGGCAACGCTGGCATGGGTCTTCCCCTGCGTTTCCAGAATATTGGCCAGCATTTCCTTGGTCGATGTCTTGCCGACACTCCCGGTCACGCCAATCACGCGCGCCTCTGTCCGCGCGCGGGCCGCCTGCCCCAGCGCCTCAAGCCCGGTCTGCACGTCCTCGACGATCAGTAACGGCGCGTCCGGGGAAACGCCTTCGGGTATCTGCGAGACCAGCGCTGCACCTGCGCCCTTCTCAAGCGCTTGCGCCACAAAATCGTGGCCGTCGCGCACCGCCTTCAGCGCAACAAACAGATCTCCGGGCTGCAATGCGCGGGTGTCGATGGATACGCCATTGACCTGCCAATCGGCGGTGGCACGCCCGCCAGTGGCCGCAACAGCCTCAGCCGCAGTCCAGAGCGTCATGCCACCCTCCCATCGAGGGCGGCCACGCTGATGCTGGCCTGTTCTACGTCGTCGAAAGGTAAAACCTGATCGCCCACGATCTGTCCTGTCTCGTGCCCTTTACCGGCGATCAGCAGCGCATCACCCGGTTGCAGGGCATCTATGCCGCGCAGGATGGCTTCGGCACGATCACCCACCTCGGTCGCCTCGGGCGCGCCCAGCATCACCGCAGTACGAATGGTGGCCGGGTCTTCGGTGCGGGGATTGTCGTCGGTGACAAATACCACATCAGCGTTATTGGTCGCAGCCTTGCCCATCAGCGGGCGCTTGGTCGCATCACGATCTCCGCCGGCACCGATGACGGCAATCAGCCGGCCCATAACATGAGGGCGCAAAGCCTTGAGTGCCGTGGCCACAGCATCTGGCGTATGGGCGTAATCGACAAACACAGCAGCCCCGTTTTCACGCGTCGCAGCCAGTTGCATCCGTCCCCGGACCGTCGTCAGATGCGGCAGGGTCTCGAAAACACGCGTGGGATCTTCGCCACCAGCGATCACCAGCCCACATGCCAGCAGGATGTTTTCAGCCTGGAACCCACCGATCAGGTTCAATCGGGTCTGATAAACCTTACCCTGCCACGAAAACCGCAGATCCTGCCCGGTTGCATCAAAGCGCTGATTGAGCAGACACAGATCTGCATCACCCAATCCAACGGTCAGCACATTTTGTCCACGGGTTTCAGCGATACGACGAACCTGCCCACCCTTTGGATCGCTCATGTTGACCACAACCGTGCCGTCCTGAGGCAACACGCGGTCGAAAAGTCCTGCTTTGGCGGTAAAATACGCCTCGAAGGTTTCGTGATAATCCAGATGATCCTGGGTGAAATTCGAGAAACCCGCTGCCGCCAACTGTACCCCGTCGAGGCGGCGCTGCTCGAGACCATGCGAGGATGCCTCCATCGCCGCATGCGTCACGCCATTCTCAGCCGCCTCGGCCAAACACCGATGCAGGGTGATCGGTTCGGGCGTTGTATGCGCCAAAGGGGCCGTCCATGCGCCTTCGACCCCGGTTGTGCCCAGGTTGACGGCGGCATGACCCAGTTCCATCCAGATTTGGCGGACAAAGGTCGCGACAGAGGTTTTACCATTGGTCCCCGTCACAGCCACGATGGTCTGAGGCTGCTTTCCGAACCACAGTGCTGCGCATCCTGCCAGCGCCTGCCTTGGGTCTTCAACCACCACCAGCGCGGCATCCGTCCCCGCAAGCACGCCCGCTGCGACCTCGGCCCCTTCGGCATCGGTGAGGATTGCGGCGGCCCCCATGCGCAGAGCATATTGAATGAACTCTGCGCCATGGACCCGCGTTCCCGGAAGTGCCGCAAACAGATAACCGTCTTTGACCTCGCGGCTATCAACGGCCAACCCGGTGATGTCGGGGTTCGCACCTGCGCGCGCAGTCAGGGCCAGTTGGCTGAGTTTCTTAGTCCTAGTGCCCATGACCCACCTTTCGCCGGACGCCTAATTCGAGGTCAGCGTTATAGCAGCGCGCGCCTCAGGCTCAAGCCGGGGACGCAGGCCCAGCAGTGGGGCAATCCGTCCGATCAATTCCGCGGCCACAGGGACGGCTGTCCACCCCGCCGTCCGGCGCTTTTCGCCATAGGCCACGATGGACGGTTCATCCAGCGTGACGATCAGCACGTATTTCGGATCATAAGCCGGGAAGATCGTGGCGAATGTGGCAATGACCTTGTCATCATAATACCCGCCGCGCGGCTTGGGTTTGTCTGCGGTACCGGTTTTGCCCGCCACGTCATACCCGGCGACATCGCCAAAGCTGGCCGTGCCATCGGTGACAACCTTGCGCAGCATCTTCTGTGCCTGCGTCGCAGCCCCCAGAGACATCACGCGCGGGCCATATTGTGACCCGCTCCGGCGCAAAATGGTCGGGCTGACATAGTATCCGCCATTGGCAATCGCCGCATACCCCGCAGCCAGATGCATCGGGCTGGTCGACAAGCCATGGCCATAAGAAATGGTCACGGTGCTCAGCTCACCCCATTTCTTGGGCTTGAGCGGTTCGCCACCTTTTGCTTCGACAATCTCGAACGGGGTGGGTTCGAACATGCCCAGCGAACGCAGGAATTCCTGTTGCCGCTGCGCGCCAATTTGCAGCGCCAGACGCCCAGTACCCCGGTTCGAGCTGTGGACGATCACATCCGCCACGCTGATCTTGCCGTAATTCTTGCCGTTGAACTCACCAATCGGAAAACGCCCGATTTTCATCGGACCCGAGGTGTCGATGATCGTTTCAGAGTTCACCAGACCAAGCTGAATTGCCTGCGCGGCGGTGAATATCTTGAACACCGATCCCAGCTCGTAAACGCCCTGCACATAGCGGTTGAACAAAGGGCTGTCCGATGGATCGAACCCCGACGTCGGGGGGCGCGGGCGATCATTGGGATCAAAGGATGGCAGCGACGCCGCCGAGATGACCTCGCCCGTATGCGCATCCATCAAAACGGCTGAGGCGCCTTTGGCGTTCATGATCTTCATGCCACCAAAAAGCACCTGTTCGACAGCGGCCTGTACAGTCAGATCCAGCGAGAGTTGCAGCGGCTTGTTTCCGTTGGCAGGGTCCCGCAGATAATCGTCAAACTGCTTTTCAATCCCGGCCACGCCTATCACCTCGGCAGCGCTCACGCCTTCACGCCCAAAACCTGACCCGCCAAGGATATGTGCTGCCAGCTTGCCATTCGGGTAAAGGCGCATTTCGCGGGGGCCAAACAGAATACCTGGATCACCGATGTCATGCACGGCTTGCTTCTGCTCGGGCGAGATACGCTTTTTGATCCACAGGAACTTGCGGTTGCCGGTGAAATCCTTGATCAGACGCTCTTTTTCCAAATCCGGGAAGATTGCCACCAGTTGATCCGCGGCGGCAATCGGATCGATCATCAACGGCGGCTGGGCATAGACGGAATAGGTGTCCAGGTTGGTCGCCAGAATGCGCCCTTCGCGGTCAACAATATTGGCGCGCTGCATCGCGATTGTGGCACCGGGGGCGTTGGCCAAGGGCTCTTGCGCCTCGGATGTCGCAAGCATCCCCATCCGAACGCCAACCACCGAGAAGGCGCAAAAGAAGAAAAGACCCAGCACCAGCAAACGGCCCTCGGCCCGAGCGCGGGCCCTGTCCTTCATATCTTCATGGCGCTTCTGGATGTTTTCGCGCTCGATAACCTTGGGGTTTTCACCGCGTGCGCGCGCATCCAGGACACGGGCCAGAGGGCGGAGGGGCGTGCGCGTCATGGGAACTGCACCTCTCCCAACGCCTTAATGTTGGTTATCGCCTGCAATTCGATGGGATCGACAATCGGAAGATCCGGATCCTCGGCATAGGCAACCTGATCCGCGCGTCCGAACTGCTCTGCTCGCAAGGGCAGCAGGCCGAGACGTTCAAAATTCAGATCCGCCAGCTCTCGAAGACGATCAGGACGGTTCAAATAAGCCCATTCCGCATTCAGAACGGCCAGTCGGACCTGTGCCACGCCGATCTCTCGTTGCAGTGTTTGCGTTTCTTTCACAACTTGCTGGGTGCGGTAGTTCTCTTGATACGCCCAAAGGGCGACCCCGAACACGGCCAAGGCAGTCAACACATACAATACACTCTTCATTTTGCCCTTCCCCCTAGTTGCGGCATCCCAATGGCACGGGCTTCAATTTCCCCTGCCGGAGCCTCGGTGCGCACAGCAACACGCAGCTTGGCTGAGCGCGAACGCGGATTTTCCTGCAATTCCTGATCGTCCGGCCCCACCGCCTTACGGGTTTTAAGCGTAAATTGCGGCAGGTCCTGCTCAATTTCGGGCGCATAGCGATTGGCCCGGCCGGTTTTGCCCGCCCGCGACTGAAAGAACCGCTTTACCATGCGATCTTCGATCGAATGGAATGTCACAACAGCCAGCTGCCCGCCCGGTTTCAGCGCGCGCTCAGCGGCCATCAGGCCCTGGAACAATTCTTCATATTCTGCATTCACCGCGATGCGCAGCCCCTGAAAGCTGCGTGTCGCGGGATGCGATTGACCGGGTTTGGGCCTGGGCAGACAGGATTCGACAAGCCCCACCAACCGCAAAGTGGTTGTGATCGGCTCTTCCGCCCGCGCCTTTACGATAGCCCTGGCAATTCGCCTGCTGGCGCGTTCTTCACCATAGTGAAACAGGATGTCGGCGAGCTGCGCTTCGCTTGCAGTGTTGACCAGATCAGCCGCGCTTTCGCCGTCCTGGCTCATGCGCATGTCCAGCGGGCCGTCCTTCATAAAGGAAAAGCCACGCTCGGCCAAATCCAGCTGCATGGAGGAAACCCCAAGGTCCAGCACCACCCCGTCCAAGTCCTGCGCGTATTCGTCCAGACGCGAAAAGACGCCGGGCTGCATCACCAGCCGATCGCCATAGCCCTTGGCCCAGTCCGCGGCCATTTCAAAGGCCAGCGGATCACGATCAACACCGACGACCTTGTCCGCGCCTGCCTCGAGCAGGCCACGGGTATATCCCCCGGCACCAAAGGTTCCGTCCAACCAAACACCCGACACCGGAGAGACTGCAGCCAGCAAAGGGCGCAATAATACCGGAATATGTGGTTTGTCAGAAGAGGTTTGCGCACCGGCCATGCCGTCACGCGTCCCCGACGCCATCAAGGAACACCAGAGGGTCAAAATCTTCGGGCTGATCATCCAGCCATTCTTCGGCCGCCGCCAATTCATCAGACTCGTAGGTTTCAGGCTTCCAGATCTGGAACGTGTCCCCAGCGGCAATAAAGAAGGCTTCACCCTCTAGGTCAATCTTGCTGCGCAGCTTGGCGGGTAGAACCAGACGCCCGGTCTCATCCACGTTTGTCGGAAAGGATTGTCCGTGGAACATGCGCTGCAGTGTCTTCCGCTGCATTGAACCCCGTGGAAGCGCATCAATCTTGGCGTCAACTTCGTCAATCGCCTGCATGGTATAGCATTCAAGGAATTTGCGCCGGTGGTCGCCATAAACAATTACAAGTTCGGGATTGTCACCGGGCTGCCAGTTGGGGTCAGAAGCCTCAAGCACACGGCGAAACGAGGCCGGGATCGAGACCCTGCCCTTCGTGTCCACCTTATGGTGGCTTTCACCTCTAAACCTGCGCGCCAAGACGACTGTCCCTTTCGCTTGCGCCCCACTTGAAATTCTCACTCCCCCCAGAATTAAAACGGCGGGTTGATCTGCTGCCACTGATCAACCCGCCGCATTGACCCGCTTTGCGGGATGTCCAGCTGCGCGCGCCACCTGGGGGGATGTCTGCTCGCCCGCGCGCCGGATCTCTTGATTGATGAAAGCGAGATGCCTGTATGAAACCTGATTTTATTGGTTCGGGGTCGTTTAGCGCCCCATGTGCCTCGTCCTCATCGGATAACCAAGGGATGGCATGGGAATTCATGGAAATCAATAGAAAATTTCTCACACTCACGTCCCAACTCACAATGTAATCGATAAGAAAATGAATGGAAACTCTATTTATACACCAGAATTAGAACACAACTACCTCAAAGCAACCATATATAGACAAATCAGAGAAATTATGAGCATCCCATGAATTCCCAACATTTTTTCACTTTCATCGATTCCCGGTAGATAGAGCCAGCAAATCCTCCATTCCAAACTACGAATCAACAAAGGTGGCTCGGTTCCCACGCACTCCCAAGTTACTAAAAACCACCTGAACCCACGATTTCCCATATACGCACGACCACAGCCATTCGGCTTCTTCGATAACCGTACCGAAGCAATCGGACCTTACGTCACGATCCTATGGTTTTCAGTGGAACCGCATTAGAAGCGACACCCTTGGCGCAACTCAAACCCATATTTTTAAGGCATATTCGATTGCCAACATTCAACTCTTCGATATCCATGCATTTGCTGCATAGCAGCATTGACGACGTCAACTATTGTGCAATCGCAGCATTTGCTTATTTTCATCCTCAAGCAAACGCCGAAACACTTCGGCACCAACACACGAAACGGGTTACGCAGATGGGTGTAGCAACACAACAAACCGCTCTGAGAAGCGCTCCGGCATTCGGCCTGGCTTCGATGATCGAAACCGCAAAGATCCGGTTTGCACGCTATCGGGCCTACCGCCAGACGGTTAACGAACTGTCCGAGCTGTCCGATCGCGAGTTGGCCGACCTGGGCCTGCACCGCTCAATGATCCGTCGGCTGGCAATGCAGGCCGCAGAAGAACAATTCGCGCGTTAAGCGCACAGCAATACAGAGATCAGACCCTACTCCTCCCTTGGGTCTGTAATCTGCGGCAACGTCTCTCCTCCTCCCTGACGTTGCCGCCTTTTATACCGGCCCTGGACGCCGGAAGCAGATACATCGGGGCTCTCCTCCTCCCTGCCCTGATGTTGAAAGTACGCGGCGACGTCTCTCCTCCTCCCTGACGTCGCCGCGTCTTCCTCATACCGGGATCAAACCCGGGTTCGGATACATCGGGGCTCTCCTCCTCCCTGCCTTGGTGTTGAAAAGAACGGCGGTTTCCTTCCTCCTCCCTGGGAACCGCCGTTTTTCGTTTCCCCCAAAGAAAAAGGCGCCCACCCAGGCGCCTTTCAAAACATTGAGCATGCGCCGTCAGGCGCATTCCTTTTGGTTAAAACGGAACGTCGTCCTTCGGAAAAAGATACTGGGCAACAACCTTCTTGGTGCCCGCCTTGTCGAACGCGACCTCAACCTTGTCGCCCTCGATGCCCTCCACTGCGCCATAGCCGAATTTCTTGTGAAACACCCGTTCACCCAGCGTGAAACTTGCCACCGCGGTTGCGTCGATCACCGTGTTGCGGGTTTCGCGCGGTTGCGACATGCCATATTGTCCCTGCCGCGCCTGCAGCCGTTTCCAGCCGGGTGAGTTATAGACATTAGCCTCAGCCGCGCGGGTTTCGATCCCGGCCGAGGGCTGCCCCCCGCCATAGAGCCCCGGAGGCGTCAGAACCTCGACATGCTCCTCGGGCAGTTCGTCAATAAACCGTGATGGCATCGAATTCTGCCATTGCCCGAACACCCGGCGGTTGGCGGCAAAGGAAATCGTACAGACCTCTTCGGAACGGGTGATGCCCACATAGGCTAGACGCCGTTCCTCTTCGAGCCCCTTAATTCCGGTCTCGTCCATCGACCGCTGCGACGGGAACAACCCGTCCTCCCAACCCGGCAGAAACACGGCGGGAAACTCCAGCCCCTTGGCCGCATGCAACGTCATGATCGAGACCTTTGCCCCGTCCGTTTCCTTTTCATTGTCCATGACCAGGCTGACATGTTCCAAAAACCCTTGCAGGTTCTCGAAATTGTCCAGCTGGTTGACCAGTTCCTTGAGGTTTTCCAGCCGCCCCGGCGCCTCGGGCGTTTTCTCATTCTGCCAATGGGCGGTATAGCCGGACTCGTCCAGCACGATCTGCGCCAGTTCGATATGCGTGTGCTCGGGCGCGCCATAGCGGATCGGAGACACCCCGTCATCAATGACGGTGTCATCATCCACTTCGATACGTGGTCCGCGTGTCATCGCATTCCACCGAGCCAGCCCGTCGATCAACTCGCGCAGCGCCTTGCCGCCCTTGCCCTTGATCAACCCCTGCTCGACCACGATCCGCGCGCCTTCGACCAGGGAGACCCCGTTTTCACGCGCCACCACCTGAATGGTCTGCTGCGCCTTGTCACCAAGGCCGCGCTTGGGCGTGTTCACGATCCTCTCAAACGCCAGATCATCCTCGGGGCTGACCACCAGCCGGAAATAGGCCATGGCATCGCGAATCTCCATCCGCTCATAAAACCGTGGCCCGCCGATCACCTTGTAGGGCATCCCGATGGTCAGGAACCGGTCCTCAAATGCGCGCATCTGGTGCGAGGCGCGCACGAGGATGGCTATTTCGTCCAAGTTCATCGGGCGCACGCCACGCGTCCCGCTCTGCATCGCGTCGATCTCTTCTCCGATCCAACGCGCCTCTTCCTCACCATCCCAATGGCCAATCAGGCGAACCTTTTCACCCTCTTCTCTGTCGGTCCAAAGTTCTTTGCCCAGCCGGCTTTCATTGCCCCGAATAACGTTCGAAGCCGCCGCCAGAATATGCGGGGTCGAGCGGTAGTTCTGTTCCAGCCGAACGACAAAAGCACCGGGAAAATCTTTCTCGAACCGCAGGATGTTGCCTACCTCGGCCCCGCGCCAGCCATAGATCGACTGATCGTCATCGCCAACACAGCAGATATTCTTATGCCCCCCGGCCAGCAGACGCAGCCAGAGATATTGGGCGACGTTGGTATCCTGATACTCGTCCACAAGGATGTAGCGGAACCAGCGCTGGTATTGCTCCAGAACATCCGGATGGGTTTGAAAGATCGTGACCATGTGCAACAGCAGGTCGCCGAAATCCACCGCATTCAGCTCACGCAGGCGGGTCTGGTATTGGGCATAAAGCTCAATTCCTTTGTTATTATAAGCTCCGGCATCCGCAGCAGGCACTCTATCCGGCGTCAGCGCGCGGTTTTTCCAGTCATCAATGATCCCGGCCAGCATCCGCGCAGGCCAGCGTTTGTCGTCGATATTGGCTGCCTGAGTCAGTTGCTTGAGCAAGCGCTTTTGGTCATCCGTATCCAAAATGGTAAAATTCGACTTGAGGCCCGCCAGTTCGGCATGGCGGCGCAACAGTTTGACGCAGATCGCGTGGAACGTTCCCAGCCACGGCATCCCTTCGGCAGGTCGGCCCAGCATGCGCCCGACCCGTTCTTTCATCTCGCGCGCGGCCTTGTTGGTGAAGGTCACGGCCAAAATCTCGTTCTCGCGTACCCGATGCGATCTGAGCAGATGGGTGATCCGCGCGGTCAGTGCCTTGGTCTTGCCCGTGCCGGCACCTGCCAGCATCAAAACCGGACCGTCCAGCCGCTCGACCGCTTCGCGCTGTGCCGGGTTGAGGTCGTTCAAATAGTCGGCAGCCACCGCAGGCATCGCCCGCGCCGACAGCGATGCGCCCTCGAAGGCGTCCATTTCGTCAAAACTGCTCATACGCTTAAACTACGCCGGATGGGCGCAAAGGGAAAGGCTTTGTTCACGGCTTGTTCACAAGCTTTTAAGATTTTCCTCGCGTTCAATTCTAACCAAATGAAGCGGTGTTCGACTGATGCCATTAACTCTCTGTAAAGCCTTAGGTCAGATGCTTGGCCCAAAGGTTTGGGAGCATATGGATATGGCATTGGCTGAGCGGGGGACGATCAATCATCGACTCAAATGGACCGGGATCACCCTATTGCTGATCAGCCTCGCCATTGGAGCGGGCTGGGGTGTCTATAGGCTTCCTGCGCCCTTGGTGGAACGGATGCTGCGGACAGATATCCTCAAACAGTCAGAATTGTGGAAACGCCGCGTTGTTTTGCATCTTGAAGACCCCGAAACAACGCTGCGAACCGGCCATATAGACGGGCATGACGCAGAGTTTCTGACCTCGATGCCCGAAGCATCGGATGTCTACCGGTTCAGGTTGTTCGACACGAGTGGACGCGTGGTCTGGTCCACTCGTCAAGGTGAGGTCGGCCTGCGCGAAGACAGCGCGTTCTTTCGCGCCGATGTTGCCCGGGGAATGGTGTACTATTTACAAGAGGTTGTGCCCCTATCCGAGATTGACGGCCTGGACTTGCACACAGGCAACATTCAGAACTCCAGTGCGCATCACATAGTCAAAGTCTTTATGCCGGTTACAAAAAACGGTCGCTTCATCGGTGCGATAGAGTTTTTTACCGATATCTCGGATTTGCGGGCGACCTTCATAACCCGGCTGAGAATTTCGCTGATCGTTCTAAGCGGTGTGGCCCTGTTGGCGCTGGCGATGGTGTCATTGGTGACCTACAGGACCAACCGGGCGCAACTGCGCTCTTTGCACAAACAATCCGAGAAAGAGCGTGATCTGATGGCTGACCAGTTGCGGCTGGCGCGTGAGGTGCGGCTGCTAGGGGAGCTGAACGAGTGGCTGCAATCCAGCCGTTCTCTGGATGAGCTGTTCGACATGGTCTCACGTTTTATGACCCATATCCTGCCCGAAGCAGAGGGCAGCGTTTACGTCTACTCGAACTCGCGCGATGTGCTTGATGGCTGCGCCAGTTGGAACGGCGGCACCCATAAGGCACATATCCACCCAGAGGGTTGCTGGGGCCTGCGCCGAGGACGCACATATGAATTCGGCGCCTCAGAGATTGACTTCATCTGCGAGCATGCCGAACCGCATGACGGGCGCCAATATTTCTGCTTTCCGATTCTGGCTCATGGCGAGACGGTTGGATTGTTGCATCTTCGGGCACATGAAAACTGCGAAGAAGAGTTTCACGTCAGCAGGAAACTGGCGCAGCTCTGCGCTGAACAGATCAGCATGGCCATTGCAAATGTGAGGATGCGCGATCAGCTGCACGACCAGTCCGTGCGTGATCCTTTGACCGGACTGTTCAACCGTCGTCATATGACGGAAACCCTGCGCAAGTCTATTTCACGCAGTCAACAGACCGGTGTACCGCTGAGCCTGATCGCCGTTGATGTCGATCATTTCAAGAAGTTCAACGACACTCATGGCCATGATGCAGGCGACATGGTGCTGCGCGCAGTCGGAGCCGCCTTGGAACAGGGCTGTGACCGGGACGAGGTTGCCTGCCGTATTGGTGGTGAGGAATTCATGCTGATCTTGCCGGACAACACCCCGGATGACGCGGTGAGCCGTGCCGAGAAATTACGGCAGTCGGTCGAAGCGGTCTCGGTCCGATACGGTGACAAGTCGCTGCCGCGAATAACGATTTCGGTTGGTGTATCGCATTACCCGGCGCATGGAACCATGCCGCAAGATTTGATGCGCGCCGCCGATGACGCGCTGTATATGGCAAAAGACAAAGGACGCAATCAGGTGCAAGTCGCCAAGGGAACGCCAACCGAAACCGGGTCCGCTGATAGCAACGGCCAAAAGGTTCGGACTTCAGGCCCAGTCGCGGCGGCGTGAAGCTCTAGCTAATACTTAGCAAAAACTCCAGTTACCCGGCGCCTGACTGCGCGGGCAAGGTAGCCACTTCTATACTTGTTAGCTTTCTCCAAGATCTTGGCCACATCGCGATCTTGCCAACCGTCCTAGCCAGCCCTATCGCTTTTGAGCGGCACAATCCCCAGACTCATAAACGGTCGGTGATCTTTCAGAGGATCGGATAAAGAAGTGACGCAATGATTTGAGGCAAGCGGTACGCAAACGATCTGCCCAAAACCTCTCGGGGCTGCACATCCACGATAACCGGACACGGTCAGGCCTTTCATTTCCAACGTGCTTGAAGTCAATCGGCTCGGCACCCGGCACGACCATGCGCGCAACTTGCCTGCTATGTCGAAACTTGGGAAAGCACCTGCCGACCGTGGCCAAAAAGTCTTTAATGAACACGCCAAATCAAGCCGCAATTCACCAGTCTTGATGCCGCAGCGCAGCAAGGCTATCAAGCATTCACCAACAGGAGGCGTTTGCGAGCGTTAACATGCCGGTTCTACCCAAATCACCGATATACCTGCGCGTATTGTTCGCCTAGAAGTTCGCCAAACAAACAGGACCGGGACCTGATATGACACATTTCGACAAGATCCTGATCGCCAACCGCGGCGAGATTGCTATTCGCGTGATGCGCGCTGCGAATGAGATGGGCAAACGCACAGTCGCCGTATATGCGGAAGAGGACAAGCTTGGCTTGCACCGTTTCAAGGCGGACGAGGCCTATCGCATCGGCGAGGGGATGGGGCCGGTTGCCGCTTACCTCAGCATTGACGAGATTATTCGCGTGGCCAAGGAATGTGGTGCGGATGCCATCCACCCGGGCTATGGCTTGTTGTCGGAAAACCCAGATTTCGTGGATGCCTGCGTCCAGAACGGGATCACCTTCATTGGACCAAAGGCCGAAACCATGCGCGCCTTGGGCGACAAGGCCAGCGCCCGCCGCGTGGCCATCGCCGCCGGAGTTCCGGTGATCCCAGCGACCGAAGTGCTGGGCGACGATATGGACGCGATCCGGTCACAAGCCAAAGAGATCGGATATCCCCTGATGCTCAAAGCATCCTGGGGCGGAGGTGGCCGCGGCATGCGCCCAATCGAATCCGAGGACGAACTGGAAGAAAAAGTCCTGGAAGGCCGCCGTGAAGCCGAGGCTGCCTTTGGCAATGGCGAGGGCTATTTGGAAAAAATGATTATCCGCGCCCGTCATGTCGAGGTGCAGATTCTGGGCGACAAACATGGCGAAATTTACCACCTGTATGAGCGCGACTGCTCGGTCCAGCGCCGTAATCAGAAAGTCGTAGAACGCGCGCCTGCCCCGTATCTCAGCGAAGAACAGCGCGCGGAAATCTGCGAACTGGGCCGCAAGATTTGCGCCCATGTAAATTATGAATGCGCAGGCACCGTCGAGTTCCTGATGGATATGGAAACCAGCAAGTTCTACTTCATCGAGGTGAACCCGCGCGTTCAGGTGGAACATACCGTCACCGAGGAAGTCACAGGTATCGACATTGTGCAGGCACAGATCCTGATCGCCGAGGGTAAATCGTTGGCCGAAGCCACCGGCGCCGCCAGCCAAGCGGATGTGCACCTGAACGGTCATGCCCTTCAGACCCGGATCACAACCGAAGACCCGCAGAACAACTTCATTCCCGACTACGGTCGCATCACCGCATACCGCTCGGCTACTGGCATGGGTATTCGCCTGGATGGCGGCACGGCCTATGCGGGTGGTGTAATCACGCGGTACTACGACTCTCTGCTGACCAAGGTCACGGCCTGGGCCCCGACGCCACAGGCCGCGATTTCGCGAATGGACCGAGCGCTGCGCGAGTTCCGTATTCGTGGCGTCAGCACCAATATCGACTTTGTCATCAACCTGCTGAAACACCCGACCTTCCTGTCGAATGAATACACCACCAAGTTCATTGACACGACGCCCGAGCTGTTCACCTTTAAACGACGCCGTGACAGGGGCACCAAGGTTCTGACCTATATTGCGGATATCACCGTGAATGGGCATCCCGAAACCAAGGATCGTCCCGAACCGCGTACCGATCTGAAAGAGGCCAAGGCCCCGGCCCTGAAAAGTGAACCGCAGATGGGCACCCGCAACCTGCTAGAACAAAAGGGCCCGCAGGCGGTGGCCGATTGGATGAAGGCTCAGCGCCAGTTGCTGATCACCGACACCACGATGCGCGACGGGCACCAGTCGCTGCTGGCGACGCGAATGCGGTCGATCGACATGATCAAAGTGGCCCCAAGCTATGCGGCCAATCTGCCGCAGCTGTTCAGCGTCGAATGCTGGGGCGGCGCCACTTTCGATGTGGCTTATCGGTTCTTGCAGGAATGTCCGTGGCAACGTCTGCGTGACCTGCGCGAGGTGATGCCGAACCTGATGACCCAGATGCTTTTGCGCGGTGCAAACGGGGTTGGATACACCAATTACCCCGACAACGTGGTGCAGGAATTCGTTCGTCAGGCGTCAGAAAATATCGACGTGTTTCGCGTCTTCGACTCTCTCAACTGGGTCGAAAATATGCGTGTCGCAATGGATGCGGTGGTCGAGAACGGTAAAATCTGTGAAGGCACCGTTTGCTATACTGGCGATATTCTGGACCCGAACCGTGCCAAATATGACCTAAAATACTATGTTGGCATGGCGAAAGAGCTGCGCGATGCCGGGGCTCATATTCTGGGCCTGAAAGACATGGCCGGCCTGCTGAAACCAGCCTCGGCCAAGATTTTGATTCGTGCGCTGAAAGAAGAGGTCGGGTTGCCAATCCACTTCCACACGCACGACACTGCCGGTATCGCCAGCGCCACCATTCTGGCCGCCTCCGAGGCGGGTGTGGACGCAGTGGATTGCGCGATGGACAGCTTCAGTGGCAACACTTCTCAGGCGACATTGGGCACTGTGGTCGAAGCGCTGCGCCATACGGAACGCGACACCGGTCTGGACATCAAGGCCATCCGCGAAATCAGCGACTATTTCGAGGTGGTCCGAGGCCAGTATGCGGCCTTTGAATCCAGCCTGCAGGCCCCTGCATCCGAGGTATATCTGCACGAGATGCCCGGTGGCCAGTTCACTAACCTCAAGGCTCAGGCGCGCAGCCTTGGCCTGGAAGAGCGTTGGCATGAAGTGGCGCAGATGTATGCGGACGTGAACCAGATGTTCGGCGATATCGTCAAAGTCACGCCTTCGTCAAAAGTGGTTGGCGATATGGCGCTGATGATGGTCAGCCAAGGGCTGACGCGCGCCGATGTCGAAAACCCGGACTCGGACGTGGCCTTCCCGGATTCGGTCATCGACATGATGCGCGGCAATCTGGGGCAGCCTCCGGGCGGGTTCCCTGATGCGATCATCAGCAAGGCGCTTAAGGGCGAAAGCCCCAACACTGACCGCCCCGGCAAAGACGTACCCCCGGTCGATCTGGAGGAAACGCGCGCCGAACTGTCCAAACAACTGGACGGCAAAGAGGTCGACGACGAGGATCTGAACGGATACCTGATGTATCCCAAGGTGTTCCTTGATTACATGGGTCGCCATCGGATCTATGGCCCCGTCCGCACCCTGCCCACGCGCACATTCTTCTATGGAATGGAGCCCGGCGAAGAGATCGCCGCGGAAATCGATCCCGGCAAGACTCTGGAAATTCGCTGTCAGGCCATCGGTGAAACCGATGAAAATGGTGAGGTCAAAGTGTTCTTTGAACTGAACGGTCAGCCCCGTGTGATCCGGGTGCCAAACCGTTTGGTGACATCAACCACGCAGGCCCGACCCAAAGCAGAAATCGGCAACCTCGCACATATCGGCGCACCGATGCCGGGTGTCGTGGCAACCGTTGCGGTTACTGCGGGACAAGAGGTCAAAGAAGGCGATATGCTTTTGACCATCGAGGCCATGAAGATGGAGACTGGCATTCACGCCGAAAGGGACGCCGTAGTCAAAGCCATCCACGTTCAGCCAGGCGGCCAAATTGACGCCAAGGACCTGCTGATCGAGCTGGAATAGCAAAAAAAGGCGCGCCTCTGGGGCGCGCCTTTTCCATTTCATTGGGTTAAGGTTCAGCCGTCTACGGTTTCTTCTTCAACCTCATCTTCGACCAACTCCTTTTCTGTTTCATCATCAAAAACATCATAATCCGCAAGCGCCGGCAGACCCAGCAGGTCGTGCAGCTCGTTCAGGGCGTCGTTAGACAACTCGCGACCGCCGGTCAGAGTATCCAGAGCCTCTTGCGGGTCAGAAGATCCGGCCAGGTTTGTCTCGGCCTCCTCTACAGCCAGCTCAGCCTCTTCGACCGCTTCGTCGTACTTGTCCTGAGCGGTGATGCCCTCGGCAAGCTCGTCCTCGGTCGGCTCATAGGCCTCTTCGATCTCTTCTGCGGTCAGTTCCTGCAGGTCTTCCAGATCGTCGTTCTTATCCTGCAGATCTGTCGTCGCGTCGGTATGACCAAGGATGTTCTGCTGATAAGAGTACAGCTTTCCTGGCATACTGTTCGGGGACGCATTCATAAGAGCCGTTTGGCTGGCATGGGCCGCGTTCAGACCTTTAAGCTCCGATGCAATTTTGCCGTGCTTGTTGGGGTGAACCGGCTTCTCATCAACGACAGCAGTGGTAACTTTGGTCATCTTGGCAGGTTTCTTATTGCCCTTGACCAGATTACCAATCGAAGCGACCAGCCCGTTTTTCTTTTGAGTCGTAGCGCCCGTTTTGGCAGTTTTTTGCTTTTTCAGGCCAAGACTGGCGAGCAACCCTTTGCCCGTCCCCTTTTTACCCAAGGACTTGCCACCTTTCACCTGTGAGGACTTGTCGCCAGACTTATCCGCGCCGTTCCCATTTCCACCACCATTGCCTTTGCCACCGCCATTGCCGCCGCCATTTTTGGCGATGGCCATATCAGGTGCGGCAACAACTGCCACAAAGCTTACAGCGCCAAGCAGCAGAAATGAGGTGCAACTACACGCGAAAGTAACAAGAACCGCTTCATATTATTCACCTGTCCTTCTTGAGCAGTGGCAGCAGATACCACAAAATCAAGCACCTGAGATAACGTTGACAGTTAGTTAATAATTGAATTTGGGTAAAACGGTGGCCTTTTTCGGCGTGAGCGACCCACCGCGCTCACACCGCCAGCACAATATTGGCTATTGCAGCTACGAGGATTGAACCAAATGTCAGCAGCATTCCGATTTGCCTGAGGATAACGATCTGCGGAGACCTGCCAAACCCATATGCATGAAGCAGGCGACCACCCAGCAAGGCCAATCCCAACAGGTTCAACAGCAACCCGCTGGCGCCCTGCAATTCAACCATCGCCATCAATAACAGCGCAAACGGCGCGTATTCCGCGAAATTGCCATGAGTTCGGATCGCCTTGATCATTTGCCCCTTGCCACCATCCCCGTAGGAAACCTTTTCGCCCCGTCGGTGGCCAATGACCCGAAGGCTCAGCGCCAGATACAAAAAGGCGGCTAATGCCGCATAAACCGGTGTAATTGTCAGCATGGGTGGCTCCGTCTATTAATATTCCTAAGCTCTGGGCAAAGCTTAACGCGGAATCTCGACCGGTCCAGTTGAACCGGGCTGCTGCTACGCGAGGTCAAGTCTGTCTGGATTTCCTCCGCACGAGAAGATTTTTTGCAAAAGTCGCGTTTTTCCCCTTGCAGCTTTCCGCCAGAATTAATACTTCACGCCTCACTCAACGGCGCGGGCGTAGCTCAGGGGTAGAGCATAACCTTGCCAAGGTTAGGGTCGGGCGTTCGAATCGCCTCGCCCGCTCCATTGAGAGGTCTCCGGACCAAATATGTATCTGATGCGGGCGTAGCTCAGGGGTAGAGCATAACCTTGCCAAGGTTAGGGTCGGGCGTTCGAATCGCCTCGCCCGCTCCAGATACAAACCCTCTCACTCAACGCTGTTTTCTTATGGCGCGGCCTGCTGAAAAAGCATGACCCGCGTATATGTTCATATGCCGCAACCGAACAAAGCCACCTTCACATTGGCCGCGCGGACGGCGCATAAGAACGTCTTTGACACCGCGCCGAAGTACTCCGATCACGACCCGGACCGAATCTTCCGCGTGACAACGTTTGAGCAGGGCTAGAAGGCCTTGAACGTCATTGTGGTCAGCGAGCGTTCTATACCCGAGATCACCAGCAGATTTTCATTGATGAAATGTCCCACATCCTCGGCCTCGGGGATGTAAAGCTTCAGCAGCAGGTCATATTCGCCGCTGGTAGAGTAGAGCTCCGAGTGGATTTCGCGCAACGCGATCTCTTCAGCCACCTTGTAAGTGGTGCCGGGTTTGCAGCGGATCTGGATGAAAACACAGGTGGACATGGGCCGGGCCTTGTTGGTTGAGTTGGCCGCAGGCTGACATGGGCTGCGCCCGGGCGCAATCCCCTGCAACAGTTTGCGGCGATTGCGACGGATGGTCTGGATCAACCCGCCCTACCCCGTCTATAAGCACGCCTGTAGTAAAAGGAATTCGCCCATGCGCAGCGCAAAGATCAGCCGTCAGACCGCCGAAACCGAGATCACGGTCGAGGTCAATCTGGATGGGACTGGCCAGTATGACAATCAGACCGGCGTCGGTTTCTTTGACCACATGCTGGATCAGTTAGCGCGCCATTCTCTGATCGACATGACGATCCGCGCCAAGGGCGATTACCACATCGACGACCACCACACGGTCGAGGATACCGGAATCGCACTGGGGCAAGCGTTGACACAGGCCTTGGGCGACAAAAAGGGCATCCGGCGGTATGGCGAATGTCACCTGCCGATGGACGATGCACAGGTGCGCTGTGCGCTGGATCTGTCAGGGCGACCGTTTCTGATCTGGAACGTAGACCTGCCGACACCCAAGATTGGCACCTTCGACACTGAACTGGTGCGCGAGTTCTTTCAGGCGCTGGCCACTCATGGCGGCATCACGCTGCATATCGACCAGTTGCACGGGTTCAACAGCCACCACATCGCAGAAGCGGCGTTCAAAGCTGTCGCGCGCGCATTGCGCGACGCGGTTGAGACCGATGCGCGCAAAGCAGATGCGATTCCGTCGACCAAGGGCGCGTTGTAAATGCTCACCGCCATTATCGACTATGAAAGCGGCAATCTGCATTCCGCTGAAAAGGCGTTTCAGCGCATGGCGCGGGAACTGGACGCCGGCGAGGTCGTAGTAACTTCAGACGCGGATGTCGTGGCGCGCGCCGACCGGCTGGTGCTGCCCGGTGACGGCGCTTTCCCTGCCTGCGCGGCCGAGCTGCGCGGGCACAAGGGTATCTATGACGCGATGGTCGAAGCGGTCGAGCAGAAAGCCCGCCCATTTCTGGGTATCTGCGTGGGTATGCAGCTGATGGCCTCGAAAGGTCATGAGTACACTGACACCGATGGGTTGGACTGGATTGCTGGGGATGTGGTGCAGATCGCGCCGTCAGACCGATCGCTGAAAGTGCCCCATATGGGCTGGAACGATCTGGTGTTGGAAAGCGACCACCCGGTTTTTGCCGGGGTCAAGTCAGGCGATCACGCCTATTTCGTCCACTCATACCATTTCCGGGTCAGCGATCCGGCACTGCGTCTGGCCTATGTGGATTACGGTCAGGACGTCACGGCCGTGATTGGCCGTGACACTATGGTCGGGATGCAGTTCCATCCTGAGAAAAGTCAGGATGTTGGCCTGCGCATGATCGGGAATTTCCTGACCTGGACGCCCTGAGCGGTTACTGAACCCGTGTCCAGTCCTGCCCGCGACACACCAATCCACCCGCAACACAACCTTTGACGGTCAGTTTGTTCTGGCTGTCCAGGGTCATTTTCGAGCTGTAGGTCTTGTCTCTGTCCGGAGCCCAGATCTTGCCCCCGCCATAGGTGCCGTCGCCATCGGGCACCATATCCCAGATGATCTGCTTGCCGAGGTTTTCATATTCCAACTGTTCATTCCCGTCTTTGTCAAAAGCGGTATCGATGGTACCGCAAATCGCGCTTCCGCATTCGGCGATCGAAACATGCAGATATCCGCCGGTGTCTCCGGGTTGGGTTTTCCAAAGACCATCAACCGGGTCGGCCGTCGCCGCTCCCGAAATCAGAGATGCCAGCCCCAAGGCTGCTGCAAAAGTTGTTTTCTTCATAAAATCCTCCCTATTTGACCAGCACTCTGGCGCGCTGGTGGACGTGGGGCAAGATTGACTTTGCGTCGCGTTGCATCCCCTGCCCTGCCTGTGCGATATCCCGCCGGGAAAACAGCGATTCAAGGCCTGACAACATGATCCTCTATCCTGCCATCGACCTCAAAGACGGACAGGCCGTGCGCCTGCTGCGCGGAGAAATGGACAAAGCGACCGTGTTCAATGAAGACCCCGCCGCCCAGGCCCGTGCCTTTGTCGACGCGGGGTGCGAATGGCTACATCTGGTTGACCTGAACGGTGCCTTTGCCGGTGAGCCGGTCAACGCCGCCCCAGTCGAGGCAATTCTGAAGGAATGCAACGTTCCCGCCCAGCTTGGCGGCGGTATCCGCGACATGGCCACCATTGAAACCTGGATCGACAAAGGTCTGGCCCGAGTGATTCTGGGCACAATCGCGGTCGAGAACCCGGATCTGGTGCGCAAGGCGGCCAAAGCCTTTCCCGGCAAAGTTGCCGTTGGCATTGATGCCCGCAACGGCATGGTCGCGACCAAAGGCTGGGCTGAAGAGACGAATGTGCAGGTCACTGATCTGGCGCGCAGCTTCGAGGATGCCGGCGTTGCTGCAATCATCTATACTGATATCAACCGCGATGGCGCGATGCAGGGCCCTAACATTGAGGCCACCGCGGACTTGGCCCGTGCCGTATCGATCCCGGTGATCGCGTCAGGCGGCGTCAGCTCATTGGATGATCTGATTGCTCTGCGTGATTGCGGTGTGGAACTGAACGGCGCGATTTCCGGCCGGGCGCTGTATGACGGCGCGATTGACCTGGCAGAGGCCATTCGCGCCCTGACCTGATTTACTGCGCGGCAGCCGCAGTCAGCTTTGCCAGCGCCCCGCGCATTTTCTCGATGATGGGAGAGTTTTCGACCGCGTCGAACTCATCCATCGTCTCTTTTGGATCTTCATAGATCAGCCAAACCTGACCGTCGGCATCTTCATACGCTTGCACCTTGAGCGGCAGGAACAGTCCGGCACGGGGGTCGATCTGCATTGCAGGCGTACCCAGCGCAGGATTGCCGAAAATCAGCACCTGATTGGGCGGGATCGGCGTTCCGACCTTTTCAGCTCCGGCGGCGTGGTCGATCCGCGCAAAAACCGTTGCACCCGCGTTGCCAATCGCCGTCTCAAGCGCGTCCAGCGCCTGGGTCACCGATTTGTCGGTCTTCATCTTGATGATATCGTCAGCCATTGCGGCAGCTGCTCCTGCGAAAATGAAAGTGGTTGCTAAAAAGAGTCTACGCATCTCATTGATCTCCTGATGAATTGGGGACAGTTTTCACAGGTTCCAGAGTTGTGACAATCACAAGTCTGGCATCGGCGGGGCTTTGCCGTTAGAGGTGCGCCAACAAAGGACGAGAGATGCTGAAAACCCGTATCATACCCTGTCTGGATGTCGCCGATGGCCGCGTTGTCAAAGGTGTTAACTTTGTTGGCCTGCGCGATGCGGGTGACCCGGTGGAATCCGCCAAGGCCTATGACGCGGCAGGCGCTGACGAGATTTGCTTTCTGGACATCCATGCCACCCATGAAAACCGCGGGACCATGTTCGATGTGGTGCAGCGCACAGCGGAACAGTGCTTTGTACCCCTGACCGTTGGCGGCGGCGTGCGGACCAAGGAAGACGTGCGCGCTCTTTTGCTGGCGGGTGCAGACAAGGTCAGCTTCAACTCGGCGGCAGTGGCAAACCCGGATGTGATCGCCCAAGCCGCCGATCAATTCGGCAGCCAGTGCATCGTCTGTGCCATCGACGCCAAAACCGTCAGCCCCGGCAAGTGGGAAATTTTCACTCATGGCGGACGCAAGCCCACTGGCATCGACGCGGTCGAGTTCGCCAAAACCGTCGTCGCCAAGGGCGCGGGTGAAATTCTGCTGACCTCGATGGATCGCGATGGTACCAAAGCCGGGTTCAACTTGCCTCTGACACGCGCCATTTCGGATGCTGTCAATGTACCAGTGATCGCCTCGGGCGGGGTTGGAACTCTGGATCATCTGGTCGAAGGCGTCACCGAAGGCGGTGCCAGCGCTGTCCTTGCCGCATCGATCTTTCACTTCGGCGAATTCACCATCCGCGAGGCCAAGGAACACATGGCCGCCGCTGGCATCCCGATGAGGCTTACATGAGCATTCTGCACGAGCTGGCCCAAACGATTGAGGCCCGCAAAGGGACGGATCCTGAAGGCAGCTGGACCGCCAAGCTGTTGGCCAAAGGCCCCGAGAAATGCGCCGAAAAATTCGGCGAAGAGGCGGTTGAGGCCATCATTGAGGCGGTTAAGGGCGATCAGGCCAAGCTGACCTCAGAGGCGGCGGATGTACTGTATCACCTGCTGGTCATGCTGGCCGCGCGCGATGTGGCGCTGGATGATGTGTTGGCCGAACTGGCCCGGCGTCAGGGCACCAGCGGCATCGCGGAAAAGGCCGCGCGACCCAAGGGGTGACGCAGGTGTTGTCGATCCATTATTCTGATCCTGACAGGTTCGCAGGTCAAAGGGCGCGCAGATGATCAGAGCTTTGGTATTTGGGCTGGCGCTAGCCGTTCTGGGGTCCTGCGCAATTGCCCCGCCGTCCACCAGTGATGAAGTTCAGCGCCTGGCGTCTGAAATCCGCAACCTCGGGCCTGACATCGACCCTGAAGAGGCCAACCGCGCCGCGCGCATTGCCTATGCCTACACCGATCAACTGGCTCAGGAATATCAGATCACCGACCCGCCACTGATCCACAATGCCAAAGTCAACAAGGGCCTGAAGCCGCGCGGACTGTGTTGGCACTGGGCCGAGGATATCGAACGGCGGCTGGATCAGGAAAACTTCCAGACGCTGGAAATGCACCGCGCCATCGCTAATGCCGACAACCCGTTCCGGATCGACCACAGCACGGCAATCATCAGTCGCAAAGGCGAGACAATGTATGACGGTGTTGTGCTGGACCCCTGGCGCTATGGCGGCGTGCTGTACTGGACGCCCTTACAACAAGACACGCGCTATGACTGGGTTCCGCGCGAAGTGGTTCTGGAAAAGCGGCGTTTGGAACAATTCGGCGAACTGCAACCATATCTCGGTGAATAACCGCTCAGAGTTTCGACGAAATCATTCCGGTGGCAAAACCACCCATGCGCAACTCACCAAACAGGCGTTGATATTCGATCTTGGGACAGCGGTTCATTACCACATCCACCCCACGCGCCTGCGCTGTGGCCGCGGTCGTGGCATGCTCAATCCCGATCTGCATCCAGATTGTGCGCAGATTGGGGAACGCCTCTAACGCCTCATCGACAATGGGCGGGACGGCTTCGGACCGGCGGAAGATATCGACCATGTCTACCGGTTCGGAAATCTCGGACAGTGACACACGGATTGTCTGGCCAAACAACATCTTGCCCGCATGGCCGGGGTTCACAGGGATCACTTTGTATCCCTTAAGCGACAAATACCGCGCCACATAATAGCTGGGTCGCACCGGATTCATCGACACGCCCGCCACAGCAATGGTTTTGGTACGCTTTAGAATCTGGGTCAGTAAATCATCGGAATATTCAGTCATTTGGGCACCCTAGTCGCCCTTTCCAAAAGAAAAAAGCGCCCAGGAATACCTGAGCGCCAGTTGTTGGAACGAGGGACAGTGAAATGACCCGCGGCAGTTCCGTTCCGCGGTCACTGTGACATTTAAGCATGAGTTCAGAGAAAAAAAGAGGTAGCGCGCGATTTTGTGATGACAGATCAGAAAAAACGGCCGTCGCCCTGTTATTCATACAGAACGCTTGGCCAATGCGCCTCGGCCTCGCGGATATAGGCGGCGGTATCGGTCTGCCAGATGCGCTCGATTTCGGGCGAGTGGGTAAGATACAGCCGACCGTCAATCACCTGCCAAATAGTCGGATCGGTGCTGACAAGCTCTCCTTGCGCCATTGCGAAGGCGCAGTACCCGCCGAACTGAGGTGCATAGGCACGCGGATTCATCTCAAACGCGTCCCGATTCTCAGCGGTGGCAAAGTGCCATTCGGCGCCTTTCCACATAACCGCGTATTCAGGCTGACCCCGAACAGGTGTTTCGCCATTGAAATAGGACACCGCATCATATCCGGCCATGGCTGCACCATCCGTCCGATAGAAGACGGGCAGATCCTGCGCAAACGCAGGAAGAGCAATCACACTGGCGGCAATCGCGCCAAAAAGGAAACGTCTGTTCATGGTCATCGGATCACAAATAGAAACTCAGGGTATCAAGATGCAATTTATTATCGCAACTGAAACCCCTTTTAACGCGCTTGTGAACATTCGAACCGGCAACGCCAGCCTTTAGTCGAAAATGTCCTCGATCACATCCCAGGCTTCATCCAGCACCCGTGAGAAGACGCCTTTTTTCTTCTTCTTTTTGCCTTTGTAGGGACGATCCTGCTTGGCTGTTTGACGGTTCGCCTTGGCATCGTCCAGTTTGCGCTTTGGCATCATCTTGAGGTTATGCAGCGGGGCACCGCAGCTTGAACAACTGAGCTCTTGGCGCTGCGTGCCTTTTAGAACAAGCGCTGCCCGGGTCCCACAGTAACAGCAGGTCGCAATTTTGGATGGCGTGGAAATGGCGTTCTCCTGTCGTTATCTTTGCCTAGAAGCATATAGGGCAATCGCCGCCGCATTTGAGACATTGAGAGAACCAAACCCGCCCACAGCGTCAATTTTGACCAACTTGTCGACGGTTTCTTTGGTTTTTTGCCTCAGGCCCGGCCCCTCTGCGCCCAACACCAATGCCACTGGCTGGTCCGGGTTACCTCTCAAGGCGGCCTCGATCGTGTCGTCCGCCTCGCCGTCCAGTCCTAGAACCAGAAACCCCATTCCCTGCAACTCGACAATGGCATCAGCCAGGTTACGCACCCGCAAATAAGGTTGACGTTCCAGTGCGCCGCTGGCGGTCTTGGCTAGCGCGCCAGTTTCCGGCGCCGCGTGATGGCGCATACCGACTACAGCGCTGGCTCCAAGAACCTCAGCTGACCGTAGAATCGCTCCGACATTATGGGGGTCGGTTACGCGGTCTAACAAAATGACGCGCGGGTGTTCGCGCCCGATGCAGTTTTCCGCCAGACCACCCCATTCCAAAGGCTTAACCTCAAGGGCCGCGCCCTGATGAACCGACCCCGGGTCAATCGGAGCGGTAAATTTGCGTGGATCAACCATCTCGGGCTCAATACCTGCAAATTCAATGGCTTCCACCAGCTTGTCCCGCGCATTCCGCGTCACAATCAGGTGCAATTTTGTGCGGTTTGGGTTCATCAGCGCATCCCGCACCGCATGCAGACCAAACAGCCAAACAGTTTCGGATGCGGCAGCTTTGCGCGCCTGTTCTTTTTCGACGACCCACTTGGGTTTCTTCATTTCTTTGGCCTCCGGGCCGCGAATTCGGTTTCCTGCGTCAAAGCAGTATTTTCCTGTTGACGCTCCTTTAGAGCGCTAGTAATCACGCCTCCACGTCAGGTGCAACGCCTGACAGTGGGCGACAGGCCGCAAGGTGTGGCAGGGGACTGTAACTCCCTCGCGGAGACGCACGCCTGGTTCGATTCCAGGGTCGCCCACCATTTTCTTCCAGACATCTAGCAAGCTTTGCCAGCGCGAGTGATGGATGGCTGATCACACCGCACCATGCAGAAATTGGCAGGACCGATGGCCCCGCCTTATGACCGTTCTGTCAGGCGGCAGCTTCACGTTGCGCAGTGACCCGGTCAAACCAGGCCAAGATCGCCTCAAGGTCGGGCTCAATCTGCTCGGCACCGCCGCCCGTGAATTCTTCGAATTTAGCCGCGTTCAAGCCGTTCACCCCGACAAGAACCGGAATGTCCTGCGCCAGTGCTTCAGCGATGACCGGGCGAAAACCGCGCCCATCCGCCTCGTGCTTGCCGAACTTGTTAACGATCAGCAAATGGGGATTCTCTGCCAGCGATGCCGTCACATATCCAACTGCCCGCTCAAGTGCCGCAGGGTCCAGACGGCAGCCGCGCGACTGTGTACCCAAAGACTGCGAAATCCGGATGGTCTCTCCCTCTGGCAGGACACGGACGTCCATGTCGCACTTGCTGCTGTCGGCGCATTCGGTGTTGGTTTGCACCACACCCGCCAACTGCGCATCTGCGGCCAAAAGGCGATCCGCAGCCGCGCTCAGCAGACGGTCGGTTGCACCGCGGTCGGTGGTCGTAACATAGGCGAGGTACATGCAAATCCCCTTGTCGCAACAATTCGAAACATCAAATAGCACGCACGACCCGCCCCGACCACCACTCAGCTTATGGCAGCGGAGACAATCCGATCACCGGTTCGTGTAGGTGAAGCAGGATTGCAAATGCCGCCAGCGCTACAAACCCGATCCAAACAGGCGGCCAAGGGCGTGGCGCACGCAACGAAAACCTTGCAGTGTTGCGCGACAGCCGACCCCATTCAGCACCCATCTGACGGGACTTGCGTCGATCAATCAGCGGCAGCCCCATCGCAGCAAATACCGCAAACAAACCGAACAAAATCACGTGGGACAGGCTGCCATTGGCCAGCAGATGAGCGACAGCCCACACCAACAGCGCCACCAAAACCGGGTGGCGCGTGGTGCGCAGAATACCGGGCTTTTCTGGATCGAACGGGCGCTGGCTCAAGCCACCAAATGAAAACGGGTTCTGGATCGTCAAGCCCGCAACCGCGAGCCAGCACACTACGGGCATCATCAGAACGGGAATCCAGCGGAATATCCAAATGGGTGGGATCACCTCGACATACGGGGCTTGCGCTGCGGCGATGATCAACCAACCCAGAACCAGCAGAGACAAGATGGAATAAGCCACGAAATACCCGCGCCGTCCGAACGTAGTGATCAGGCGATCGCGCACAGCGGGGCGCGCTGGTATCGCATGGGTCGCCAGAAACGCTATCAGTGCAGCAAAGAATAGGGGCCAGCCTGCCATGGTAGTCTCCGATCATTTGCGCCAGGTTTAATCACCTGCGCCGGAACGTCCTTGCCCGAAATCAAATGAGGCAGAGAGGCGGTTGTTCCGCCTTTCTGCCGATGTTTACAGGCCCAGCGCCTTGCGACGTTCCTCGGCAAAGCCCTGCACGATGCGGTCAGCTATCAGCGCAAGGATAGCCATCGCCGCCCCTGCTGAAATCCCCAATCCCACATCCGCCTGCCCCAGCGCCAGATAGATCGACTGGCCCAGACCGGTGGTTCCGATCAGCGCAGCGATCACCAGCATGGCAAAGGCGTAAAGGATGGTCTGGTTCAGACCCAGTAAGATAGTCGGCGCAGCATAAGGCGCGCGCACGTCACGCATGATCTGCCACTCGGTCGCGCCACTAGAGATGGCGGCCTCCATCATCTCATCCGGTGTATTGACCAGCCCGTGCCGTGTGTAGCGGATCATCGGAACAACGGCATAGGCGCAGATTGCCAGAAAGGCCGAAAACTCGCCGATCTGAAACACCATCAGCACAGGAATCAGGAACACGAACAGTGGGATCGTCTGCAACATGTCACAGACGGGGCGGACCACCTTCCAAACAGGCAACCAGACTGCACTGGCAAGACCAATCACACCACCGACTACGGCACAAGAAAACACCGCAGCACCGCTCAGATACAGCGATAACAGCGCGCGTTCCCACAGGCCCGAGACAAGAATGGTACAGAGCAATCCGACCGAAAGCGCCGCCAATCGCCAGCCCCCTGCCACCCACCCCAACGCGGCGGCGGCAGTCAGAACGAAAGGCCAGGGCAGATTGGCAATGCCGGTTTCGAGCATCCCGATCAGGATCAGCATCACCAGCCCGCCGGTCAGATGTCCGCGCCATGCCATTAGCACAGCAATCGCTGCGGCAGTGGCGAACAGGCCATAGCTCATCACGGGCGTCCACTGAAAACCCCATGTGAACGGCAGCACGGCCTGGTCCAAACCAATCCGAAGCGGCAGCAGCACATAGAACAAAGAGTTGTTCTTGAGCGCGTCAAGCCACGGCCCATTTGCCTGGGTAAACGCCGTCAGCCCGCCGTCAATCACCCCGGCCAGCGGGTCGAGAATGGTCAGTTCGGACGGGTTCGGCAGCCTGGTCCAAAAGACAGCGGTGAACAGCACGGCAACGCCAATTACTGCCCAGGCGACACGCTGGTCATAGCGTTTACGTTCGGTCGCCAGCGTCCCGCTCATCCGGTCGATGACGACGGCAAAGACCACGATCACCAGACCGGCCATCAAGGCTTCGCCGAACTGTGCCTTGCGCATGGTCAGAAGAACCTCCCAACCGATATCGTTGAAGCCTCCAATGACGGCTGCGATGATAACCATCGACAGCGCAGCCATTAGGCACTGGTTCACACCGACCATGATCTGCGTGGCTGCAGCCGGGATCTCGACCTGAAACAGCTGTTGAAACCGCGTGCCGCCGGACATGATGGCAGCCTCTTTGATTTCCGGTTCGACCCGCTCCAGCCCCAACATCACGTTGCGCGCCATCGGAGGGGCCGCATAGATGGCCGAGGCGATCAGCCCAACCACAGGACCGAAACCAAACAGCAGCAGCAGCGGCGTCAGATAAGCGAATGTCGGCACGGTCTGCATCACGTCCAGCACGGCCTGCACAAATGACTTCACGCGCGGTACTTCGTTGGCAAGGATACCGATAGCTCCGCCCATGATCAGCGCAACCGGCACGGAAACGGCCACTAACGCCAGGGTGTTCATACTTTCGGCCCAATAGCCCGATGCCAACACAAAGCTAAGGCCCACAAAGCCCAGCGCCGCCATCGGCAAACCGCCCAGATACCAACCCAGCGCAGTCACCAGACCGATCAGGATGGGCCATGGCGTATTGCCGAGCACAAAGTTGGCCCAGTTCATGGGATAGGCCATGAGATCGGAAAACAGCCGCGCCGCCGGTTTGATCCCGTTCAGGAACCAGTCCAGAAACGTGCCGACCCATTGCGTTGCAGGCAGTTCCCAGCCTGCGGGCCATTTGACCAGCCAGGGCGCGACGCCTTCCAGCGCCAGACACAACGCACCGACGATGACTGTGATCAGTGCGGCGCGCGCGCCAATGCTCAGGCGCGCCTGCGGCACAGAAACTTCCGTCGCTACAGTCATGTTTCATCAACCTGCAGGGCGGCGGCCAGATCGGACGGATGAACCGTTCCGACGATGTTACCATCGGCATCCCTGACGGGCACCGGTTCGTATAACTCCATGCAGTGCGCCAATGCAGCGTCTAATGTCATCGAGGTTGTCAGGCCAGGGTCATCTGGTCCCCGCTCTCCGTCTTGGCGCATGACCGATGCGACCTTGGCATGCTGACCCTTGGCGACATCCTTTGAAAACTCTCGCACGTAATCATCCACCGGGCGCAGTACGATATCGGTGGGTGTACCGATCTGGACTATCTTTCCGTCGCGCATGATGGCAATCCGGTCGGCCAGTTTCAGCGCCTCTTGAATATCGTGGGTGATGAAGACGATGGATTTCTGCAACGTCGCCTGAATGCGCAGGAATTCATCCTGCAACTGACGGCGGATCAAGGGATCGAGGGCCGAGAATGGTTCGTCCAAAAACCAGATATCGGGGTTCACGGCCAGAGACCGGGCAATCCCGACGCGCTGCCGCTGACCACCCGAAAGCTGACGCGGGAAGCTGTCTTCGCGCCCTTCCAGCCCGACCAACGAGATCACCTCCTGCGCGCGGGCCATCCGCTCTTTGCGGCTAACACCCTGAACACGCAGCGGATAGGCGACGTTTTCGGCAACGGTCATATGCGGGAACAGGCCGAAATGCTGAAATACCATGCCCAGCTTTTTGCGGCGCAGCTCGGTCATGGCTTTCTTTGACGCGCCGATGACGTTCTCGCCATCCACACGGATTTCGCCACCCGTGCCCGGCAAAAGCTGCGAGATACAGCGGATCAAAGTAGACTTGCCCGATCCGGACAGGCCCATGATCACAAACAGCTCGCCCTCCTTGACCTCGAAATTGGCATCCTGAACGGCGGGGATGAACCCGTTTTCCCGCAGATCGGCAGCGGCTTTGTCAGCGTCATTCCCTGACCGAGACAGCGCGTCGGTCAGGGCTTTGTCAGCGCCGGGGCCAAACACCTGCCAGAGATTCTGGCAGGCGATGGCTGGCGAATTTACGTCAGTCACTGATGTCAGCTCACTGCGTTGCCGCGTCAACAACAGGGCGCCATTTGCCTTCGTTTTCAGCCATCCAAGCGGCGACGACCTCTTCGACGGAACCACCATCAACGTCGATCGCACCCATCATAGGCTGCTGATCTTCGACCGCCAGCTGATAGTTGGTCAGGATTTCATAGGCTGCGGGCCATTTGTCTTCCATGCCGCTCCAACCCGCCTTGAAGATGCGCGACGGCGAGAAATCGCAATCGTTCACAGCGTCCGGGTTCGGGCCCCAAGCGGGATCGGTGAAACAGGCGTCTTCCCCGGCTGGCAGTTCGACGAATTGCACATCATAGGCCGACATGGCCCAATGCGGCTGCCAGAAGGTGATCAGCAGCGGCGAGTTGCGCTCGGTCGAGGCCCGAAGCTCGGCTATCAAAGCACCCTCGGAACCTGCGGGAACCGCTTTGAACGGCAGATCCAGGCCCACCATACGGTCAGCGCCGGGCGTACCCCAATCGGCCGGGTAATCGACCAGACGGCCCCCGGGCAGCGTTTCGGCCGTCGCAAACACCTGCGCGCAGTCCTTCAGCGCTTCCCATGCGGGCAGGCCGGGACACAGATCAGCCACATGCGCGGGATAGGCGATGCCTTCTTTGGCGTCGAGGCCCAGATCGCCGATTTCAACGACGGTGCCTTCGTCGATCTTCTTGGCATATTCATCCGATACGTTGGACGACCAGATTTCCAGGGTCGCGTCGATGTCACCATCGGCCAACGCCTGGAACTGATTCATCATGCCTGCAGTCACATATTCCACATTGTATCCGGCAGCTTTCAGCATCTCACCCGCGACATGGGTGGTCACGTGCTGGCCAGTCCATTCGTTGATCGCCAGTTTGATCGGCTGATCCACGGCCCCCATCTCGGCGGCATAGGCAGAGCCTGCAACGGTCAGCGCCATCAGGCTTACACTCAGTTTTTTCATTGATTTTCTCCCTGCAATATTCGTTTTGCCCGGTCCGGCGCGTTGTTTCGCGCCAGTCGGCTTGTCATGTGACAAATCCATGTCGCAACATGCACAAAAACTGGCGAAGAAGGGAAGCAGACAGTTCGGCGCGGCACGGAATAACTCACCCCTTTGCCCCAGTGTTTCCACTCTTTCAGCATCATGCTAGGCGCCCGCGCCCACTGCATTTCCCCAGCATTGCGGTGCGGATATTGATTGACGAGTCAATCACAAACCAGAATCACCCACTTTGTCGAGCATTTCTTTTGGGCTTGGGATGTTTTTTTACCTTGGCAGGCATGTGTCCCGGGCCACCTTGCAACATCGACCGCAAAACGCGACGCTAGGTTTGGAGGATTCTGCAGATGCGCCATTTCGACGAGATTTTCGCCATAGCCGCCAACCGTCACGGCGGGACAGATGCCCTGAGCAACAAGCTTTCCAAACCCAAAAGCCCTGCGGAACTGGCTGAAATGCCCGAAGATCGCTGGCTGTCGATTATCACGAAATGCATCTTTCAGGCCGGGTTTAACTGGAAGGTCATCGAAAACAAATGGGACGGGTTCGAAACCGCTTTTGACGGGTTCGACATTGGACGCTGCGCCTTTATGGACGACGAAAAGTTCGATGCTCTGCTGCAGGACACTCGGATCGTGCGCAATGGCACCAAGATCGCCACGGTCCGCGACAATGCTGCCTTTTTGCTGGAACTGCGCCAAGAAGGTGGCGTCGGAAAGATTCTGGGTGGGTGGCCTTCGGATGACTATGTCGGTCTGCTGAATATGCTGGGCAAGCGCGGGTCGCGGCTGGGCGGTGCATCGGCGCAATATGCGATGCGATTTGCGGGGCGTGACAGTTTCATCCTGTCGCAGGATGTGACCGCACGGCTGGTGGCCGAGGGCGTGGTCGATAAGCCGCCGACATCGAAAAAGGCGATGGCCTCGGTTCAAGCGGCATTCAACACATGGATGGAACAGTCCGGGCGATCTCTGACGGAAATCAGCCGCGTCCTAGCAATGAGCCTGTAAAAAAACCATTTGCACACGTGTGCTGCCAGAATAGATTTTTTGTCATGTTACGCCTCATTTTGATGACGTCCCTTTTGGTATTCACCGCTTGCGGTCGCCCCCTGACTGATCAGGAGGCTGCTTTTACCCGCACACTTCAGGGTGATACGCTGAAACTCAACAAAGTGCGGTTGGTCGAAGGCGCACCAGTTGCGCCAATAACTTTCTATCGTAAAGATCGGTCACGCCTTGCCTGCCGCGAGCGCATTTTTCCCGCCCCGCAGGAAGGTATCGTTACCGCAAAACCCGCGGCAGTGGCCCTGTTCAACAAGGTCTATTTCACCCGGGACTGGTATCTGGACGATTACATGTCCGAATTCCCGGATCGGATGAACCTGATCGCGGCGATGCTGCTGGGTCATGAACTGACCCATGTGTGGCAATGGCAAAACCGCAAGAAGACCGGCTATCATCCACTGCGCGCCGCAGCCGAGCATGGCGGGAATAACGACCCCTATCAATTCGATCTGGAGAACTCACCAGATTTCCTGTCCTACGGGTACGAACAGCAGGGGGCCATTGTCGAGGAATACATTTGTTGCCGGGCGCTGGATCCTTCGGCGCCCCGCACCAGGCGTCTGCACGAGATGCTGGGCGCACATTTCGATCTGGCTCCGCTACGTGGTGACAAGCGTGAAAGCACAGTGGTCATCCCCTGGGCCGATGCCGAGATCCAAGGAATCTGTCGGTAACGTTCAGTTGGCCTGCAGCGTCTGCAGATAAGCCACCAGATCCACGATCGGCTGGCTGGTCAGGATCGGCTGCCCATCTGGTGTTTTCATCGCCGTATCCTGCCCTTCGAAATACGGTCCATAGACTGGCATCGGGCTGCCATGGCTGACCAGCGGGTCTCGTCCATCTATGCGCGCCACAACACGAGCGGTCGGGAATACCCCTTCGCTGCTTGCAAGCCGCGTCAGGTCAGTTGGCTGAATAACAAGGACGCCTGCCATTGGACCATAGCCCGTCGCGTCGATCCCGTGGCAGGTTGCACAATAATGCTGGTACAGCTCGGCGCCGGTATCTGCATCCTGCGCGCTGACCTGAGACGCCGTCACAAACGCCGCTATCGATAGCGCCCCCATTGCCTGTCTGATCATCACATCCTCCTGTCAGATTTGACATTTTCAGGCTTGCCCGTGCCTGGGCTTGGCGCAATGATCCAGATCAACGAGGCAATAGGAAAACCGCATGACACAATATGCTGCTATTATGCTTGTGGCTGGATTTGGGGTTCCGATCCTTGCCGCGTTGAATGCCGCATTGGGCAAATTGATCGGGTCGCCAACAACAGCGGCTGTGGTCCTGTTTGCGATAGCCTTTGCATCAAGTGCAGCCTTGATGGTGGTTTTTCCCGGCTTTGGCGCCCTTTCAAAAATTGCCGATGCCCCCAAGCACCTGCTTCTGGCCGGTGTGCTTGTCGCCTTTTATGTTCTGTCGATCACCCATGTTGCACCACATTTCGGGGTCGGCAACGCGGTGTTCTTTGTCCTTCTTGGGCAACTCGTCAGCACTGCAGCCATCGACCACTTCGGCTTGTTTGGCGCGCAGGTCACCCCGCTGACATGGGTTCGCGCAAGCGGTATCGCAGTGATGGCTGCAGGCGTTGCAATCACTCAACTGGCCTAAGCGCGCCTCCGTCCAGCCTCAGTGTTCGGTCCATCCGGGCGGCAAGCTGCATGTTATGTGTGGCGATCAGAGCCGAGAGCCCCTCGTCCCGCACCAAAGCCATCAATGCGTCAAAAACCTGATCCGAGGTTTCAGGGTCCAAATTGCCGGTCGGCTCATCCGCAAGAAGAACCCGAGGTTTGTTGGCCAATGCGCGGCAGAAGGCCACGCGTTGCTGCTCACCACCAGACAGGGCGGCCGGCCGGTGATCGGCGCGCGCAGCGACGCCGACATGATCCAGAAGGGACATCGCCCGGTCCTGGGCCGCTCTCTCGGACACGCCATTGGCCAGCTGCGGGAGGGTAATATTCTCCAACGCGGTGAATTCTGGCAACAGATGGTGAAACTGGTAGACAAAGCCGACATCCTGCCGCCGCAACGCAGTTCGCGTGCGATCACCTTTCCCGGTCACGTTCTGGCCTGCAATCTCAACCGATCCTGTGTCGGGTGTGTCCAACAATCCGGCAATATGCAACAGCGTCGACTTACCGGCACCAGAGGGCGCCACAAGAGCCACGGCCTCGCCCGCACGCAGGTCCAAATCGACACCGCGCAACACCTGAACTTCGCCCGGCGTGCCTTTGAGGTAAGTCTTGGTCAGACCGGCCAATCGCATCATTACATCACTCATAGCGCAGCGCCTCAACAGGGTTCAGCCGCGCCGCGCGACGGGCGGGGAAATAGGTGACCAGGAAGGACAAGCCCAGAGATAGGCCAACGGCCTTGAGCACATCCGAAAGATGCAGCTCGGCAGGCAGCGCATAGATGCCGCGGATGGACGGATCCCAAACCCCGCCCCCCATCACAAAGTTCACAAAACTGAAGATTGGGTCGATATAGATTGCAAAGAGACAGCCCAGCACCACGCCCAACGCAGTGCCGATGATCCCGGTAAACGCGCCGCAGATAAAGAACACGCGCAGGATCGAGCCTTCGCTCAGCCCGATGGTGCGTAGGATGCCGATGTCTCGGCCCTTGTTTTTCACCAGCATGATCAGACCCGAGACGATGTTCATCGCCGCGATCAGAACCAGGATCGACAAGATGATGAACATGACGTTGTCTTCCACTTCAAGCGCGCGGAGGAACCCGCCCGAGGCATCCTGCCATGTCCAGATCTGACTGCGCTCGCCTGCGGCTTCAAGGATCGGGATCAGGATCGGCGTCAGTTCTTCGGGGCGGTCAACCATAACTTCGATCTCATCAGCCACACCCTCGCGGTTGAAAAAACCCTGCGCCTGTTCGAAGGGCATATAGACCCGCGTCCGGTCGATGTCATAACGCCCAGCAGAAAACACATAGACCACCTGATAGGCATTCACCCGGGGAGAGGTGCCAAACGCGGTCTTCACCCCATTGGGCGAGGTCAGCTTGATGGTATCGCCCACCGTCGCCCCGATGCTGCGCGCGACGCCTGAACCTATGGCAATGACGTCCTGGCCGTTCTGAAACATCGACAGATCACCAACCGCCTGTTCGCTTTCGGCGACACCGGGCAGTTCCAGCAAATCTTCGGGCTGGATGCCAAATACCTCAACCCCGCTGCTGCGGTCGCGATTGGTGATCAGAACCTGACCTTTCACCAAAGGTGCTGCACGCTGAACGCCCGGAACCTGAGCGATCCGGTCGGCCATGTCCGTATAATCCGCAATGGTGCGATCGACCTGCCCCTGCGCAGTGAACTCACCCGATGAATACACGGTCACATGGGCGTTAGCCCCCAGAATGGTTCCGACAAATTCGGACCGGAAACCGGACCTGACGGCCAATGTGGCGATCAGCGCAAACACTGCCAGGGTAATCCCGATCAGCGAAATCCATGTCATCACGCTGACGCCGCCTTCAGCACGGCGCGCGCGCAGGTATCGCCAAGCGATTTTCCACTCAAAAAGCGCAAATGGCGGTGGTGTCTTGGCCATGTCTGCTCCGCTTGTTTTGTTTTGTGGCGACCCTCTCGGCAATTCGACCGGGGGTCAAGCCGGTTATCCGCCCACTTCGACTTGCCCCGTCAAAGCAGCGGTTCTGTTCAAGGCTGCCTCGGCGATGGAACGATCGCAGATACCGCGGCTTTCCAGCTCGTGAAACACCCGGTTTCGAATGTCGGCGGGCAGCTTGTAAAGCGCTCTGTTATGCAAGCCTAGGGTCAGAGTTTCCGGATCGTCCAGCCGGGAAAGCTCATCAGTCAGTTTCTGCGCCGAAAAGGATGGCCACAGCCCTATGCTAGTGTTTCCCGAGGGTTCGAACCAAGGCGCAAAACCGGCTTCGGATTTCAGACAAAATGCATTCAACAACATAAACTCAGACGGGCGCCTGCGAGAGGCAAATAGCGACTGAACCGATCCGTGGCGCGCATTTATCTCTTGCAGCAGATTCAGGATCAGCGACCGGCGCACAGGATAGGGCGTTGCGAAATTTGTTGTCTGCAGGCCGTCCGTTTCCGGGATCGACGCGCCCAGCGCATCAAAGCTCTGTTCCAGCCAGCGTCTATGATAATCGCTGTTCACACCGATAAACGGAATCCGCGCCGCACCACTGTCCGAGAAAAACTCGGCCTCCTGAAAGGGGCGCAGAAACAGGTTCTTGGTGTCCAGTATTACAATGTTTTCTGTCGAGGCAGCCCGAGCAGATCCCAATTTCAAAACTTGCTGTGTCCGGTATCCGTTGTTGCCACGCCATCCACCCTTGCGCGCGCCCGGAATGCGGTATCGGTTTTCGACCAATATCCTGTCCGAGATCGACCGGCGCGCGCATTGCCCAGGAGCCAGCAATACGTCATCGCCGCTCAGGACTTCAACTTTGGGTCGCAATGGACCGTAAGAAGCCAAAATCGGTTCCACCATCACGCGCAGTGCCGGTTCGTCCACATCGTTCATGATCACCCGGATCGAGCCGACCTGATCAGGGTCAACAAATCGGGCAAAAGACAATGCCTGCAATTCAAGCAAGGGGAAGTCTTTGGAATAGACGACGGTTGTGAAGCTCAGCAAACCGTGGATCCTTTTGTGATTTTCGGCCCGTGTATCAGCAAATTCCAGGTGATCCAATTCCGCAAGAAATTCAACCATCGGCGAATCAGGTCGGGGTTTTTCAAAATACGGATGATTTCCACATGCCGCATTATACCCTTGGTTGTGAAGCCCTTCACAGACAGCACCGCATTGTTTCAGCTATGAAGTCAATGTGAGCATTCAGGGTGAAACTGCACTCAAAATGCAACATTTTAGGCGCAATATTATTTCGCTTTTTGATTATTTAAAGAAACTTTGTCACCCTACTTTGTGGGGGAATTCATTTCCAGAGCGGGGGTCGCTCATGAATATTCGTACTGAAACAGAACAACCGGGCGCAATTTCGGCCCGGAAACTATCTACAGAAATTGATTGCGAGACCGCAGCACTGCTGCGCGCGGCGATACGCCCGATATTTTCCGGTGCCGCAAGCTGGGGCAATCTGACGGATATCCTGAAAGATAAAGGGTACCATTTGGCGTTTCGACAGGGGCGGTTATGTATCACCGATCGCATGACTGGCGATCGTGTTTGCGGAATAAGCTTTCTGGGGTTCGAATTTAAGGACCTGGTCAATCGCTTGGGCCGTCCGATCGTTGTTCCACGCGGATCCGAGGCTGATGGCGATCTGCTATCCGTCCGACCGACTGCGGCAGGCCACTAATAGCGCCGCCAAAACTGTACGGATCGGCGGGCCGTTTTCCATAGGCTATGGCGTGCCGCCAGTTTGATCCCGTCCGGGGTATCTGGGCGCCACAGTAATTCGATCATCAGATTGGCAGGCATGTGTCCGCGGCGGTAGAACCGGAAGAAATCCTGTTGGGTCAGGGTCCGCGCTGCATTGAAACCTGAATAGAATTGAACCCAGACACGGGCATAATCCTCGGCGGTTTTGACAATGTCGCTGGTTACGCCCCTGCCCCAGAACATGGAAACAGGCTCATCCGTGCGCTCTCCCTGATATCCGGTAGCGACAAGCCTCAGCATCAGGTCATAATCCGCAGCCACCCGAAACTGCGTGTCATGCCCGCCAAGCGCCTGAAACACATCCCGCCGCAGCAACACCGAATTATGGCAGAACGGCATCCGCTGCAGGATCGCTTTGAGCGACATGCGCTTTTCCCGACTTTCCGAACCGTCCTCGTATTTGCGCAGGGTCGAGCCATACAGGAAATCCGGTCGAGATTCCGCAAGCCGGTCGGCAAGGGTGTTCAAAATGCCATCCGATGCCAGCGAGTCATCCGAGTTCAGGAACAGCAGATAATCACCCTGTGCAGCCTCGGCGCCTTTGTTCATGGCATCATACAGGCCAGTATCAGGCGCGCTGATCACGCGCGTTCGTGGTGCACCTGCCGTCAGCTCTTCCAGAAACGCCACCGTGCCGTCATCCGATGCGCCATCCTGAATGATATGTTCGGCCCGGTCGCAACTCTGCCGGGCCATACAGGCTATGACTTCGCGGAAACTGTCCTGCCGCCCTTGGGACAGAAGGTTATATGTCGCCGTGATGACCGAGATCAGCGGCGTGTCGGTTTCAGGCGATGCGCTCATAGATCTCGGCGATCTTGGTGACGGCGGCTTCGGGGCTCAACTCTTCGCTTTCGCCTGTGCGGCGGCAAGTCAGTTCCACCACACCGTTCTTCAGGCCGCGCGGGCCGACCGTGATCCGCCAAGGCAGGCCGATCAAATCCATCGTGGCGAATTTACCGCCTGCCCGTTCGTTACGGTCATCATAAAGTGGCTCCAACCCCAGCACGGTCAGCGCGGCATAGAGTTTTTCACAGGCTGCGTCCGCTTCGTCATCGCCTTGTTTCAGGTTCACGATACCGCAATGGAACGGGGTCACGCCCTCTGGCCAGATGATGCCCTTGTCGTCATGGCTGGCTTCAATGATCGCGCCAACCAAGCGGCTGACACCGATGCCGTGGCTACCCATATGGACCGGAACCGGTTTGCCATCGGGGCCTTGAACGGTTGCCCCAAGAGGTTCGGAATATTTTGTGCCGAAATAGAAGATCTGGCCAACTTCGATCCCGCGCGCCACACGGCGCCGATCTTCCGGCACCTGATTGAACAGCGCCTCGTCATGCGTCTCGTCGGTGCGGGCGTATTTTGAAGTGAACTCTTCCAGAATGGACTGACATTGACCACGGTCGTCATAGTCAATCTGACGGTCGCCAAAAGTCAGGTCGGTGACGGCGCTGTCATAGAATACCTCAGACTCGCCGGTTTCAGCCAAAACCAGGAATTCATGCGTATCGTCGCCACCGATTGGGCCGGAATCGGCGCGCATCGGGATCGCCTGCAAGCCCATGCGCTCATAGGTGCGCAGATATGTAACCAGGTGGCGGTTATAGGCGTGCAACGCATCCTCTTTGGTCAGGTCGAAATTATATCCGTCCTTCATATAGAACTCGCGGCCCCGCATCACGCCGAAACGCGGACGGATTTCATCGCGGAATTTCCACTGGATCTGATAGAGCGTCAGCGGCAGGTCCTTGTAGCTACTGACATGACCCCGAAAAATGTCGGTCACCAGTTCCTCTGCAGTCGGGGTAAAAAGCATGTCCCGGTCATGCCGGTCTTTCATTCGCAACATTTCCTGGCCGTAGTCGTCATAGCGTCCGGATTCGCGCCACAGATCTGCCGATTGCATGACAGGCATCTGAATGGCAATGTGACCCGCCCGCGCCTGTTCTTCGTGCACGATGTTTTCCAGCTTGCGCAGAACTTTGAACCCCAGCGGGAGCCAGGAATAAATCCCAGCAGCGGCCTGCTTGATCATGCCCGCGCGCAGCATCAGCCGGTGGCTGACGATCTGAGCCTCGGAGGGGTTTTCCTTGAGAACGGGCAGAAAGTAACGGCTGAGGCGCATGGCTTGACCTTTAGAGGTAAAATTCGACTTCAAAGGTGATTATGCCAAAGCCCCGCCGGGGGCAATCACGCATTGGGGTTTTACGACCACAGGCCTGTCGGTTTTTTGATTGACCCGCCAGTTAGCTGCGTCAAATGTGGCGGCAATGTAAAGTCACCGAGGCGCCCATGCAGACCATTCAAGAACCCGCCCGTCAGATCCCCGTTGTCCATTCCACGGACGTTCTGGTCGTTGGCTCCGGGCCTGCAGGTCTGGCCGCTGCGCTGGCGGCCGCACGGGCCGGAGCCGAAGTGTCGCTGGTCGACCGCTTCGGCTGCATGGGCGGCAATATCACTGCTGTCGGCGTTGAAGGCTTTGCTTGGTATCGCCACGAGCAAACGGTCGAGGCTGGCGGCATCGGCATGGAGTTCGAAACCCGCGCCAAGGAAATGGGTGCGGCGGTGCCAGAAAGTCAGTCGCTGAGTTATGAGTTGGACAGCGAAGGGTTCAAATTGGTCGCCGACAAACTGATCGAAGAGGCCGGTGTGCATCCGATGCTGCACCGGCAATTCGTGGCTCCGATCATGGACGGCGAGCGGATCACCGGCATCATCACCGAATCCAAAGCCGGGCGCGAGGCGATACTGGCGAAGGTTGTCATTGACGCTACCGGGGACGCAGATGTCGCCCATCGCGCCGGTGCGCCCACGCACAAGACCGCACGCGAAGACATGATGGCGGCCTCGGTCATGTTCCATCTGGCGGGCGTCGACAAGCGCGCCTTTATCGAAGGCGTAAAGGCCGACCCCCAGACCTATAAGGACTGGGGCGGTGGTGGCGAATGGAACATTGAGACCAGCGGTAAAGAGGACGACATGTACTCGCCCTTTGTGCACAAACCGTTCCAGCAGGCGATTGATCAGGGGCTGATCCCGGCACATCTGAACACCATCGCGGGCACTTGGGGCGCGATGCATGACACCGGTGAGCTGACCTATATGAACCTTATTCATCTGGCCGGGATCGATGGCACCGATCCCGACAGCATGACCCGCGGTGAGATCGAAGGGCGGCGTCAGTCAATGCTCGCCATCGAGGCGCTGCGCCGGTTCATGCCCGGGTGTGAGAACGCCCGGCTGCGGAATTTCGGGATGACCATCGGCATCCGCGACACCCGCAAAATCGACGCGGTGTACAACATGACCGAGGATGACGCCCGCCATCAGGGCCGGTTCGAAGACACCATCGGCATCTATCCCGAATTCATCGACGGCTATGGCATTTTGATCCTGCCCACGACTGGTCGGTACATGCATATCCCCTATCGGTCGATGCTGCCCAAAGGGATCAGAGGCTTGCTGGTCGCGGGCCGGTCACATGGGGCGGACCGGGTTGCCCATGCGGCGACGCGCAACATGGCTTGCTGTGCGGTCATGGGTCAGGGCGCGGGGATTGCTGCGGCGCTTTCACTCAAAAGCAACCAAGACCTCGATAAATTGAACCTTGCCCCGGTGCATAAAGAACTGGCACGGCAAGGCGTGAGGATGCGCTGATGGACCACATCCCAACAATCGACATTGCTCCGCTGGGTGACTCCAGCCACCCCGATTTCAACGCAACCGTTCAGGCAGTCATGGATGCCTGCACCCGGATTGGGTTCCTGTCGATTACCGGCACCGGCGTTTCGCGGGACACCGTCAACAACATGCGCACTTGCGTCCGGGAGATTTTCGACATCGACGATGATGCGAAATGGGATCAGGCGATCACACGCGAGAATTATCGCGGTTTTATCCCGATGGGGTTTTTCACCCCGAATGACGGGTCGGGCAAAGCGGATAAATACGAAGGCTACAAGCTGCATTATCAGGTGGACCTGGATGCACCCATCCGCCGAGATTGTGCCCTCTATGGCCCCAATATCTGGCCCTGTCATGTTCCACGGGCACAGGCAGTGATTCTGGATTACTGGTCAAAGCTGGACGGTGTCGCGCATATGCTGCTGGGCGCGCTGGAGATGGGATTGAAGCTACCTGCGAACCAGCTGCGAGACGCGTTTCATGATCCTATGACCAATATGTCTCTGCTGCACTATCCCCCTCAGGCCCCGGACGATACCGGCTATGGCATCCACCCGCATAAGGACACAGATGCGCTGACCATCATCGCCCCTGACCCGGTCGGCGGGCTTGAAGTTCAGACCCGCGATGGCGGCTGGATCACACCCGACTGCCCGCCGGGTGGATTTGTCGTCAATATCGGCGACATGCTAGAGCTTTGGTCGGGTGGCCGGTTGAAATCCACCCCTCACAGAGTGGTCAACCGATCGGGTCAGGAACGCTATTCCTTCCCGTATTTCACGGTGCCGCGGCATGATGTGGTTGTCGAACCGCTTTTGACGCCTCTGCCCGGCTTTGACCGTCCATCCGTTCATTGCGGCCATTGGTCTGCCGAAATCTGGCGCACCAACTGGCCCGACGAAACAGCCCATGACGCCACCCCTGAACTGGGCACGTTAAGCGACTAGCCCCGCGCGATTCTGGCGGGTCATGAAGCGCTTGCATCGTGGGGCCGCATACGCCAAGAACGTTTGCACGTGCCGAAACAAGGGGACAGCCATGGCTTTGCCGGTAAGAGATCAACTCAGGTACTGGGGCATCGCCGCAGTGGTTATTGTACTGCTGTTGTGGGCACTTGGCGATGTATTGCTGCCCTTTGTAATCGGTGGCGCGATTGCCTATTTCCTTGATCCTGTTGCGGATAGGCTTGAAAAGCTGGGCCTGTCCCGTATGGCCGCTACGGGGGTTATCACGGTTGTCGGCGTTTTGGGTTTCGTACTGCTTATCCTGATGGTCGTTCCGGCGCTGATCACCCAGTTGATCGACCTGGTCGAGGTTATGCCCAGCCTTCTCAAGCAGCTAAGAGGGTTTATCGAACAGCAATTCCCGTCGCTTTTGGACCGCGAATCCAACACGCACCAGTTTCTGGTGTCCTTGGGTGAGACGCTTCAGTCCAAAACTGGTGATGTCCTGCAATCTGTCGCTGCGTCGCTTGGATCAGCCATCAACGTGGTGGTTTTGCTGGTGATTGTCCCAGTAGTCACCGTCTACATGCTGTTGGACTGGGACCGCATGATTGCTCGTATCGCAGAGCTTTTGCCCCGCGACCACGCCCCCACCATCAAGCGGCTGGCTGGTGAGATTGACAGCGTTCTGGCCTCATTTGTACGTGGAATGGGCACAGTCTGCCTGATCCTGGGCACCTATTACGCCGTCGCGCTGATGGCCGTCGGACTGCAGTTCGGGCTGGTCGTTGGATTTATCGCCGGCTTAGTCACGTTTATCCCTTATCTGGGCGCCCTGATCGGGGGCTCACTGGCCATTGGTTTGGCACTGTTCCAGTTCTGGGGAGACTGGACGCAAATTGGGCTGGTCGCAGCGGTCTTTGCATTGGGTCAGGTGGCCGAGGGCAATTTTCTGACGCCAAAGCTCGTCGGCAGCTCGGTCGGGTTGCACCCGGTCTGGCTGTTGCTGGCATTGTCGGTCTTTGGCGCCCTGTTCGGATTTGTCGGGATGCTGATCGCGGTGCCGGTTGCTGCAGCACTTGGCGTTCTGGCGCGCTTTGCCACGTCGATCTATTTGGATAGCCGTCTGTATACTGGCCTTGTGGGTATGGACCAGGAAGACGATTGAATGGCCCTACAGCTGAGCTTTGATCTACCGGCCAAGACTGCGCTGGGGCGCGAGGATTTTTTCGTCTCGCCCGCAAATGCTCTGGCCGTGGCCATGATCTCGGCCACCTCATGGCCGGGGAATAAACTGGTGCTCAGCGGACCTGCTGGCGCGGGCAAGACACATCTGGCCCATGTGTGGGCGGCAGAGACCGGTGGTCGAATTGTGCAGGCCTCGCAGATCAAGCACGACGAGGTTCCTGACCTTGCCCAAACACCGATCGCGGTGGAAGATGTCCCCATGATTGCTGGCGATATCGACCAGCAGAAAACCCTATTCCATTTGCACAATCTTGTGTTGGCAGAAGGCCACGCCCTGTTGATGACCGGGCGCCTTGCGCCAAATTTCTGGCAGTTGCCCTTGCCTGACCTGCAAAGCAGGATCGAAGGCGCACATCACGTTGCGCTGGACCCGCCCGATGACGCGCTACTGGGCGCCGTGCTGGCCAAACTGTTCGTAGACCGACAGCTGAACCCCGGACCCGAGGTCATCGCTTACCTCGTCAAACATATGGATCGCCGTTTCGAAACCGCCGCCAGCACTGTGGCGCTGCTGGATCAACTGGCGCTGTCTGAGAAACGAGACATCACGCGGGCTCTGGCCGTACGAGTACTGAGTGCGGAACTGGAAGATGCCGAAACCAGCGATTGACCCGTCCCCGGTGATTTCGCATCTTAAGCCTGGAATATCTGGACGAGATATGGATCAAGCCGTAGATACCAACATTCCCGACTGGGGACCTTTCGGAAAGCCGTTGTTTGACAACCCCGAGGCCCGCGCCCTGTCGCGCGTCGGCGTTGTTGATGTAGGGTCGAACTCGGTCAGGATGGTGATCTTTGATGGTGCGGCGCGATCGCCTGCCTATTTCTACAATGAAAAAGTCATGTGCGAGCTTGGCGCGGGCCTGTCCGAGACCGGCCGCCTGAACCCGCTTGGCAGGATACGTGCCCTGGCTGCGTTGAAGCGTTTTTCCCGGCTGTCAGACGATCTGGGTCTGCCGGGGCTGCACGTCGTGGCCACCGCCGCCGTGCGAGAGGCCAAGGATGGCCCGGATTTCTGCGCCGAAGTTCACGCACTAACCAGGTTGACGGTCTCGGTCATCGACGGCGGGGAAGAGGCACGCCTGTCCGCTCAGGGCGTTTTACTGGGCTGGCCCGGTGCATATGGTCTGATCTGTGATATCGGCGGGTCCTCGATGGAGCTGGCCGAGATCGGTGGCGGAGACGTTGGTCGTCGCCTTTCGTCGGCCCTGGGTCCGCTGAAGCTGCGGGATATCAAGGGCGGTCGTCGCGCGCGCAAGGCGCAAATCAAGGAGACGATGGAAAACCTGCGCGACCAGATGGGCCCTCAGCGCGATCGTCTGTTTCTGGTGGGCGGAAGCTGGCGGGCCTTTGCAAGGCTCGACATGCTGCGCCGGGGATATCCCTTGAACGTGCTGCATGAATATAGGATGACGACAAAGCAGGTGCATCAGACCATCAAATTCATCGAAAAGGGTGACCCGGAAAAACTGCGCAGTCTGGCAGGCGTCTCGGGTTCTCGGATGGCGCTGATCCCTTATGCGATGGATGTGCTTGCGCGACTGGTGCGAACGTTCAAACCCAAGGACATTGCCGTTTCCAGCTATGGCATCCGCGAAGGCCTGCTTTACGAACAGATGCCACAAATCCTGCGCGATCGTGACCCTCTGATCGAAGCCAGCTATTTTTCCGAAGCCAAAGATGCCCGCCTGCCCGGGTTTGGCAAACATCTGTTCGAATTCGTCATGCCTCTGTTCAAATCCGCGCCGCCCGCGCGGGTCAGGCTGATCAAGGCTGCGTGTCTTTTGCACGATGTCAGTTGGCGCGCCCATCCGGATTACCGGGCTGAAACCTGCTTTGATTACGTAACTCGCGCCAACTTGGGCGGTTTAAAGCATTCCGAACGGGTTTATATCGGGCTGGCCCTGCAGCACAGGTATCGCAACAAGCGTGAAGGCAACCGGTTTACCCCTCTCTATGACTTGTTGGGCGAAAAAGATCAGGAACAGGCCGAGATTCTGGGCAAAGCCATGCGCTTTGGTGCAATGCTGTGGATGCAGAACGAAGCCACGATGGGCACGCTTCGGCTGTACCCTAAAAAACGTCAGCTAGAGCTGATTTTGCCCGAAGCTGCAGCCCCTCTCTTTAGCGAAGTGGCCGAAGCACGACTGAACTCATTGGCAAGCACGCTGAAATCCGAACCCCGCTTGATCATCAAAGGCTGACCCTCAGATATCAATCTCGCCTTCGGGCTCATTTTCGGGTTTTTCCGGCTCAACCTCGGGCTCGGGCGGCTTTTTGCGGATAATGATATCCCCGTTCGGCAGGATTTCCGGAGCCTCGTAAACGCTCCAGTCCTGCACTTCGGCGGCCAGTTCCGCCAGGGCCGGTCCCATTTCCTCAAAAAACGACTGCATCGCGGGGCCGAATTGATCTGCCAGCCCCAACAAATCCTCAAGCGCGGGTTCCATTTCCTGACGCAGCCCTTCAAAGAACAACTCAGCCCCTTGTTCCATCAAGGATTTGCCTGTGTCGTCCTCTGCCTGTGCCGGAACGCCCATGGCCGCTGTGACCACGCATATTGAAATGAACTTTTTCATGCTTCAGATATAAGTCGCCCACGCCGGCGATGAAAGGTCACAGATCAATATCCAGCGTGACAGGGAAGTGATCCGAGGCTGTCAGCAGCGCCTCGTGCAGGTCCCGCGAGGCATAGCATGCAGGGTCCTGGAAAGGATGCCATATGCGCCATTTCGGGCGCTTAACACGCAGCCCTTCGCTGATCATGACATAGTCCAACAGCGCCTCAAGATGATCAGCCCTGTCGCGGCGCACAAAGCGCGCGGACGAGGGTAAGATTTCGGGTTCAGCCTCATTTGCCATCACCGCATGCGGATCGAACAGACCGGTCTGCAACAGGATTTCAACAGATGAACGCCCGAACAGGTTTTCAAACTCATCCAAGCCCGGCCCGTCGTTGAGATCGCCCAAAAGGATGACATGCTCGTCAGCCGCAATATGCGCCTGTACTCGCCGCCCCAACCAGACAGCCTGTGCAAGCTGTTTGCGTCGATTGGCGATGGATATCCGGATCGCCTCATCGCGGCTTTCTGCCCCATGCGGGGCTTTGGATTTCAGATGCGCTCCGATCAGGCGAAACGTCGCCCCGCCTGACGTCTGCGCTGACAACTCCATTGGCGGCTTGGAAAAGCGCACATGATCCTCGGTTGCATCAATATCCAGGTCGATCTTGAAAACGCCATCAAAACGAGGGGCAGCCCCTTTTCCTTCCTTGTTTCCTTTGGGATCATGGCGCAATGACAGGATCTGAGGATCGAAAAGAAACGCAAGTTCCTGATGGGTATCGTTCGGAAACCCCATGATCGCGTTTCCTATGCGCAGATCGAACGCTTCGGCAAACCCTTGCAGCGCACGCACCGTGTTCTGCGTCTTACCAGTATTCGGAGCTTCAACAATCAGCACGGCATCCGCATCGATTGCCGTCAGCACTTTTGCGATGGCCTCGATCTGTTCAGCTTTGGTGACATTGTATCTGCCGGACCAGCTGTCATCTACGATCAAGCGGTCTTGCCGGTCGAAGAGATTGGCGAACCATTCAATATTGTAGGTTGCCAATCGCATCGGTTCAGGCCTGCGCGCCTTTGATTTCATCCCAGGCGCGATTGATGTCGATCATCTTTTTTTCGGCCAGACGAATGGCCTCTTCCGGAACGCCTCGTGACATCATGGCGTCGGGATGAGTGTCGCGTACAAGTTGCCGCCAGACCTTACGAATGTCGGGCAGCGGCATATTCCGCGGCACACCCAGCACCGTATAGGGATCCTTTGGTGCATCCGGTACAAACCGTGCGCGTAAGGCCAGAAACTGAGCATCGGTCTGACCGAATATCCGGCTGACATCTTCCAGAAACTTATTTTCGTTGGGATGATAAAACCCGTCGGCCATTGCGATATGAAACAACCCCTCCATCAGGTCGCACAAGGTGGTGCTGTCTTCTGCGAACATATAGGCAATTTTGCTGGCATATTCCTGATACCCGGCGACATCGGTGCGCGCCATGTCAAAGACACGGGCTGCACCGGCCTCATCTTCGCGCGCGATCTGGAATACATCCCGAAAGGCAGTAACCTCGTCTCGCGTGACCTGCCCGTCGGCCTTGGCCATCTTGGCCCCCAGGGCGATGACCGCAATCGCAAATGCGACCGAGCGTTCCGGCGGCGTGCGCAGTTTCTCGAACACGGCCGTCAGGCTTTCGCCCTGTGCAAGCGCGCTTAGCGCATCGGATATACGGATCCAAATCGACATGAGCGCACCCTAACCCGCTCCGTCGCGACTGTCAGGTGCGACAGATCACTGCGGGGCAAGAATTTTCTGCATCAGCACAAGATCCAACCACTGACCGCATTTAAACCCCACCTCGGGCATCTGGCCCACTTGTGTAAATCCGGCAGCCGTATGGAAAGCGATGGCCGCAGGGTTGGCCGAGGAAATGCCCGCAATCAGAACATGAACATTGTCCATCTGTGCGCGGGCTTCCAAGGCCTGCAACAATGCGCGGCCTATCCCCTGGCCCCGCGCCTGCGGTGCCAACAGGATCGAGTGTTCACGCGTATAGGCATAGCCCGGCCCTGACCGAAACGCACCATAGGTTGCGAAGCCCAGAACAACGCCGTCACGCTCGGCCACCAGAAACGCCGCCCCTCTGGAGACGATATCCAAGGCAACGGCGTCATCGTTGCGCAATTCAGTGGTGAATGTGATCAGCGTATCGCGGATTATCGCATTCCAGATTGCCGCAACAGCGGGTGCATCTTCTGGCTGGGCTTGCCGGATGTTCATTCCAATACCCGTACCCCGTGCGGTGTGTCGATTTCGGCACGCAACGCCGCCGGACCGCTGTCAAACTCAACACGCTCTAACGGGCCTAGCGCTTTGGCGAGGTCCAGCGCGTCAGGGTGGTAGATGACTAGGCGGCGCAGCTGGCAGCCACTGTCGTTCAGCATGTTTGCCGGGTGAAGGTCACCCTGCCACTGGATGAGCGCCGGGAAAAGATTATCAAACGGCAGGCGCCCATTGGGAGGCACCGCCATGCGCCAACGCAGCGCGCCACGGTTTAGGTCGATCGGTTGACCGACTCCGTCCGGAAAGACCGTCAGCGAGGCCTCGATATCCGGAACCTGGCAAATCCAGTTAGTCAGGCGGGGAGCGCCCTGAAACCGATCTAGATCGAACCAGCGGGTTCTTTGCGGATTGGGTGCATCGGGGTCAATCGCGATGGCTTCCAGATACAAACCGTCCCGAAGGCCCAACAACCGGTTATGAGTTCCGAATTTCTCGTGCTTGCCCCCGTCCTGCAAGGGTACGCCCAACGCCTGTTCGACATGAGCCGAAGCCTGTTCAAGCGTTTCGCCAGCAACCGCCAAGTGATCAAGTAACACGGATGAGCCCCCCAGATGACAAACGGCCAGACCGCAAGGGTCTGGCCGTATGTTTTCCTCAAAGGCGCTGGATCACAAGATTTTTCGACGAAAAATCTTGGTGCCGGTTCAATCTTTGGCTTCGCCGATCAAACGCAGGATATCTTGTGCCGCCTCTGGGATGTTCGTACCCGGACCAAAGATCGCCTTAACCCCGTGATCATAGAGGAACTTATAATCCTGTTGCGGGATGACACCTCCGCAGATGACGATGATATCCTCAGCCCCGGCCTTTTTCAGTTCTTCGACCAGCTGCGGGGCCAGCGTCTTGTGCCCGGCTGCCTGAGACGAAATGCCGACGACATGGACGTCATTGTCCACCGCGTCTTGTGCTGCCTCGGCCGGCGTTTGGAACAGCGGGCCAACGTCCACGTCAAAGCCGATATCGGCAAAGGCTGTGGCGATCACCTTGGCTCCCCGGTCATGCCCGTCCTGCCCCATCTTGACTACCAGCAGGCGCGGGCGACGGCCTTCGGCCTCAGCAAAATCCTCAATGGACTTCTGGATGGCGGCAAAGCCTTCGTCGCCCTCATAGGCGGCCCCATAAACACCCGCCAGCGTTTTGACCTCGGCGCGGTGGCGACCAAATTCCTTTTCCATTGCCATGCTGATCTCTCCTACGGATGCGCGGGCACGGGCGGCTTCGACAGCAGCGGCCAGCAGGTTGCCGCCATCGCGGGCGGTGGTCGTCAGGGTGTCCAGCGCCTTTTGGCAGGCAGCCTCATCGCGCGTGGCACGGATGCGTTCCAGACGTGCCACCTGCGCCTCGCGGACAGCCACGTTGTCGACATCCAGAATGTCTATCGGGTCTTCCCGTTCCTTGCGGTACTTGTTGACGCCGACGATTACCTCGTCACCCCGGTCGATCATCGCCTGCCGTCGGGCGGCGCTTTCTTCTATCCGAAGCTTTGGCATGCCGGATGCAACGGCCTTGGTCATGCCGCCCATTTCCTCGACCTCTTCCATAAGAGCCCAAGCTTTTTCGACCAGCTCATTGGTCAGGCTTTCGACATAGAAAGACCCGGCCAGCGGATCGACCACATCGGTCACCCCGGTTTCCTCTTGCAAGACCAGCTGCGTGTTCCGTGCAATGCGAGCAGAGAAATCGGTGGGCAGCGCAATCGCCTCGTCCAAGGCGTTAGTATGCAGCGATTGGGTGCCGCCAAGAACCGCGCTCATCGCCTCATAGGCGGTGCGGATCACGTTGTTATAGGGGTCTTGTTCTTGCAGCGACACGCCCGAGGTCTGGCAATGGGTCCGCAGCATCTTAGAGCGCTCGGATTTCGCGCCGAAATCGGTCATCACCCGATGCCAAAGGGTACGGGCCGCACGCAGCTTGGCAATTTCCATGAAGAAATTCATGCCAATGGCAAAAAAGAACGACAAGCGACCAGCGAATTTGTCGACATCCATTCCGGCCTGTGTCGCTGCACGAACGTATTCGCGCCCGTCAGCCAGCGTATAGGCCAGCTCCTGCACCAGGTTCGCCCCGGCCTCTTGCATGTGATAGCCCGAGATTGAGATCGAGTTGAATTTGGGCATATCATTCGACGTATATTCGATGATGTCCGAGATGATCTTCATCGAAGGCTCAGGCGGGTAGATATAGGTGTTACGCACCATGAATTCTTTCAGAATGTCATTCTGAATAGTGCCGGACAGGACGGATTTGTCGTGGCCCTGTTCCTCACCCGCTACAATGAAACTTGCCAGGATAGGAACCACGGCACCGTTCATGGTCATCGAGACCGAGACCTTGTCCAACGGGATGCCGTCGAACAGGATTTTCATGTCCTCTACGCTGTCGATGGCCACACCGGCCTTGCCCACATCGCCGACAACGCGTGGGTGGTCGCTGTCATATCCGCGGTGCGTGGCCAGATCGAAAGCCACCGAGACCCCCTGCTGACCCGCCGCCAGATTGCGACGGTAGAAGGCATTCGATTCTTCGGCGGTGGAAAACCCCGCATATTGGCGGATCGTCCAGGGACGACCGGCATACATTGTTGCCTTTACCCCGCGCGTGAACGGCCCAAACCCGGGCATGGAGCCCATATGTGGCAGATCAGCCGTATCTTCCTGCGTATAGAGTGGCTTGACGGCGATGCCTTCCAGCGTCTCTTTGGTCAGGTCGTCCAACGGGCGACCGCGCAGCTCTTTCTCGGCCAGCGCCTGCCAGTCTTTCCTATTGGTCATTGCGATATCCTTTTCTCAATTCGGGTCGCGCAAGGGCGTGGCCCGCGCGTTATCATCCGTGGTTGCGCCCATTCGAATTGGGTGGGACGCAATATTTTATGGGCTGCGTGCATTTCGCTGGTCGCATTCGTGCGCGCAGGGACTATATTCAATCCAACAGGAGGCCCAATGACACGAACGCTAGCCTTTGTTTTTTCGGCGCTATTTCCACTGGCGGCCCTTGCAGCTGACGGGGCAGCCCCGGCTGACGATGAATTTGTCCGCCCTGTGGGGGATAGCGAGCTCAGCGAATATTTGTGGATCAAGCGGCCCATTGTTGTCTTTGCCGATACACCTGCTGACCCGCGATTCCAGCAGCAGGTCGACATGCTTTTGGAAGGGGAGGACGTCATGCGCGACCGCGATGTGGTCGTTCTGATCGACACTGACCCTGACGCCCGCTCGCCCATCCGGTCAAAACTGCGCCCGCGCGGGTTCCAGATGGTGTTTGTCGACAAGGACGGCGTGGTCAAACTGCGCAAACCTTCCCCTTGGAGCGTGCGTGAAATCGGTCGCTCCATCGACAAGACCCCCCTGCGCCAACGCGAAATCCGTGAACGGCGCGAGGGCGGCTGAACGCGTTTGCCGTACCCAACGGCCCAGGCGGCGACCGCCGGTTCCCTTGCAGGATATGTCAAACGCGTGGTCATGATCATTCAAACTCGATGATCACATCATCCACTGCGAGGCTGTCGCCTGGGCCTGCGTTGATCTTGGCAACGGTGCCTTTTTTCTCGGCGCGCAGGATGTTTTCCATCTTCATCGCCTCGATGGTGCACAGCGCCTGACCTTCCTGCACTTCTTGGCCCACTTCGACATCGACCTTCACGATCAGGCCAGGCATTGGGCAGAGCAGAAGTTTCGAGGTATCCGGCGGCAGTTTCTCGGGCATCAGCTTGGCCAGTTCCGCCTGACGCGGACGGCGCACATGCACCTTCATATCCGCGCCCCGGTTGCGGATCCGGAACCCGCCCGAGATTTTGTCGGCCTTCAGAACCAGCGGGCTACCGTCTACGTCCAGCACCGCCAGCTGGTCGCCCGGCGTCCACTCCGAGGCCACGCGCAATGTCGCGCCGTCTTCGAATTTGACCGTCGCGCCCTCTTTATCGGCATTCACCTGAACTGCGTATTCCTGGCCCTGCAGGGTCACGACCCAGCGTTTGCCGACCTTGCGTTCATGGTTGTCCATCCGGCCCGATACACGGGTGCGGCGAATCTCAGCCACCCGGTGCATGGCGGCGCAGGAAGCTGCGATCTGGCGCAGGTCAGCCTCGGGCAGCTCTACGCCCTGGAACCCATCGGGGTACTGTTCTTCGATGAACGCGGTAGTCATCTCGCCCTTGATGAAGATCGGATGATCCATCACTGCCGACAGGAACGGCAGATTGTGCCCGATGCCTTCGACCTCGAAACTGTCCAGCGCCACTCGCATCGCCTCAATCGCTTGATCACGGGTCGGGGCCCAGGTGCAGAGCTTGGCGATCATCGGATCGTAATACATACTGATCTCGCCGCCTTCATAGACGCCGGTATCGTTGCGAACGGCGGCCTCTCCGCTGGGGGCCTCACCCTGCCATTTGTCATTTACCAACAGCGGACCAGCGGCAGTTTCCTGCGGCGGGCGGTAGCGCGTCAATCGACCAATGGACGGCAAGAAGCCACGATAAGGATCTTCGGCATACAAACGGTTTTCAATCGCCCAGCCGGTCAGTGTGACATCGTCCTGCGAGATCGACAACTTCTCACCGGCCGCGACGCGGATCATCTGTTCGACCAGATCGACACCGGTGATCAGTTCGGTCACCGGGTGTTCCACCTGCAGGCGTGTGTTCATTTCCAGAAAATAGAAGTTCTTGTCACCATCAACGATAAACTCGACCGTGCCAGCGCTCGCATAATCCACAGCCTTGGCCAAGGCCACCGCCTGTTCGCCCATCGCCTTGCGTGTCGCCTCGTCCAGGAAAGGCGATGGCGCCTCTTCCACAACCTTCTGGTTTCGGCGCTGAATCGAGCATTCGCGTTCGCCCAGATAAATGCCATTACCATGGCTGTCGCACAGAACCTGAATCTCGATGTGACGGGGTTGGGTCACGAATTTCTCGATGAAAATCCGGTCATCTCCAAAGGAATTCGCGGCCTCGTTCTTGGAGGACTGGAACCCTTCGCGCGCCTCGTCGTCGGTCCATGCGATCCGCATACCCTTGCCACCGCCGCCAGCACTGGCCTTGATCATGACCGGATATCCGATCTCATTCGAAATCTTGACGGCCTCGTCGGCGTCTTCGATCAGGCCCATATAGCCCGGAACCGTAGAGACGCCGGCCTCTTGCGCGATCTTTTTAGAGGTGATCTTGTCACCCATGCTTTCAATCGCACCGACCGGAGGGCCGATAAAGGCCACGCCTTCGGCATCCAGAGCTTGGGCGAATCTCGAGTTTTCCGACAGAAAACCATACCCCGGGTGAACCGCCTGCGCGCCGCTCTGACGGATTGCCTCCATCACCCGGTCGATGACGATATAGGACTGGTTTGCAGGCGGTGGGCCAATATGCACCGCCTCATCCGCCATCGATACATGCAGGGCGTTCTTGTCCGCGTCAGAATAGATGGCGACCGTGCCGATGCCCATCTTGCGGGCGGTTTTGATAACCCGGCAGGCGATCTCGCCCCGGTTGGCGATCAGGATCTTGTTGAACATGGATGTCCTCTGTCTTGAAGTTCTGGAAACGCAAAACGCCGCCGCGGGGCAATGGCCCCACGACGGCGTGTCGCGCGATGACGGTCGGGGCGACGGGGACCCCGAAGATTTCGTTATCTACAGTTGTTCTGGGTCTTGCAGTAAAGCACGTTGCCTGCCGCGCCGACCACGGCACCCAACAGCGGGTCGGCACTGACGACTGCCGCGCCAACGGCGCCGGCTCCGCCGCCAAGCAACGCCTGCTCGCCGGTCGAGTCTCCGCACGCCGCGAGCCCTGCACAGGTCGCCATTGCAAGAATGACTTTCGTGATTCGCATGATGTCTGCCCTTTTTGGTTTTTTAACAATTTCAGAGCCAGATGCGGGAAATCGCCACTGTTATTCAATAACGAGCGTACCGAAATGCCCATTTGCGCAGTTTTATGCCATCCAATGACTGAAGTTTGCACAAAGAAAAACGCGGGCAGGACATTGTGAAAACCACAAGCCTGCCCGCGGAAGGAAGGGGTACGGAATAGTAGGTGCGCGTGCGACGCAGGCAAAGTAGAGCCGCACGACCCGCTCACCATGCACGGCCCGGTTGCACCTGCAAACCGGGATTGGCCAGTGGTGAAATTTCCGGCCAGAATCTGCCCATTCAGCGAAATATCGCGCAGAAACGCGCCGATTCCGCTCGCGTGAACATTGGTTGGGCAGGGCGAAATTCGCACCCCGACAGTCACGCAAACCTTTGTTTTATCAACACTACCTGAGATCACATGACCTGAAGAATTCGATCCTAAGTCGCCGCGGCCACCCCCCGCCGACCGGCCATTTTCCTGCCCAAGCCTTGATGGTTCTCCCGCCACCAAGCCACGGGTTATACACGCCGTAGAATCAGTGGTTTGCGCCCTTTCCCTCAGGTATTTTGCGCGATTGTCACGCGCCCGATCTGCACAGCGCACATATCCTTCTTGGCCCAACCGGGGCAAAGAAACCCTGTTGGAATTTTCAAGGCGTTTATGTGCGACGACGTCGATCACCTTCAGCTATCCCCGCCGAAAATGTCAGGAAACGAGGCTCTGGCCACGCTCGGATCAATGACCAGCAAGGCATCATAGCTGGCGGGGTCAAACGGATCCTCCGCCGGAATGACCTCACGCCCGAAAAACCAGCTCAGGCGACCGGCATCCAGATTGCCACGTTCGAATGGCTGGTCGCCGAAATGCTCCCACAAGGCCTCGATAAAGGCTGCATCCGCGCGACGATCAGCAGGTTTACGATCCCGGAACCGTTCACGCGTTGTCAGCGGAGTAACACCCTTTGGGTTGGCCCGTCTGATAGTGAATTGATAATCCGTCCCGGTCAGACGGCCGGGAAATCCGCGATGTTTCAACATTTCAGCGCCTCTTCGCTAAGGTCCTTTGAGGCGAAGGGGAATGCACAGAAATTGTGGTAATTGACAACCATTCTCAAATCCCTCCGTCCCAGACACATTGGGAATCCTGCAGAAGATACGCTTCGAAGAACTGCGTGGCATCCGGCGCGGTATGGCCAAAATCTATCGGCTTGTTCGACAGGGAAATCACAACCCTGGCTGGTTCCAGCTTGTGGTGCGCGACATAGGCCACGGCCAGCGTCTGACACAGGTGCTCCATGTCGATCGTGGCGACATCATATCCAATGCGTCCCACATCCGAGCCGATCTTTGGCGCGATGAACCGAAAGCGCAGCCATAACTCGCCCGGATTGTTGTCCAGCAGGACGTCGTTCAGATGTACAGGCTGCCCAGAGGGCACCGGTACCAATGCTTCAGCGAATGTAGGCGAACCAAGACAGAGAATTGCCAGACATAAGGCGCGATCCCAGACCCACCAAAGGCGAGCTCCTCTCTCCGGGATCGCGCGCGCATGCCTACTGGCCCGCGCTTTTCTATGTCCAATAAGGCATTTCATTTAGCAGCTTTGCTCTCAAAGTCAAATTCGCCGTTTGGGGGTCTTTCCACCAACGTACCGAGAGGCAGGCACACCAGAGCGCCTGCCTCGCGACCGTCAGCTTACAGCGGAATGTTATCGTGCTTTTTCCAGGGGTTTTTCAGTTGCTTGTTACGCAAGCTGGCAAAAGCTCGCGATACGCGGCGGCGGGTCGAATGCGGCATGATCACCTCATCAATGAATCCACGTTCCGCAGCCACAAACGGGTTGGCAAACCGGTCCTCATAGTCCTGAGCGTGCTGTGCGATTTTGTCGGCATCGCCCAGATCCGCACGGTGGATGATTTCGGTCGCGCCCTTGGCCCCCATCACCGCGATCTCGGCGGTTGGCCAAGCATAGTTGAAATCGCCACGCAGATGTTTGGATGCCATCACGTCATAGGCACCGCCATAGGCCTTTCGGGTGATCACTGTGACCTTCGGAACGGTCGCCTCGCCATAGGCAAACAGCAGTTTTGCGCCATGTTTGATCACACCGCCATATTCCTGCGAGGTTCCCGGCAAAAAGCCCGGCACGTCGACCAGTGTCAAAATCGGAATTTCAAAGCAATCACAGAACCGGACGAAGCGCGCGGCTTTGCGGCTGCTGTCGATATCCAGACAGCCGGCCAGCACCATCGGCTGGTTGGCTACAACACCTACGGTCTGACCTTCCAGACGGATAAAGCCCGTGATGATGTTCTTGGCGTAATCTTCTTGAATCTCGTAAAAATCACCCTCGTCCGCCACTTTGGCAATGAGTTCTTTCATGTCATAAGGCGTGTTCGGGTTGTCCGGAATCAATGTATCCAGCGAAGCCTCAATCCGGCCCGGTTCGTCAAAGAAGGGACGAACGGGCGGTTTTTCCTTGTTGTTCAACGGTAGGAAATCGACAAGACGGCGCACTTCGGCCAGTGCTTCGACATCGTTTTCGAATGCACCGTCGGCAACCGAGGATTTCTTGGTATGGGTCGATGCACCACCCAGCTCTTCGGCGGTTACAACCTCATTGGTGACGGTCTTGACGACATCGGGGCCTGTCACAAACATGTACGAGGTGTCTTTGACCATAAAGATAAAGTCGGTCATCGCCGGACTGTAGACAGCGCCACCGGCGCAGGGGCCCATGATCACACTGATCTGCGGAACCACGCCCGAGGCCATGATGTTACGCTGGAACACCTCGGCATAACCCGCAAGCGAGGCCACACCTTCCTGGATTCGCGCACCACCCGAATCGTTGATGCCGATCACCGGAGCACCATTCTGGATTGCCATGTCCATGATCTTGCAGATTTTCTGCGCGTGGGTTTCCGACAGAGACCCGCCGAAAACGGTGAAATCCTGGCTGAAGACATAGACCATACGACCATTGATTGTGCCCCATCCGGTGACGACACCATCGCCTGCAGGCTTTTGATTTTCCATCCCGAAATCCGTGCAGCGATGGCTGACAAACATGTCGAATTCTTCGAAACTGCCTTCATCCACCAACAGCTCTATGCGTTCGCGTGCGGTCAGCTTTCCCCGCGCATGCTGCGCATCAATACGTTTTTGCCCACCCCCCAGCCGTGCATCGTTGCGGCGGCCTTCAAGCTCGGAAAGGATGTCTTTCATAACGATGATCCCCTTTGAAATTTGGCGCGACACTATACTTAGTTTCGTTCAGACCAAAGCCTCATTCGGCAAATTTGCAAATCTTTGAAAATACAGTTTCGGGTAATTGTAAACATGCAAAGTTTCGCACTGAGACACGGTCACGGATGGCAATCCCAAAAACCGTCACTATACATGTGAACCATGCAGTTTACTTTTTCGCCAGCGCGTCGTTCGCCCCCTACCATTGCCACACTTGTGATGCTATCCGGGCTGTCAGCACTGAGCTTGAATCTTTTCCTTCCCAGCCTGCCCAATATGGCCGCGTATTTTGACGCAGACTACAAAGTCATGCAGTTGTCGATCGCTCTGTATCTGATGATCAGCGCAGTAATCCAAATTCTGATCGGCCCCATCGCAGATAAGGTGGGCCGCAGGCCGGTTATTCTCTGGGGATTGGTTCTGTTTCTGATTGCGACACTGGGTTGCATCTACTCCCCGAACGCCGAAGTATTTCTGGCCTTCAGGATGTTTCAAGCGGTCGTAGCTGTTGGAATGGTCCTTAGCCGCGCAGCGGTGCGAGACCTTTACGAAGCAGATCAAGCCGCTTCAATGATCGGCTATGTCACCATGGGAATGGCCATTGTTCCAATGATCGGCCCTGCCATCGGCGGCTTTCTGGAAGAGAGCTTTGGCTGGAAGGCAAATTTCTGGCTTCCTTTCGGGCTGGGCCTACTGGCGCTAATGCTGACCTATTCCGACTTCGGAGAAACATCCCGCAAAAGCGGGCTGACCTTGCTGCAGCAGTTTCGTGAATACCCGGAATTGCTCAGATCCCCTCGGTTCTGGGGCTATTCCATGGCCTCAGCCCTGTCGTCGGGCGCTTTTTTCGCCTATCTGGGCGGCGCGCCTTTCGTCGGGACTGAACTGTTCGGCCTAACAGCGTCAGAACTGGGCATTTACTTCGGCGCCCCTGCGGTGGGTTATTTCTTCGGCAACTTCTTCAGCGGCAGGTTCTCTGTCCGCTTTGGCGTGAACCGGATGGTTCTTTGGGGGTGCTGGATGAACGCAACCGGCGTTGCACTGTCGACTATCGTGTTCCTTACGGGCTTCGGCTCGGTTCTCAGCTTCTTTGGGTTCATGACCATTGTTGGTGTGGGCAATGGTATGACCATTCCAAACGCAACTTCAGGCGCACTGTCCGTCCGCCCGCACCTGGCCGCGACAGCATCTGGGCTGAGCGGGGCCATCATGCTGGGCGGCGGAGCTGGCCTGAGCGCGCTCACGGGCGCAATACTAACCCATGAAACAGGCGCGATGCCGCTGCTGTGGCTGATGTTGGCCTCTGCAACATTTGCCATCGTTGCTATTGCCATCGTGATCCGGCGCGAACGGTATTTGGGCCTGTAACACGCCTTGCGCAGGACGGTTTGCAAAGCTAGCGTTCAAGATTAGAAAAGTTGCAAAGGCACGCCATGGCGACCCAAAAGCTCTATGCTGGTGCAAAACTGCGTGAAATGCGCACGCGCCTGACGCTGACACAAAAGGAATTCGCAGCCAAACTGGGGGTTTCGCTTCCCTATCTGAACCAGATGGAGAATAACAACCGCCCGATCTCGACCACGGTTGTTCTGGCTCTGGCGCAGGAATTCGGCATGGACGTGACCGAACTTAGCACTGGCGACAGCGAACGTCTGGTCTCAGACCTGCGCGAGGCGCTGGCGGACCCCGTGTTTGATGACGCCATGCCACCGCTCGCTGATCTGCGCCTAACAGCTTCAAACGCCCCCGCAATGGCCCGAGCGTTTATCGCCCTGCACCGCACGTATCGCCAGACGCATGAAAGGCTGGCCTCGCTGGACGAAGCCCTGGGACGTGAAGACGCACAGATTCAGGCCAGCCCCTGGGAAGAAGTGCGAGACTTTTTCCATTATTGCGACAACTACATAGACGCGGTTGACCGGGCCGCAGAACGATTTTCTGGCCGCGCCCAGGACAAAGGCGGAATTCGCGCCGCCGCAATCGAAAGCTTGGGTGAAAACGGTATTCGCGTTCAGTTCCCGGATATCGAAGAAACCCGGAAATACGATGCGGATAGCAAAACATTGCTGCTGTCATCACGGATTGCACCGCAAACACAAGTGTTTCAGCTGCTCTTGCAGGTATCCCTAATCAATCAGGACAAGCTGCTTGAAGCGACACTGGATTTCGCCAAATTTCACAGTGATGAGGCGCGCGCGATTGCGAAGATCGGCCTGGCGAATTATTTCGCTGGCGCCTCTCTGATGCCTTATGGCGAATTTCTCAGTGCAGCCCAGCTTTACCGCCATGATTTGGAATTGCTCAGCAATCGTTTTGGAGCATCCATCGAACAGGTGGCCCACAGGCTTTCGACACTGCAGCGCCCCGGTGCAAAGGGGATACCATTTTTCTTTGTTCGGGTGGATCAGGCCGGAACGATCACAAAACGCCACTCCGCCACGCGCCTGCAATTTGCGCGCTTTGGCGGTGCGTGCCCGTTGTGGAATGTGCACCGCGCCTTTGAAACTCCGGGTCACTTCCTGCGGCAGCTTGCCGAAACCCCGGACGGGGTCCGCTATATCTCGCTGGCGCGGGATGTTTCGAAATCGGGCGGTTCGTACGGAGCGCCTGTCCGGCGCTATGCGATTGCGCTGGGATGCGAGGTCCGCCACGCTGAAGCGTTGGTTTATGCGGACAATCTGGATATCTCAAACGCCAGTGCCTACGAGCCCATAGGTATCTCGTGCCGGATCTGCGAACGCCAGAACTGCCACCAACGGTCAGTTCCTCCGCTGGAACGTCGCCTGTCCATCGACACTCATACCCGCGGAACCTTACCCTATGAAGTTACCTGAGCTTTACCCGGCCTAAAACCGCGGCCAGCCGAAACGGGGGCAATGCCCCCGCCCAACCCTTAAGCGTTCGACAAAATCGCCCAGATCTCATCCTTCAGTGCGGCGCGTTTCTTGCGCAGCTCGCCTTCGGCAAGGTCCTCCATCGGCTCGACGTTAGTTTCCGCGCGGTGCACGATACGGTTAACCTCATGATACTCTTCAGCCAGACGAGAAAAATGCGCATCGGACTGTTTAAGCTGACTGATCAATTCGACCTTGTCGGGAAACTCTTCGGCCAATTCGTGCGGGGTGTGGGACATTCCTGTTCGCTCCTTAGAAAATGCGTTGCGATTCAGGTCTATATTGGTCCCACTCCCCCCGCTTTGACGCGGATCAAATCAGCGCTGCGCCGAGGACCATAGCGGATGAATCCAAGGCTGATCATTGGCTTTGGGCAACGGATCTTTGCCCAGCAGATGATCCGAGACTTTCTCGCCCACCATGATCGACGGCGCATTAAGGTTGCCGTTGGTGATTTGCGGAAAGATCGAACTGTCCGCCACACGCAGCCGATCCACGCCGATCACCCGGCCTTCGGAGTCGACAACCGCGTTCTGGTCATCCGCCCGTCCCATCCTGCAGGTGCCGCAGGGATGATAGGCACTTTCGGCATGCTCAGCGATAAAGGCGTTCAACTCTTCATCTGTTTGTACCGCAGCACCGGGCTGAATCTCTTTCCCGGCAAAGGGTCTGAACGCCTCTTGCCCGAAAATCTCTCGCGTCAGGCGGATACAGGTGCGGAACTCCTCCCAGTCTTTTTCCTGACTCATGTAATTGAACCGGATGACAGGTGCGTCCTCGGGTCGAGCCGAGCGCAATGTCACAGCACCCCGTGATTCCGATCGCATCGGACCCACATGTGCTTGGAACCCGTGCCCCTCGGCCGCAGCCTGCCCGTCATAGCGCACCGCCATCGGCAGGAAGTGGTACTGGATGTCGGGGTATTCGACACCCGGCCTTGATCGGATGAAGGCCGCGCTTTCGAACTGGTTCGAGGCACCAAGGCCGGTCTTGGTGAACAGCCATTGCGCCCCGATCAGGCCTTTGCTGACCAGGTTCCAGTGTTTGTAGAGCGTGATCGGCTGAAGCGAGGCTTGCTGGATATACAGCTCCAAATGGTCCTGTAGATTTGCGCCAACCCCCGAACGGTCTGCAACAACTCCGATCCCCTGCTCAGCCAAATGCGCAGCCGGGCCGATTCCAGACAGCATCAAAAGTTTCGGCGAATTGATGGACGAGGCTGCGATGACCACTTCGCGGCGGGCGCGGATGACCTCTGTCTTGCCGCCACGGATCAGTTCAACACCAACAGCGCTTCCGTTTTCCAGAACAATCCGGGTCGCCAGACCGCGCACGATATCACAGTTCTCGCGCTTGAGCGCAGGCCGCAGATAAGCATTTGCCGCCGACCAGCGCCGCCCTTTCCAGACGGTCTGCTCCATCGGGCCGAAGCCTTCTTGCTTTTCACCGTTATAGTCGCCCGTGATTTCATACCCGGCTTGCTGGCCCGCATCGACAAAGGCCTGGAACAGCGGGTTCGCACGCGGGCCCCGCGACACATGCAGCGGCCCGTCAGTGCCCCGCCACGCGGAATCACCACCATGACCGCCGTCATGCCAGGTCTCCATCCGTTTGTAATACGGCAGCACATCCGCATAAGACCAGCCATCCGCGCCCATCTCGGCCCAGGTATCGAAGTCCCGGGCGTGGCCGCGCACATAAACCATTCCGTTGATCGAAGAGGATCCGCCGATCACCTTCCCTCGCGGGCAGGCCAGGCGGCGGTTGTTCAGATGCGGCTCAGGCTCGGATTGATAGCCCCAGTCATAGCGCGACATGTTCATCGGATAGCTTAGCGCGGCGGGCATCTGGATAAACGGGCCCATGTCGGTACCGCCATGCTCGATCACCAGAACCGAGGCACCGGCCTCACTCAAACGATATGCCATCGCGCAGCCTGCGGAACCTGCGCCGACGATGACGAAATCTGCTTCCATTTTCGGGTCTCCATTCTCAACCGGAGCCAAGATTTTTCATCGAAAAATCTCTGCCTGACCGGAGAGGGTCTTGTTAATTCGGGTTGTTACTCTCCGCGTGGAAAGCGTTGGCTTTCCTCGACGATATTCAGATCCATGTGGTTACGCATGTACCGCTCAGATGCTTTCTGCAGGGGCTGGTAGTCCCACGGATAATACCCGCCCTGGCGCAACGCCTCGTACACGACCCAGCGACGCGCCTGGCTGGCGCGAACTTCGGCGTCGAACCGATCCAGATCCCAACGGGCATCGGACTTGGCACGCAAGGTCTGCAACGTTCCTGCATGCTCTGGCCTGTCTGCGAGGTTCTCCAACTCGGAAGGGTCCGCCTCGAGGTCGAACAGTTGATCAGGGTCTAGCGCACATCGGTTGTATTTCCATTTGCCATAACGCAAGGACACCAGTGGCGCATAAGAGGCCTCGGCTGCATATTCCATCGCGACCGGCGCACTGCGCTCGTGCCCCATGGCCAGCGGCACAAGGTTTTCGCCATCTGTCCACGGCGCGATCTCTGCCATATCGACACCGGCAAGAGCACCCAAGGTCGGCGTCACATCTATGGTCGAAACCGGAGCGTCGATCCGGCCCGCTGGCAGATCGGGCGCACAGATCATCAGCGGGACGCGGGATGACCCTTCATAGAAGGTCATCTTGAACCACAATCCGCGTTCACCAAGCATATCGCCATGATCCGAAACGAACAGGATGATCGCCTCTTGCCGCGTGGTCTCTAACACCTCGAGGATTTCTCCGACCTTGTCGTCCAGATAAGAGATATTGGCGAAATAGGCGCGGCGTGATTTGCGGGTATCTTCTTGAGTGATGTCAAAGCTGCGCCAGTCATTGGCGTCAAAAATCCGTTTCGAATGCGGGTCCTGATTATCATAACCAAGGTCGGCAATCTGGGGCAGAAGGTGCTCGCAATCTTCGTACAGGTCCCAGTATTTGCGACGTGCAACATAGGGATCATGCGGGTGGGTAAAGCTTACAGTCAGGCACCATGGACGGTCGTCCTTGCCACGGGCCAGATCGTATAGCTTGGACTTGGCGTTATAGGCCACCTCGTCATCATATTCCATTTGGTTGGAAATCTCGGCTACACCTGCGCCCGTGACCGAACCCATATTGTGATACCACCAGTCAATCCGCTCGCCTGGTTTACGGTAGTCCGGGGTCCAGCCGAAATCGGCGGGGTAGATGTCGGTGGTTAGGCGATCTTCAAACCCGTGCAACTGATCAGGCCCGACGAAATGCATCTTGCCCGACAGACAGGTATAGTACCCTGCACGGCGCAGATGGTGGGCATATGTCGGAATATCACTGCCAAACTCGGCGGCATTGTCATAGACACCAGTGCGCGACGGCAACTGACCGGACATAAAACTGGCCCGACCCGGCGCACACAGGGGCGACGCCGTATAGGCATTCGCAAATCGCGTGGATCGTTCGGCCAGCTTTTTCAGGTTTGGCGCATGCAGCCAGTCGATAGGACCGTCAGGAAAAAGGGTCCCGTTCAACTGATCCACCATCAGGATCAGAATATTAGGTTTAGTCATTTCTCGGCCTCGAGCAAGGTGCTGAGCACGCGCATCGCGTGGTTTACAGCCAGTTGCGGTTCTTCCGGGGCGCTCAGCGCGGCGTGGATATAAAGTCCGTCGATCAAGGCGATCATGTTCCCGGCCGCCTCAACCGGATCGGCCAAATGCGGGCGCAGCGCATAAACCAGGTTCGACCGGATACGGGCCTGATAAATCTGCCACAATCGCAGGGCGTCGTCATTGGTCTGCGCAAGAACGTAGAACGTCATCCACGCTGCCGTCACATCCGGCGTGAAACAGGATGGGGCAAAGCATGCCCGGATGATCGCCTGCGCGCGTCCACTTGGCGTGGCTGCTTTCAGTTCGGACCGGACCTCTGACCCGAAATCCGACAGGATGCGGCGCATCGCTGCCAGAAAAATCTGATCTTTACCGCCGAAATAGTGATGTGCCAGCGCGCTGGACATGCCAGCCCGCTTAGCGATCTGGCTGACGGTTACATCGAGGGATTTTTTCGACCCGAGCTCAGCAATCGTTGCCTTTACGATCGCATCACGGCGGATTGGCTCCATTCCGAGTTTCGGCATCCGTACCCCTCAACTGCTTTTGATAGAAAAACGCTAGGAGATTTTTATTGACTCGTCAATTAATAACGTTTTTTCGGCAGAAACCGGCTAAAGTTTAGGTGCAATACTGGGGGTCGTCAGGCTGCTGCGGTTCAACACGGCCTCGCGCCAGGCAATAAAACTGACTGCCAACAGAATCAGCGTGCCCCCCGCGACCACCCACAAATCTACGCTTTCGTGGAAAACCAACGCCCCAACCAGCGTGGCCCAGATCAGCTGTAAGAATGTGACGGGCTGCGTCACTGCAACAGGGGCGGCCTGCAGGGCCAAGGTCATCAGATAGTGTCCAAGTGTGGCAAAACAGGCAACCAGAAACAGCACACCCAAATCATGGAGACTTGGAGGGGACCACACGGCAATGGCGAAAGGTATCAGCGCCATCGTCACCCATATGGACATATGTGCAACCACGACCGAGGGCGGCAGATCTCGCACCAGCATCTTGGCCAGCAGGTAGGATGCACCAAGCGTCAACGAAGTGCCCAACATGGTCACGTGACCAACCGAGATATCCCGAAACCCAGGTCGGAGAATAATTGCTACACCGATCAATGCGACAACAATGGCGGCAATCCGGCGGAAGGCTAGTTTCTCGCCTAGAAACAGCACAGCACCCAATGTGACATAGACCGGCGTCATGTAGTTCATGGCCGTGACTTCGGCCAACGGAATTCGGGTCATGGAAAAAAACCACAGCATCACGGCAATGGCGTGAACCACCCCGCGGATGCCGAACAGTGTCAGATGCCTACGTGTCAGAGGTGTCGTAACGATCAGCCGTAACGCTGGCAGTAGGAACACCAACCCAAAGACAAAGCGCAGAAATGCGGCCTGTATCGGGTCCATGGAGGTGCCCAGAGATTTGACGAGCGCAGTCATGACAACAAAGGACAGACCGGCGGAAAACATCCAGAACATTCCCGCCAATGGCCGATAGGTGTTAGGTTGAGTTGTCATGTTAACGGTTCAACACCGAAACACAGGTGGGAACAAGACCTCAGATCGCCACCAGCTTGGCCGCAATCGCCAGCATGACAAAACCGATAACAACATCCAGCACCTGCCATGCCCTTGGGCGGGCAAAGACCGGCGACAGAATCCTTGCCCCGTAGCCCAACGAGAAAAAGAAGACAAAGCTGGACAGCATCGCTCCAATAGCAAAGGCCAACCGGTCATCATATTGTGCAGATATCGACCCGATCAGAACCACCGTGTCCAGATAGACATGCGGATTCAACCAGGTGAATGCCAGCACGGTCAGCAGGACAGACCTCAGACTTGAACGTGTCCCTTCACTGACATCCATGGAAGACCCGCCATGCCAGGCCGATAGCAGACTGCGCAACCCGTACCAGGTCAGAAACACAGCCCCGCCATAGCGCATGACCGGCTCGAACCAAGGAGCAGTCTGAGAAAGCGTTCCGAACCCGGCAACCCCTGCCGCAATCAGAATGGCATCCGATACGGCGCAGGTCAGGCATAGGGCAAAAACATGTTCGCGGCGCAGCCCTTGACGCAGGACAAAGGCGTTCTGCGCACCAATGGCCAAAATCAGACTAAAGCCCAGAGCGAATCCGGAAATCAGAGATGCGGACATGAAACCTCCTGTGTTCGATTTGATTGACTAGAGCCAGTCAGTCGACTTATCAAATTAAAGAAGTTACACCTGGTTAAGCTCTGCTAATGTTGCTGGATCCCAATCACCTTGCCGCACTTTCGGCCATTCTACGCCACGGAAGCTTTGACGCCGCCGCCACAGAGCTGTCGGTGACGCCTTCGGCGATATCGCAGCGGATCAAGTCATTAGAGGATCGGATAGGCGCCGCTCTGATCACTCGTGGTGCGCCCTGCACAGCGACACCCGCCGGCCTGCGCATTGCCAGATACGCCGAGGATATCGGGCTGCTTGAGGCACAGCTGGCCCGTGAACTTGCGTTGGAGGGAACCTCTGGCCCGACCCAGGTGCGCATTGCAATTCCTGCAGACAGTTTGGCCACATGGTTCATCGCTGCGATGGCCCAAACAGATGAGTTGCTGTTCGATCTGGTAATTGATGACCAGGACCATTCGGCCGATTGGTTGCGCCGCGGTGAGGTCAGCGCGGCTGTTACCACCGGAGGGCAACCGGTCTCTGGCTGCGATGCCCATCCACTTGGGGATTTCAGGTATATTCCAACGGCCAGCCCAGGTTTTATGCAAAATTGGTTCCGGGACGGTGTAACCAAAAGCAGCCTTGCCATAGCACCGTGCCTGACCTTCAATCAAAAGGACGGTCTTCAGAAAGCCTGGTTTGCGAGAGAGTTTGGGCACCACATTTCCCCGCCATCGCATTTTCTGCCATCCTCACACGGGTTTGTGGATGCAGCGATCGCCGGCATCGGGTGGGGAATGAACCCGATTGAGCTGGTACAAAAGCCTTTGGCAGATGGCCTGTTGTGCCCCTTGATACCAGACACGCCCCTTGATGTTCCGCTGACCTGGCAGGTCGGGCGTGTCTTATCCTCGGCCCTTTCGCCGCTGACCGCCGCTGTAAAGCGCGCGGCTGTCGACGCGCTTATTCAACGATAGACAGGATTGGTCGATCAGGATGGCTCGGGCGCTTTAGGAATTGGCGTGACCACCCGGTAACAGGCAAAAGCTGCGATCAGGCTCACCAAGACAACGATCAAAACCGCCGCCGAGACCTCGTGCATATGTGCCAGACCAGCCAGCGCCGCCGACACGATGACCGCAACAATCCGCGAGATGCTTTTCACCGCAGCCGCCCCTTTGACCCGCTGATCAAACGGGGCGATATCCAGAAAATACAACTTTCGGGCACTGCTGATGCCTGTAACCGCCACGGTCACCACAAACAGGGCAACCGCATGAGTGTGCACCTGATGACCGATATGGAGGTAATGGACCGCCAGCAGCCCTGCTCCGGTCAAGGCCACCATCAGAGTCCCGGATACCATGACCGCCCGGTGGGATTTCAGGTTAACAAACTGCCACAAAGGCGCAGAGACCAGATATCCAGAGGCCGACGAAATGATCATTGCGGTAAGACCTTTGGCCGAACTGTGATGTGCCTCGGCCGCCATCAGGGCAAAGAACGGAACCGATAGACTGACAACCACAATCGGAAGGCGCATGACCATATAGCGCCGGAACCAGGTCTGGTTGAACATCGCCAGAATATCGGTGAAATATTCGGACCAATGTCTTTTGCTTTCGTCCTCAGGCGCTGTTGAAATTTTCTGATGCGGAACTTCGGACATCGCCAGGATTGAAAGGCCAGACAACAGAAAAAACACCACTGCGACTCCGATCACAACCGAATGGCGCGCAAACGGAGGGTTGCCCAGCGTGATTTGATGGACCAACAGAACAAGACCGATTGCGCCCAATCCGCCGGCGCCTAACTGCAGATATCGCATGATCATCCGTGACCTGGACTGAACGTGCACGCCCAGCAGGTCAGTAAGCAGCAATGTCTGGATCTCACCCACAAGACCGATCAAAAAAAATGCGGCGATAAAGGCTGTGGCCGTGAACACGAGACTGCCCGTCGCGGCCGCCGCCAGAGCCATGACAAGGCAGGCCCCGATCAATACTTCGGTCATCGCGATGCTGCGTTTCTTCTGTTCGCGCAGCGCAATGACCTGGGCCAGAAACACGTCGGCGATCATGCTGCCGACCATGCGGATTGAAACCAGCGCGCCGGCGATGAACATCGGAAGTTCCAGCGAAACGGCAAGAAACGGCAAGACAATGGACGGGCTGCCAAGGGTCCAGGCGACCTGCGACAGAATACTCTGCCCGGTCAAAACAGGCACATTGCGTTTGGCCAAATCAAATTGAGGTTCGGTCATCTGCTCTTTGACTCGCTGCTTCAGCTATTCGACCCAGCCTATGGGTTCGAACCTGATCGGCCAATAGCCCTATCCTCCAACCAACAAGAAACCCGGCCTGACGGCCGGGTTTCCAAATCTCAAGATGCGGGGCAGATCAAAGCTGCGCCATCACCTCATCCGAGGCTTCGAAATTGGTTGTGACACGCTGAACGTCATCATCATCTTCCAGCGCATCGACCAGCTTCATCAGCTTTTGCATATCCTCAAGCCCCAGCTCGGTCGTGGTGCTTGGCTTCCAAACCAGTTTGGTGGATTCCGTTTCACCCAGCGCGGCCTCGAGCGCGTTCGAGACGTCGTTCAGATCGGTGTCGGCGCACCAGATGATATGACCTTCGTCCGAGCTTTCAACATCTTCCGCGCCTGCCTCAATGGCCGCTTCGAACACGGTGTCGGCATCACCAACCGTATCTGGATAGACCACTTCACCCTTGCGTTCGAACATAAAGCCGACGGAACCTGTCTCGCCAAGATTGCCGCCATTCTTGGAAAAGGTCGAGCGCACAGTCGATGCGGTCCGGTTCCGGTTGTCGGTCATCGTCTCGACGATGACGGCCACGCCGTTGGGGCCATAGCCTTCATACCGGATTTCTTCATAGTCATCGCCGTCGCCTGCTTGCGATTTCTTGATCGCCCGGTCGATCACGTCTTTGGGGACCGAGTTCGACTTGGCCTCTTTCACCGCAAGACGCAGACGCGGGTTCTTGTCGGGATCGGGGTCGCCCATCTTAGCGGCAACGGTGATCTCTTTTGACAGCTTGGAAAACAGTTTGGACCGCGCGGCGTCCTGACGTCCCTTGCGGTGCTGGATATTGGCCCATTTGGAGTGGCCTGCCATGGTGCGTCCTCGTGATAGTGATTGCGTATTTGGCGCCCATATAGACGTTTGCGGGCCATGGGATCAAGAGACCGGCTTGCGACGGCTTCTTCTGCGAGTATGTTGGCGGTATGACGACAGATCAGATCATACTTTTCGCTCTCTTTGCCGCCGTATTCGGAATGCTGCTTTGGGGGCGGTTTCGCTATGATCTTGTTGCGTTTTCCGCGCTTCTGATCGGAGTGGTGTTGGGTGTCGTACCCGTCGATGACGCTTTTGCCGGTTTTGGTCACTCGGCAACCATCATCGTCGCGCTGGTTCTGGTCGTTTCGGCCGGGCTGGTCCGGTCCGGTGCGGTATTCTTGATCACGCGATCCCTGGTTGACGCGTCACGCGGCCTTGGGGCCCATATCGCCTTGATGGGCGGTATCGGGGCTGTTCTGTCCGCCTTCATGAATAACGTCGCTGCCTTGGCCCTATTGATGCCGGTCGACATTCAGACCGCACGAAAAGCCGGACGAGCCGTCGGCCTGACCCTAATGCCGCTCAGCTTTGCAACAATTCTGGGTGGGATGGCGACCCTGATTGGCACGCCACCGAACATCATCATCGCCTCAATCCGCGCAGAAACTCTGGGCGAGCCCTTTCGTATGTTCGATTTCGCCCCTGTGGGTGGCATTGCTGCGATTGCCGGGCTTGCTTTTGTCTCACTGGTGGGCTGGCGATTGATCCCGAACCGGGGACCGCAAACCGAAACCTCTGAGGCGCTGGCCGAATATATCGCAGAACTAACCGTCCCACCGGAATCGCCGTTGATCGGCAAACGGGTCAGCGAGCTTTATGAAGATGCCGAGAAATCTGACGTCGCCATCATCGGCCTGATCCGCGACGGCAAGCGCCGCTATGGCCGGTCGGCCCATGCAACACTGAATCAGGGTGACGCGCTGGTGCTTGAGGCCCGCCCCGAGGCGCTGGATGAATTCCGCGCGGCGCTGAAGCTGGATTTTTCGGACACACGTCGACAGGAGCTTCTGACCGCTGAAGGCGACGGGCTGGAAGTCGTCGAGGTTGTCGTGACCGAAAACGCCCGCATCACCGGGCGTACGGCGCAGGGGTTGGGATTGGCATGGCGGCAGAGCACCGTTTTGATGGGCATTTCGCGCCAGGGCCGCAGCATCACTGAACAGGTCCGCAAAACCGAGGTTGAGGCTGGCGACATCCTGTTGTTGCTGTGCCCGCGTGATCGCAGCGCCGATGTGACCGAATGGCTGGGATGCCTACCGCTGGCCCAACGTGGTTTGAACGTCACCGCCAATGAAAAGGCGTGGCTTGCGATTGGCCTGTTTGCCACCGCGGTGCTGGCGGCCAGTGTTGGGCTGATCTACCTGCCGGTCGCATTGGGGCTTGTTGTGGTTGCCTATGTGCTGACCAAGATCATGCCAATCGCGGATCTCTATACTCACATCGAATGGCCGGTGGTCGTTTTGCTGGGCTCGATGATCCCGCTGGGCAGCGCGCTGGAAACCTCGGGCGGCACCGAACTGATCGCCAATGCGCTGATCCAGTTAACTAACGGCCTGCCTGCATGGGCTATTCTGACCGTTCTGATGGTGGTCACCATGACCCTGTCGGACGTGTTGAACAACACCGCCACGGCAATTGTGGCGGCCCCGGTCGGCATTCAGATGGCCCGCACACTTGAGGTTTCCCCCGACCCGTTTCTGATGACGGTCGCCGTTGCAGCCTCGGCTGCGTTCCTGACGCCTATCGGGCATAAAAACAACACGCTGGTTCTGGGACCGGGTGGCTATCGGTTCGGAGACTACTGGCGCATGGGCCTGCCGCTGGAAATCCTGATCATTGCGGTTTCGATACCCGCCATCCTTGTGTTCTGGCCGTTGTGACGGGTAAGAGCCGTTCCATGAAACAATTTCTGATCCTGCAGTTACGCCCGGAAACCGATGCGTCGGATGCCGAATATGCCTCGATTCTGGACAAGACCGGCCTGAGTCCTGAACAGACCCATCGCATCCGGTTGGACTGTGAAGACCTGCCCGACGGCTTGGACGTGACCGACTATGCCGGAGTGATCGTCGGCGGTGGCCCCGGCTGTGTCAGCGACGATCCGGCGACAAAATCGCCGACGGATGCCCGCACCGAAGCCGCCATCATGGGTCTGATGTCACAGATCACCGGGCGCGATCATCCGTTCATGGGGTGCTGCTATGGGTTGGGTATTCTTACCGCGCATTTGGGTGGCGATGTCAGCAAGGACCAGTTCGGAGAGCCCGTCGGCCCCTCAACCTGCCACGTGACAGAGGACGGTGCCACCGATCCACTGATCTCGGGGCTAGGTCAGAGTTTTGATGCTTTTGTGGGCCATAAAGAGGCTGTGCAATCCCTGCCAGATGGGTGTGTGCATCTGCTGGCCTCGGACCCTTGCCCCTTCCAGATGATCCGCTGGGGCCAGAATGTCTATGCCACACAGTTCCACCCCGAGGCTGATGCCCGCGACTTTGAAGAACGTATCACCATCTACAAACACCACGGCTATTTCCCGCCCGAAGATGCGCAGCGTCTGATCGACATTTGCCACGCCGCCAATGTCACTCTGCCCGGTGAAATCCTGCGCAGGTTCGCCCAACGCTACGGCTGACCCTACGGCGCGGTTGCCTGCGGCTTTGACCCTCGCTTACGCTGGTCCGAACGGCTTTGGGAGGAGTTGTAGTTGGATCTGCTTATTAATGTCGGCCTGCCACTATCGTTGGCCATAATCATGCTGTCCTTGGGTGTCGGGCTTGAGATCGCCGATTTCCGCCGGGTTGTCAGCAGACGATACCCTTTTGCGATAGGGGCGTTCTGCCAGGTGATCTTGCTTCCCATTGCGGCATTTACGACGGTCAAACTCTTTGCACTGCCACCGGAAATAGCAGTCGGTGTTATGCTCCTCAGCTTTTGCCCCGGCGGTGTTACCAGCAATATCCTGACTAAACTGGCCAAGGGTGATGTCGCTCTTTCCGTCAGCCTGACAGCCATCATCAGCTTGTTGTCGATGGTGACGGTACCCGTATTGGCCGCATGGTCGATCAATCACTTCATGGGCGAGGACGCACCCGAGGTTTCGATCACCGGGCTGGCCATAGCGATGTTCCTGATCACCACCCTGCCCGTCGCTATCGGCGTCAGTATACGGCATTTCGCAAAAGGATTCGCAGAGCGGGTCGATGCCCCATTGTCCAAACTGGCTTCGATTCTTTTCGTCCTGATCGTTCTCGCCGCGCTGGCCGGGAACTGGGAAATGTTCGTCGAAAATTTGGGGCTGATGGGGTCGGCGCTGATCACCCTGAACATTGCGCTGCTGCTGATCGGGCTGGGACTGGCCCGCGCTGTGAACCTGTCATGGAACGAGAGCAAGACGATCTCGATCGAAGCTGGCATCCAAAACTCGACTCTTGGCATCACATTGGCAGCGCTGATTACCAGCACGGAAAACGGGCTAAGCCCTCTTGCTCTGCCATCGGCCGTCTATGGTATCTTGATGTATGTCGTCGCCCTGCCATTTATCGCCTGGCTGCGCCGCAGCTGAGAGGAAAAAACATGTCCAATAACACCGCAGATGCCATTGTCGTTGGGGCTGGGCTGGCCGGGCTTGCGGCCGCGGCCGAGCTAGGCGACCGCGGAAAAAAGGTGATCATACTGGATCAGGAACCCGGTCATTTCCTCGGCGGTCAGGCGTTCTGGAGCCTCGGTGGATTATTCATGGTCGACACGCCGGAACAGCGCAGGATGGGCATCAGGGACAACCACGAACTGGCCTTGCGTGACTGGCAGGGCAGCGCGCAGTTTGACCGCGAAGAAGACGCTTGGCCCCGCAAATGGGCCGAAGCTTATGTGGAATTCGCCGCCGGTGAAATGCGGCCCTGGCTGCACGATATGGGGCTGCGATGGTTTCCTGTGGTTGGATGGGCCGAACGTGGCGGTTCTTATGCCGATGGGCATGGCAATTCGGTACCTCGGTTCCACATCACATGGGGCACCGGCCCTGGTGTTCTGGAACATTTCATCCGTCGCGTGCGCGAACATGTCAGCACAGGCCTGATCCAGCTGAAGTTCCGCCACCAAGTCAGCCATATCATTATGCAAAACGGCTGTGCCAAAGGCGTCTCGGGAGAGGTCTTGGCTGAGGACGCAGCCGCGCATGGCGCCAAGACCAACCGGGAAGAGGTTGGGGAATTCGAGGTCTATGCTCCTTCGGTCATCGTCAGTTCGGGCGGTATTGGTGGCAATTTCGAAATGGTGCGCAAGAACTGGCCGCGCGACCGCCTGGGCGAACCACCCAAAGACATGATCGCGGGCGTGCCGTTCCACGTTGACGGCCGCATGATCCCCATCAGCGAAAAGGCCGGTGGACATGTGATCAACGGCGACCGGATGTGGCATTACACCGAGGGCGTCAAAAACTGGAACCCGATCTGGCCATCGCACGGAATTCGTATCCTGCCCGGCCCAAGCTCTATGTGGTTTGACGCGCGCGGCAATCGTCTGTTGCCCCCTTGTTTGCCGGGGTTCGACACGTTGGGCACGCTGAAAGAGATCCTGAAGACCGGTTATGAATACAGCTGGTTTGTACTGACGCAGAAAGTCATCAAAAGGGAATTTGCGCTCTCCGGGTCGGAACAGAACCCGGATTTCACCTCGGGCAGCTGGAAAGAGGTTATCCGTCAGCGCATTTTGTCAGGATCGCAAGCCACCGCGCCGGTCGAGGCCTTCAAACAGCACGGGGAAGATTTCATCGTTGCCAACACTCTGACCGAACTGGTCAGCGGCATGAACCAACTGGGTGGCGATCTGATCAATGAGGCGCATTTGCGCGCCCAGATCGAAGCGCGAGACTCACAGGTCGACAACCCGTTTTCCAAGGACGCGCAGATGGCGGCTATTCTGGCGGCCCGCAACTATCGGGGTGACAGGTTGATCCGCACCGCCAAACCACACAAGTTCCTTGATCCTGCCAATGGGCCGCTAATCGCGGTCAAACTTCACATGCTGACGCGCAAAACGCTGGGCGGTTTGCAGACCAACCTCGACAGTCAGATGATCGGTGCAAACGGTCAGGTCGTTCCCGGGCTGTTCGCCGCAGGAGAGGTCGCCGGTTTCGGCGGCGGCGGCTATCACGGATACAACGCGCTGGAAGGTACATTCCTGGGCGGCTGCATCTTTTCCGGGCGCAACGCAGGACGGTCGCGCGCTGTGGCCTGATTACTGCGTGCGTATGAATTTCAGAACCGGGTCGCCTGCACTGTCCAACAGCGCAAGGCTATCGCCCGCCACCGCATAGGACACCACGTTTTGCAGGGCGGCAAAGAACTGATCCTCCACCTGCTCCATCTCGGGCGGGCAGGCCATCAAAGTGGCCGCAATATTGTCTGGAAACGTAAGCGAATTTCCGGAAATTTCGACCTGCCCTGTGAAACGGTTGCAACCGCCTGAGCCGCTAAAGGCACCGCCTTGCGCAAACTCAAGCTGCGGGGCGCGTTCGCTGTTCAGCACGGCCCCATCCACACCAATCGCCGTCCAGCTTGTGTTTTCCAGCCCCGCCGACGTGGGGCCGCCCGTCTTGACCAACAAAAGGTCGGCTGTATCCGGCGCACCATTGGTCAGGACCGGATACCCCGTGTCGGTCGTAAACAGCAGTTGTGACCCACGATATATTGCCCCCCGCACCGCATAGGTCATCCCGTCACGGATCAGAGCATCATCATAGGTCAATTCAAACTCGGCAGGCACCCCGCTCAGCACGTAGCGCTGCGCAGCCAGCGTTACCGCTGGCGCATCCGCAAGCGATATATCCTGCAGCTCGATATATAGCGTCGCGTCTTCAGGCACGGCAATCCGTTCGCGGTAGGAGGCGGTACCGGTCACCGAACCAGCCGATACATCGCTGCCAATCAGCGCCACCATAATCGCACCCATTACGATCAACTGACCAAATTTTGGAAAAGGCATAATCCTGTCCTTTCGTCCAAGTTCTAGAGGAAAAGATTGTGTCTGGATCAGCCTTTACAAGACCGTCAGCGCAAAACCGGCGGGTTCGCGCCGGTGTCACAACGGCCAGATGATCGGAATAAGCAACGAAGCAAGCAGCCCGACCGTCAGGTTCAAGGGGATGCCAACCTTCATGAAATCGACAAACCGATATCCCCCCGGACCATAGACCATCATGTTGGTCTGATATCCGATTGGTGTCGCAAAGGATGCAGATGCCGCCAACATCACCGCAACTACCAGCGGCCTTGGGTCTACGCCGACGGCCTGCGCCAACCCGATTGCGATTGGCGTGACCACTACCGCAACGGCGTTGTTGGAGACGAGTTCGGTAAGCACCGAGGTCAAAACATAGATGGCCCAAACGATCAGGAACGGTGGCAGCGCACTAAGCCCAGGTGCGATTGCATCGACGATCAGGGAAACCGCCCCGGACTTATCAAGCGCGGCCCCGATGGCCAGCATCGAGAATATCAATGCCAGAAGTCGCCCTTCGATAAAGGAAAACGCCTCATCCGCGTCTATGCAGCGGGTGACCAGAACCAGAGCGACCGCAAGAATGGACAGCAGCAGAATTGGCGCCACACCTAAAGCAGCCAATACGACGATCCCGATAAGTGCGCCAATCGCCACCGGAGCGTGATTGCGGCGGAACGCCCGCGCCGAGGGCTGTGTCACGTCGACCATATCCATATCAGCGGCAAGCTTCTGGATATCGGCAGGCGATCCCTCCAACAGCAGAGTATCCCCGACTCGCACCACGAGGTCGTCTAGTTGACGACCGATATTCTGGTTCCGCCGATGTACCGCCAGAACGTAGACACCATAGCGGCGGCGCAGGCGCATCACGCCCAGCGTTCGCCCAACCATACGGCACCCCGGTGTGATCAGCACTTCGACCGTTTTGGTCTCGACCGCAGAAACCTGATCAACACGCTTTAACTCTTTGTTGCTTTGCAGGCTCAGCAACTCGGTCATCTCGGTCCGCAGAACAACGCGATCCCCAACTTCAAGCGTCACCCCTTTGAGGTTGCGCCGCAAAGACTCGTCCCCGCGGACCACGTCAATCAGGCGTACGCCGGGACGCTTGAACAGTTGCACTCCTGTCACTTCGCGCCCGATCAGGTTGCTGTCAGGCGGGATGACGGCCTCGGTGAAGAATTTCATCTTGGACCGGTCACTCAGAAGCGAGGCCATGCTATCGCGTTCAGGCAGCAGGCGCGGCGCAACAAAGCGCAAATAGATCATGCCGTAGATCACCACTGCGATGCCCAAGGGCGTGACTTCGAAAATCGTGAATGCAGCCAGACCCTGAGATCGCGCGACACCATCCACAAGCAGGTTGGTCGAGGTGCCGATCAGTGTCAGCGTCCCCCCCATGATGGCAGCATAGCTGAGCGGGATCAGCAGTTTCGAGGCCGGCACGTTCAACGTGCGGGCAATCTGTACAAAAACCGGGATCATCACGACGACCACGGGTGTGTTTGACACCACCGCCGAGGCCAGAACCACAAACCCCATCAGCATGGCAATCGCGATACGCGGGTTAACCTGCGCCTGTTTCTGCGCAGTTGCGGTAAAGGAATCCAATGCCCCGGTTCTGACCAGAGCCCCCATGACGATGAACATCGCCGCAATCGTCCATGGCGCAGGATTGGACAGAACTGCCAACGCACTTTGATAGGGCAGGATACCGGTCACCAGCATCAGGGCAACGCCCGCGATGGCGACAACCTCGGTCGGGTAAGCCTCGCGCAGGAACATGACAAACATGCCTGCGACAACCAATAGCGCCACGATCGCGCTGCCCGTTTCTGTCAGTTGAAGAAATTGCATTCGTGGTATTCAGTCCGAACCCTGGCCCAGCTTGCGCGCCCGTCGGGCAGTTTCCCGTATTGCGGGCAGCAGGGCAAGCCCAACGTCGCGCTATTGCGGCCCGGCTTGTTGCAAGCGACCCCCAACGCGCACCATTTGCACGGATTTTGCCTGACCATTGCGATCATCGGTTTTCACGAACACACCGCTTAGCGTTGCTTCGCCATTTGCAGGCGTAAACCGCGCCTTGGGCATGCCGGTGATGAACCGGCGCATCGGTTCCAGCTTTTCCATACCAATGACAGAATCGTAATCCCCGCACATCCCAGCATCAGTCAGATAGGCCGTTCCCCCCGGAAGGATCTGAGCATCTGCGGTCGGCACATGCGTATGCGTCCCGACCACCAGGCTGGCGCGCTTGTCGCAGTAATGCCCCATCGCCATCTTCTCGGATGTGGCTTCGCAATGCATGTCGACGATGATCGCCTGCGCCTGCCCACCGCGCGGGTGCGACTTCAGAATTGGCTCGATCGCCGAAAACGGATCATCGAAGGGCCGCTTCATAAAGACCTGCCCCAGCACCTGTACGACCAGAACCTTGCGCCCGCCAGGGGCGGTATAGAGACGATGCCCGCGCCCCGGAGCACCCTTGGCAAAGTTAACAGGGCGCACAATGCGCGGTTCGCTCTCGATGAATTGCAACATGTCCTTCTGGTCGAAAGCGTGGTCGCCCAGCGTCAGGCAATCCGCCCCTGCATCTAACAGCAGCTTGGCATGATCCCCGGTCAAACCCATTCCGTTCGAGGCGTTCTCACCATTGATCACCACGAAATCCAGCCGCCATTCGTCGCGCAGACGTGGCAGATGTTGCTGAACAGCCGCGCGTCCAGCGCGGCCCATAACGTCACCCAGAAAAAGTATCCTCATAGAAACCGTCTAAGTGTGGCAATTCGCAAGTACAAGCCGTTAAGCTGACCCAATGAACGGCAAAACTCTTTATTTAGGAGATTCTTTATGTTTCGGATCGGTCTGACCTTTGGTGTCTGTGCCACGCTTGCTGCCTGCTCGGAAGGGCAAGCAGTCAACTCAAACCCACAGCTGCCAAACCCCTCGGCCATCTATTGCATCGACAGCGGTGGGAGGTATGAAATTCGGGACGGAGAGAATGGCCAGACCGGCGTGTGCATATTGCCTGATGGCACCGAAAAAAATGCCTGGGAATATTTTCGCGCTAAAAACCAGGGCTGATACCTTCGTTAAAAGGTCAATACACGGCTTTCAGTTACTACCATATCAAGCGGCTGATCCGTCGGTTCCAGCGGCAGCCCGTCTGCTTCTTGCGCATCGAAGGCAAAACCGATGGCCAGAGTCGGGCGTTTCGCGCGCAGCCCTTCCAATGTCCGGTCATAGAACCCACCCCCATAACCCAGACGCCCTCCATTTGCATCGAATGCCACCAGTGGCACGATCAGAATTTCGGGATCGAAATAGTCATCGACCTCGGGCACTTTGGCGCCAAACGGGCCATCCTTCAGCCTGCCTTCGGGCGTCCAACGAGAGAATTTCAGCGGCTGCCCGGCCGCCTGAATAACCGGTACGCCCACCGGGCCATAAGCGGACGCCTCGGCCATGGCGGGCAGCGGGTCACTCTCGGTCCGGATGGGCATATAACCCGACAGGGGTACTCCGCGGTGCCCGGCCAGAATTTCAGACAGTCGCCCGGCGGCACCGGGCGGATTTGCATCAAACGCAGATTTGCGCCGGGCAAAGGCCGCCTTGCGCGCGGCAGCTTTGATTTCGGTCAGATCGGTCACAATAGCACCACGCTGGCAAGCCCAAGAAAGATAAAGAATCCCATGACATCCGTCGTTGTCGTCACAAAGGTCCCTGACGCCAGCGCCGGGTCAACACCCATCCGGTCTAGCACGACCGGTACTACCGTACCTGCAAAGCCTGCGATCACCATGTTCACGACCAGAGCGGAGCCAATCACGACACCCAACAACGGCGAGCCGAACCAATACATTCCCACCACGCCCAGAACGGTGGCAAAACACAGCCCGTTCAACATGCCCACCAGCAGTTCCCGTCGGATCACCCGCATCACGTTCGCACCTGTCAGGTCGCGCGTTGCCAGGGCTCGCACTGCGACGGTCAGCGATTGTGTCCCCGCATTGCCCCCCATCGAGGCCACAATCGGCATCAGAATGGCCAACGCCACCAACTGATCAATCGCCGCCTCGAACTGGGAAATCACCAGCGAGGCGCAGATCGAAGTACACAGGTTTACCGCCAACCACGGCAGGCGTCGCCTGCTGGTCGCGGCCACACTGTCGGACAGCGAGCTTTCGTTGCTGACACCGGCTAGGCGCAACATATCCTCTTCGTATTCCTCATCCAGCACCACCATCGCGTCATCAATGGTGATCACACCAACAAGCCGTCCGTCACCATCCACCACTGGGGCCGAGATCAGGTGGTACTGATTGAACGCATAGGCCACGTCCTCTTCATCCTGATCGACGGGAATGGTATAGAACTCTTCTTCGGCAATTTCGTGCAGAGGCACCTCGCGCCGGGTAGCCATGAGTTTGCCCAGTGTTACCTGTGCTGTTGGCTTCAACCGCGGATCAACAAGAACCAAATGGTAGAATTGTTCTGGCAGTCCGTCATTGGCACGCATAAAGTCAATGGCCTGCCCAACTGTCCAATGCTCGGGCGCCATGACGACTTCGCGTTGCATAAGCCGTCCGGCCGAGTTTTCCGGGTAGGATAACGCCTGTTCGGCCGCGATCCGTTCGGAATCCTCCAGCGCACCCAGGATGGCTTCTTGCTGCGGCTCTTCAAGGTCTTCCAGCAGATCGACGACATCGTCGCTTTCCATGTCGCGTACGGCATCCGCCAGAACATCGGGACGCAGGACTTCAATAACTTCTTCCCTGACACCTTCGTCCAGTTCAGACAGAATATCGCCGTCGAACTCTTTGTCATACAGACGGATCAACCGGGCGCGGTCATAGGGGTTGATCTGTTCCAGAAGGTCGGCGATGTCGGCAGCGTGCAGCGGGTCCATCAATTCGATCAGCTTGTCGCGGTCATCGACATCAACTGCATACAGAATGGATGCTACCGTTCGACGATCCAGCGCATAGGCGTCATCATCAGAAGTCGGTTCACTTACGGGTTCGTTAATACCTGTTGTCATATCTGCCCCCGCTCTGTTCGCCCATTGGCCCCTAAATAGAAGAAGCAGCTACCGGAAAACAATGACAATGCGCCGATTTACCGACAACTTTCCTGCCCCTATGCTGTTTCGCAGTCCCAGACAGGCGGAGATGAATGAGTATGGCGCAAAAAACGCTGCTGAAAGGGCGTGTCCTGAGTTTCACTGGCACCCCGTTCGAGGGCGAACCGACCGAGGCTGTCAAAATCAGCGAAGCGGTTCTGATCGAAAACGGTCGGATTTCCAGCGTATCGGATGCCGACAGTCTGAACAATGCCCACCCCGAGGCAAAAGTCGTGGATCATGGTCAGCACGTGATCCTTGCAGGATTTGTTGATGCGCATGTGCATTATCCGCAGACCGCCATGATCGCCAGTTGGGGCAAACGCCTGATCGACTGGCTGAACACCTATACCTTCCCCGAAGAGATGAAATTCGGGGATGCAGCTTATGCCTCTGAGATTGCCAACCGGTATCTGGACCTGACAGCGGCACACGGCACCACCACGATGTGCAGCTATTGCACCATCCACTCCGAAAGCGTCGATGCCTTCTTTTCGGCGGCGCTGCAGCGCAACCAACGTGTGGTCGCGGGCAAAACCTGCATGGACCGCAACGCGCCTGATGGTCTGAGGGATACGGCGCAAACCGCCTATGACCAATCCCAAGCCTTGCTTGAGAAATGGCACGGTATTGATCGCCTGTCCTATGCCATAACGCCCCGCTTTTCCCCCACCTCGACGCCCGAACAGCTTGAGGCGATGGGCGCGCTTTGGGCCGAACATCCCCATTGCCTGATGCAAACCCACCTCAGCGAACAGACCGACGAAATCGCCTGGGTGCGCGAGCTGTTCCCCGAGGCACGCGATTATCTGGACACTTATGAGAAATTTGGCCTGCTGGGTCCCAACGGCCTCTATGGCCACGTCATCCACCTTGAGGCACGTGAACGCGACCGACTGCGTGAGGTCGACGCTGCTTTGATCCATTGTCCGACCTCTAACACCTTTATCGGGTCAGGCCTGTTCGACATGGCAGGGTTAATGCGCGACGGACACCGAGTTGGTCTGGCAACGGATACTGGTGGCGGTTCAAGTTTCTCGATGCTGCGCACGATGGCGTCGGCCTATGAGATCGGACAACTGCGCGGAACGCCGCTGCACGCCGCGCAACTGCTGTGGCTGGGCACCGTAGGGTCGGCCCGAACGCTGAGGCTGGATGACAGCATCGGCAATATCGCCCCGGGAATGGAGGCCGACCTGATCGTGCTCGATCTCGCCTCCACCCCGGCCATAGCTCAGCGCGAGGCCTGCGCCGATGACCTGTGGGAGGCCCTCTTTCCCACCATCATGATGGGCGATGACAGGGCGATTGCCGAGGTTTGGATCGCAGGTCAACCTGTCAGGACCTAGGATTGCAAGGCAAGGGCCAATCGGTTCTGCCGTTCAATCACCCGGGGCAGATCCAGCGTTGCGATCTGCCCGTCCCGCACGATCTGACGGCCTTCGACAAACAGGTGCTTTACCCTCGTCGGACCGGCAAGCAACAGGGCTGCCGGATCCCAACTGCCCGCGCTTTCAATACCGCGCGTATCCCAAATGGCTATATCGGCACGCTTACCGATAGCCAGACGGCCGCAATCAGGTCGGTTCAAGACATCCGCCCCGCCGCGCGTGGCAATCTCCAGCGCCTCGCGAGAGGACATGGCATCGGCACCGCTGGCGACGCGCTGCAACAACATGGCCTGCCGCGCCTCGAGGATCAGATTGCCGCTGTCATTACTGGCCGACCCATCGACGCCCAGACCCACAGGCACGCCGCGATCTCGCATCGACCGTACAGGGGCAATCCCCGAGCCCAACCGGCAGTTCGAACAGGGACAGTGCGCCACGCCTGTGCGGGACCGTGCAAACAGATCAATCTCTGCCCCGTCCAGTTTCACGCAATGGGCGTGCCAGACATCTGAGCCGGTCCAGCCCAAATCCTCGGCATATTGACCGGGGCGGCAGCCGAATTGTTCCTGCGAATAGGCGATATCCTCGTCATTCTCGGCCAGATGGGTATGCAGCATGACGCCCTTGTCGCGGGCCAGAATGGCCGTGTCCCGCATCAAATCGCGACTGACTGAGAACGGCGAACACGGGGCCAGCCCGACGCGGCACATTGCACCCTCGGAAGGGTCGTGAAACGCGTCAACCACGCGGATCATGTCGTCGAGAATATCTGCTTCGGCCTCGACCAGAGCATCCGGTGGCAGGCCGCCATCGCTTTCGCCAATACTCATCGCGCCGCGTGTTGGGTGGAACCGCAGGCCAACCTCGGCAGCCGCAGCAATAGTGTCATCCAGACGCGCACCGTTCGGATATAGATACAGGTGATCAGAACTGAGCGTACATCCCGACAGAGCCAGCTCGGCCAAACCGATCTGGGCGGATACGAACATCTCTTCGGGGCCAAATCGCGACCAGATCGGATAGAGCGTTTTCAGCCATCCGAACAAAAGCGCATCCTGCCCGCCAGGCACGGCGCGGGTCAGGGTCTGGTACAGATGGTGGTGCGTGTTCACGAGGCCGGGCGTCACCACACATCCGCTTGCATTATGGATCTCTGCGGTTGCCTGCAACCCGTGGCCGATCTGTTCGATCTGCCCGTCTCGGATCAGAATATCCGCGCCAGAAAGTTCACGGCGCTGGTCATCCATGGTCAGGATCGTGTCTGCATTTTTGATGAGGATATCGGTCATCTTGCTCTCCTTGCATCGCCCGTTTCATGCATGGAGTGCAAAAGCTGGCGGAAAACGGGCACAAGAACCAGCCGGATTAAGGCTAATCGGCCCGCCAGTCCGCCGCAACAGTTTTTAGAAGTTGCGCAGGATTTCCAGCGCCGCCGCGTGGATCTGCGGGTTTGCCGCCGCCAGAGCCCGACCGCCATTATGGGCGGGGCCGCCCTGCCAGTCGGTGACGATACCGCCAGCCGCATGAATCACGGCGATTGGCGCCTGAATGTCATAGGCGTTCAGACCTGCTTCGATCACCAAATCCACCTGACCCGCTGCAAGCAGAGCATAAGCATAGCAATCCATTCCATAGCGGGTCAGGCGTACGTGCTGTGACACAGCCTCAAACCCGGCACGATCTTCCGACGCGCCGACCTCGGGGAAGGTCGTGAACAGAATCGCCTGGTCCAGAGAAGGTGTTGAACGGGTCTTCAGGGACATATCGCCCGTAGGACCATGGCTTCGCGCGATATCCGCCGAGCCGATGAAGCGTTCCCCGATATACGGCTGGTCGATGATCCCCATGGTTGGCCCGTCCTGCGTGCTAAGCGCAATCAGAACCCCCCATGTCGGTGTCCCGCTGATAAACCCTCGGGTGCCGTCGATCGGATCCAGAACCCAGGTGCGGCCACTTTGCCCCTCGTGCTGCCCATATTCCTCGCCAAATATTCCATCTTGGGGCCGATGTCGGGCTAAAACCGCGCGCATGGCTTTTTCGGCTGCGCGGTCGGCGACAGTGACCGGATCAAATCCCTGATCCAGCTTATTCGAAGTCTCAAGATTAGACTGCCTGAAAAAAGGAAGAATGGCCGCACGCGCCGCGTCGGCCATTTCTTCAGCCACTTCAAGATCACTCAGCGACATCTTATCCATACGCTACCCGTGCGTTCCGTCAGGATCAGAGTCAACCCGCGAAATCAGGCAACATCACTCAGAACGCGCGCAAGCTCGAACAAGCGGCGACGCTGGTTTTCCGGTATGGCATAGTAAGAGCGGACGAGATCCAGGGCCTCTTTGTCGCCCATAAGGTCTGCAGGTACCGATTTCTTATCCGAGCTTCCTTTCTCGACCTCTTCCAGGCCTTCAAAGAAGAAACTGACGGGAACATCCAATGCCTCGGCAATGTCCCAAAGACGAGACGCGCTGATTCGATTGGCACCGGTTTCATATTTCTGGATTTGCTGAAACTTGATACCAACTTGCTGTGCCAACTGCTGTTGGGTCATGCCAATCAGCCAGCGGCGATGCCTGACGCGTTTGCCCACATGGACATCGACGTGATGGGTCATTGGTACTATCCTCCCTTACACACACAACTGAAACGGGTGCGCAACATGCTTTGTTACCGCAACATTAGCGAGCCCGACTTAACTACTCCCTAATTTGGAACATGCCCCCCAAATCAGCACCATAGCGCACTATTACGTTTTTTGGCGCTTTTTTCAAGAAGGTTGAATCTGATTCCACAAACAATGGTTTATAGTTGTGTTGTGAATACCGCGCACACGTTGATTCCGATCTGGAAACAATCACCTGGTCAACACCGGATTAACGGGGTCTTCAGCAGGGTAACAGATTGACAAGACCACGACAGAACTGACCTATGCCCGAAAAGACGGAGCCAAATCATGCTGGCGTTTCATATCCAGACCAACGGGGCCAAGGCCCAGCTTTGCAATATCGACCCGCCAGAACCCGGCGACAACCAGGTCTGCATTCAAATCAAAGCCTGCGGTTTGAATTTTGCGGATCTCCTTATGCAGAAGGGGACGTATCAGGACACCCCGGTGGCGCCCTTTTCCTTGGGCATGGAAGTCGCAGGGATTGTTCGCGAAATTGGAAACAATGTACGCCACCTGAACCCGGGTGACCGCGTCGCTGTCTATTCCGGCCAGGGCGGCCTTGCTGAATTCGGAGTGTTCGAAGCCGATCGTGCAATCGCAATCCCTGACTCTATGAGCTTTGAAGACGCCGCCGCAATTCAGATCACATATGGCACCAGCCTTATTGCTTTGGATCATCGTGCGCGGCTCAGGCCCGGCGAAACCCTGCTGGTGACCGGTGCGGCAGGTGGCGTCGGCCTGACGGCGGTAGAGATCGGCAAGCTTATGGGCGCCACGGTTATTGCGCAGGCGCGCGGCAGTGAGAAACTCAAGGTGGCACAGAGGGCCGGGGCCGATCATCTGATCGACGCATCCGAAGATCTCCGCGCCCGTGTCCAGGCATTAGGAGGCGCGGATGTCGTATATGACGCGATCGGCGGCGATGTGTTTAAAGCCGCCTTTCGCGCAACCAACCCCGAAGGTCGCATCTTGCCCATTGGCTTTGCGGGCGGTGAGGTGCCGCAAATTCCGGCCAACCACCTACTGGTCAAGAACCTGACAGTCATCGGGCTCTACATCGGAGGCTACTTGAAGTTTCGACCTCAGATTGTGACGGACAGCTTTGAAACGCTGTTTCGCTGGCATAGCGAGGGCCGCATCAAACCGCATATCAGCCATGTTCTGCCCCTGTCCGAAGCCGAACGCGGACTGGCCATGCTGCGCGACAGGACGGCCACCGGGAAAGTCGTCATAACCCCCTAACGGATGATCAACCGACAACGGCTTTAAGCGGCACCCCCCCAAGCAAACGAAAGTTCTGGCGCACCAGCGTCGCCAACGCCTCAACCACGGCTCCGCGGCCAGTTTCGCCGCCATACAGATTTATCATATGCGCAGGAAGCTCGGGCAGGACGCCACCCGAATCGATCTGGGCAAGATGTGCGGCCTCTGTCCCTTCGAGCATGGCATGAACCGCCAAATCGGCGCTGACCGTTGCCTCGATAGTACGGTCATTTTCGGTTTCCACCGAAAGCTCCCAGGGAATTCCAGCCGCATCCAGCGCAGCAATGACCTGCGGCCTGAACAGACACCGACGCCCAAGCGCTAGCGGAATGGGGCGTTTTCGCCAGGCAGACCCGCCCGGCGCACCAATCCAGCGCAAAGGAAGCTCGGCAATCGTCTCGGCCCCCTGCCCCACTGTCGCCTCGGTCGTTAGGATCAAATCGCAGTCTCCGCGCTTAAACATATCCTTCAGTTGCAGCGAATAGGAGGAGATAAGCTGCACACGGACGCGTGGGAAATCCGCGTTGAATCGCTGCAGCACCCGGGGGATAGCCGGATAGACGATATCATGCGGCACACCAAGAACGACCTCGCCCTCATAGGCCTGATCCGTCAGCTTGGACATCACCTCGTCATTCAACGAGATCATGCGTCTGGCATAGGCCAAAAGCTGTTCGCCCGACGCTGTCAGCGCGATGGTTCTGCCACTTCGGTCCAGCAGCTCCAGACCTAAAAGCTCCTCCAACCGCTTTAGCTGCATCGATACGGCAGATTGTGTCAGGTGCAGGAAACCGGCTGCCCGCGTCACGCCACCCTGATCGGCAACTGCCACAAAGGAGCGGAGAGTGGTGATGTCCAAATTTCGCATCTTCACGATTCCTTATGGATGTGTTCAATAATATTCATTTTCAAAATGTGTCACAGCCCTCCATATAAATCAAGGAAGTTGATGCAATAGGCACAACACATCAGCAAAACCGAAAGGACAAGGCTATGACGCAAATCACAGCTTCAACATATTGCAAGCCACGGCAGCGCTTTAAGCTCACTTCTGTTCTGGATGCGCTATCGCTACAGCGCCAACGCTGTCAGCTCGCCAGATTGGACGACCGCGCCCTTCTCGATATCGGCATTACCCGTGAAGAGGCCGAAGCCGAAGCAAAACGCCGCATATGGGATGCTCCGGAATTCTGGCAAAAATGAACCTAATCCACTACTTTTACCACTGAATGGCGGCTGACACCTCGAAGCCGCCATTTTTGTTGCGTGTTTTAGCCTGTTTCCCGCGTTAAACCCTTGAAACACAGCCCGCACTTGACGATATTTGCGAGGAGCGCGGCCTGACATCGGGACGCAAAAAGAATATGTGGAGGGAGACCTTTTAATGGCACAATTTGACACGATCCGGACGGCGACCGGTACGCGCGCTGCCCAGATTGACGAGGGCCTGCGCGCCCATATGAACAAAGTCTACGGCACAATGTCCGTGGGCATGCTGATCACCTTTGCAGCAGCCTGGGCTATTGCTGGCCTGGCAACCACAACCGACCCTTCGGCGGCTGCGGCACAGCTGAGCTCTGACAAATATCTGACGTCGCTTGGGTATTCGCTGTTCGCCTCGCCGTTGCGCTGGGTCATCATGTTTGCCCCGCTGGCCTTTGTCTTTGGCTTCAGCGCCAGCATCAACCGCCTGTCGGCTGCAACGGCACAAACAGTGTTCTACCTGTTTGCCGCAGTCATGGGCGTTTCGATCAGCTGGATATTCCTGGTCTTCACCGGCGAGTCGATCATTCAGGTCTTCCTGATCACCTCAATCGCTTTCGCGGGGCTTTCCCTGTACGGCTACACGACGAAGAAAGACCTGTCCGCAATGGGCACCTTCCTGATCATGGGTGTGATCGGGCTGATCGTTGCCTCGGTCGTGAACATCTTCCTGGCCTCGTCTGCAATGACGTTCGCGATTTCGGTTCTGGGTGTTCTGATCTTCGCCGGTCTGACCGCCTATGACACCCAGAAGATCAAAACCACCTACTTGCAGATGGCACATACCGGCGATCAGGAATGGCTGGGCAAAGCAGCCATCATGGGCGCGCTGAGCCTGTATCTGGACTTTATCAACATGTTCATGTTCCTGCTGCAGTTGTTTGGAAGCCGTGAATAGTCCGGACCACCAACCATTTTGAAAATGTCAAAGGCGGGCCGATTGGTCCGCCTTTGTTCTTTCTGGTTAGCGCACTGGCTTTAGGCTCAAATGCCGCAACAAAAAAGGCCTCTCATCCTGACGATGAGAGGCCCTTCAATTCCACAGTAATATGAATTTAACTGCAGTTCAACTGAACAGCAAATCCGGAACTGCGCTTTTCTGAACCTTTGCGATAAACGTCGCCGACAGGCAAGCAGCCAGTGAATTGTTCAGCGCCAGTACCAAAGTTTGCACCAATCGTATTTGGAACCCTGGTGCGGCTATTTTCGGTACGCACGACGCCGAAAAGCGTTCCGTTCACTTCAACAGTGCTCAGGAACAGGTTTGTATCTGAGCCGGAAACGACTACTGCGCTGGTATCGCTGCGCGCGCCATTTTCTATTGCAACACGTGCAATTTTACCCGGATCGGTCTCGTCCGTTGAAACTCGGACCGGGGGCAGTTCTGCCAACTCTGCCGGAACATTGGTGGACTCTGGAACAAACGCCGCCGCACCCGGCACTTCGCTGATGCTCCGCGGCTCACCATCAATGCCCGTAAAGCCAACACCCTCGCGGTTATAGGGGTCTTCACAGGCTGCGAGAGCCAGAATAGTTGCTGTGGATAACAAGATTTTTTTCATGACGGCCAACATTTTGGAACGGTTAGCTCAAGCGTAGTTGCAATACATTCCAAAAAGCAACCCAGCGGGCAAACGAATGCCTCGGCTGCTGATGCTTCGCTGCAACGGCCTCCAAGCGCGCTCCGGCTGCCTTGACCCGATAGATTCAGGTATGAAACATCGTCGCGCAAACGAAAAAGGCCCTGTCGAAACAGGACCCTTGTCATTCTGTCCAAGCAGGACGGCAGATTACTTGATCTTGCCTTCCTTGTACTCGACATGCTTCCGAACGACCGGATCGTATTTACGAACGGTCATTTTCTCGGTCATGGTGCGCGCGTTCTTTTTGGTCACATAGAAGTGGCCCGTGCCCGCGGTCGAGTTCAGACGGATCTTGATTGTCGTCGGCTTCGCCATGGTTATCTCCTGCGTCCGAAAAGGCAGGGGCCTTTCGGTTGAATTCCTATGAGCGTGCGCTTTTACCCGGTCATGCAGCCGAGTCAACCTGAATTCGGGTAGATCGGCGCAGATTTCATCAAAACACAAGATCGTCCCTGCACCCAGCTTATCGCAGACCTTAACGCGGCCATTTCGGCCACAAGGGATGCCAGCTCAGCAGCCACAGCAAGACCTGTATCAAAGGATGACTCCAGCCGTGACCCACCTGCGGAACAACGCGATTCGTCTTAGCAATATTAACGCGCGGAGGGCCTGTAAGCCGGATCTTGTTCCAGGGTTGCCCCCTTCGATGACCATTCCTCTAGGCCGTGCATTGCTGCATGGCTCAAGCTGCCAACCCGGTCCCTCTCGGCCAAGACGCACTTAGCGGCGGTATCGGCGGACGCCGACCTGCCCGCGTGGGGACCCTATTTGGCATTGCTCCCGGTGGGGCTTGCCGTGCCACCCCTGTTGCCAGGGGCGCGGTGGGCTCTTACCCCACCGTTTCACCCTTACCATGCACGCATGGCGGTCTGATTTCTGTGGCGCTTTCCGTCGGGTTGCCCCGCCCGGGCGTTACCCGGCACCGTTGTCTTGTGGAGTCCGGACTTTCCTCTCGGGCTTACGCCCCAGCAGCCATCCGGCCCTCCGCGCGGAGACGTGGGTATGCGCAGTGTCAGGCCGCGTCAAGGGCCGATAGGGCGTTAAGGGGCAACCCGTTCTTGGCCTGAGGTCAATTCAGCCCCGAGATATTTTTTGGCCAGATGAAAAGCGGATCAGGTCCAGAGCGCCGCATGGCCGAGCGGGGTGAAATCCGCAGGTTCCAACGGGCCTTCGGCCCAAGGGCGGTATCTGAGACGCACGGTGGCAAGCAGCGTGTCGTCGTCCGTTTCGGGCGGAAAGCCCATCTGTTGCGCCAACGCACGGAACAGCGGCATCGAGGGCTCTTGCGGGCCGTCATCCTGGCCACGTTGGCCAGCAAGATTGAGATGTTCGAGCCGTTGCCAGGGAAAGCGCGGGCCGGGGTCGACCTTGCGCCCCGGAGCCATGTCGGAATGGCCGATAACCCCGTCCGGTGCAATCGCCCATCGGGCCATGATACGGGCCAGAAGCCACTCAAGCGTGGTCATCTGAGGTTCGGGAAAAGGATAGGTGCCAAGGTTGTCCAGTTCGATCCCGATGGAACGCGAATTGATATCGGTTCGACCGCGCCACTCCCCTGCTCCGGCGTGCCAGGCCCGGTCCTCTTCGCGCACCATTTGCCAAAGCGTGCCATCGGAACCGATCAGGTAATGCGCAGACACTTCGAAGGCCGGGTCACACAAGCGATCCAGCGCAGCCTGCGCGCTGTCCATTGCTGTGTAGTGGAGAACCACCAAAGACGGCGTCAGCCCATCCCGGCGATCTCCGAAATTGGGGGATGGGTGCCAGATGGGCTGAGGATCAGTTGTTGACGGCACTGCGGAACGGGCTGGGATCCCAGCCGCAAGCATATCCGTCGCCATCAGGGTCAAGCCCCTTGCGGTCCTTCTGGGGACCGCCATTTGACAGGAACTCGATCTGCGCCTGGTCCGCCGATGGGAATTTCGCGCAATTCCGCTGTGCCTTGGCCTGCAGGTTGAACCCCGCACGGCTGTAGAGCTGGGCACCGACCGGATTGGATGTGCTCAGCGCGTATTGGACGATGTTTGGCTGACCATCCGCTCCGCGTTGCGGAACCGCGGTTGGGGCGACAACCTCATAGGTTTGGCTGTTCTGTTCGATTCGAGCAGCATCGGTTTCGATACTGCGACGTTCAGAAACCGCAGCAAAATCCTGTTCGTCAGAGATGCCGCTGTTACTGGCAGTCGGCACGGATACTGAAGTGGCGGTCGCCTGCGTCGAGGTGCTTGCAAGCGCGGCGGCAGTGGCCGTGGCCAGGTCAGCGCCATCCGCGCCCGATGTCGACGACCCCAGAGGTCGTTGCGAGACCTCATAGGGTTCCGGCAGAGGGCTTCCAATGCCGCCCTGCCCTGCCAGCTCAGCTTCTCTTTGCGCCTGATAAGTCGGGGTGTTGAACCCTGTACCCTGAACCGGAGCCACCGTGTTACAGGCGGCCAGCAACCCGATTGCGGGGATCAGAATCGTAAAGCGCATTCAGCTGCTCCGTTCTACGTTGTCTTGTTGATCAGAGGATTACCACCATTTCCCCGGCTTGGCCACAAAGCCCGCTGCGCTTTCCAGCGCATAGGCTGTGTTCAGCAAATCGCCTTCGTCCCATGGACGGCCAATCAGCTGCAGACCAAGCGGCAAACCCTGAGAATCAAGACCTGCAGGAACCGAAATGCCCGGCAAACCAGCAAGGTTGACCGTCACGGTAAAGACGTCGTTCAGATACATCTGAACCGGATCCGCCTCGGTCATTTCACCCAGACCGAACGACGCCGAAGGCGTGGCCGGGGTCAGGATGGCGTCAACACCGGCGGCGAAAACGTCCTCGAAATCTTTCTTGATCAGCGTGCGGACCTTGCGGGCGCGGTTGTAATAGGCGTCATAGAAACCTGCTGACAGAACATATGTCCCAACCATCACACGGCGCTGCACCTCGTGCCCGAAGCCTTCGGCGCGGGTCTTTTCGTACATCTCTGTGATGCCGTCGCCCTGCCCTATCTGCGCGCGGCGGCCATAGCGGACACCATCATAGCGCGCCAGGTTCGAGGACGCCTCGGCAGGCGCAATCACGTAATAGGCGGGCAGCGCGTATTTGGTATGCGGCAGCGAGATGTCGACGATCTCGGCCCCTGCGTCTTTTAGCATCGCGGCGCCATCTGCCCAGAGTTTTTCGATCTCGGCGGGCATGCCGTCCATCCGGTATTCCTTGGGGATACCGATCTTCTTGCCCTTGATGTCGCCGGTCAGCATGGCCTCGAAATTCGGGACGGCCAACTCGGCGCTGGTGGAATCCTTGGGGTCATGACCACACATGGTTTCCAGCATGATCGCTGCATCGCGGACATTCTTGGTCATCGGCCCGGCCTGATCCAGCGAGGATGCAAAGGCCACGATGCCCCAGCGCGAACACCGGCCATAGGTTGGCTTGATGCCGGTAATGCCGACAAAGGCCGCAGGCTGACGGATCGAGCCACCGGTATCGGTCCCGGTTGCGGCCAGACACAGATCAGCCGACACGGCCGAGGCGGACCCGCCGGATGAGCCACCCGGTGTCAGCTGCGCGTCATCATTGCCACGGCGCCACGGGCTGACCGCATTGCCATAGACCGAAGTTTCGTTTGACGAGCCCATGGCGAATTCATCCATGTTCAGCTTGCCCAGCATCACGGCACCGGCGTCGGCCAGTTGCTGCGAAACGGTGGATTCATATTCCGGCTTGAAGCCTTCCAGAATCTTAGAGGCTGCCTGCGAGGGCACGCCCTTGGTGCAGAATAGATCCTTGATGCCGATTGGCAGACCACACATCGACGGCGCATCACCCGCTTTGATGCGCGCGTCCGCTGCCTTGGCACGTTCTATCGCGATCTCGGGGGTTTTATGAACAAAAGCGTTCAGCGCATCGGCTGCATCAATGGCGGTCAAGCAGGCTTCGGTCAGCTCGACCGAGGTGACATCACCGGCACGCAGGGCGTCGCGGGCTTCGGCCAGGCCCAGTTTGTTCAGATCGCTCATGTCTTACTCCACCACTTTGGGGACTGCGAAAAAACCTTCGCGTGCGTCGGGGGCATTGGCCAGAACCTTGTCCTGCTGGCTGCCGTCGGTGACCACATCCTCGCGGCGCTTCAGGCGCATCGGTTCGACCGAAACCATCGGCTCGACACCGTCGACATCCACTTCATTCAACTGTTCGATGAACCCAAGAATGGTGTTGAACTCGGATGCCAGCGCAGGCAGCGCGTCATCCTCGACCTTGATCCGGGCCAGTTTGGCCACCTTTGCGGCGGTGCTTTGGTCAATCGACATCGGAAAACCTCATATGCGTCAGGGGGCATTTACCTGTCTGATGCCTCGGTCGCAAGGGTAGCAGGCGGTTGTTCTGCCCCTTCTATGCAAGGAGGTGGCTTAGCCATACAAAAATGCATAGCGCCTATGCACAAAAGTAAACCAATTAGTTCAGAATTCGCCTTGAAAAAGTGAACTGCGCCGTTCACTTCTTACAGCATGGCACAGCCACTAACTGGAGTAAGATGATGAAAACACTCATGACCGCATTTGTGTTGGCCACTACTGTTCTTGCTACGCAAGCTCAGGCATTCGGACCCACCATGGGTTCGCTAACCCGCGACCTGTCTTTCCCCGATCAGGTTTCCGAACCAGTTACACAGGACAAAACGAAGCTGGGTAACTGACGCCACAACTTCGTCCGGGTCGGATCCCCCTCTCCGACCCGGAATTTCGCATTTGACTGCTGCGTTTGATTTGCCGACTCGCTACGATGCGTCCGAACACACCGCCGGATTTCCGGCAAGCCCACGGAGCATAGTATGAGCGCGCGAAAACAGGCAGTCCTGGACGCAATCGACGCAGCCAACACCCAAGATCCAACCTTAGAGAACGGCCAACCCGCAGCGTTGCTTTACGGACAACGCATGAGCGCTGAACTGGCCAGGCTTTTTCCTGATGCATCGAACTCGCTTGAGATCGCCGCACGCGGGCAACATGTTGAACGCTGGAAGCTGGCCCGAAGTGAATATCCCGAAGGGCGCGCCGGATATCTGGCTTGGCGCAAGGCGCAGGGCGAACACCATGCGCAAACCGTCATGACCTTGATGAAGCAGTGCGGATTTGAAGAAAACGAAATCCAAGACGCCGGACGCATGGTGCGCAAGCAGGGTATCAAACGTGACATCGAGGTGCAGGCACTGGAAGATGTGGCCTGTTTTGTGTTCCTCAAATGGTATCTCGCTCCCTTCGCCGAAAAGCACTCGCAGGAAAAAATCCTCAGCATAGTCGAGAAAACCGCGCGTAAGATGTCATCCGATGCACGCACCAGGGTTCTGGCCGAATTTGACCTGCCGGCAGAACTGGCTGCTGCGTTTCAGGCCTGAGACGCACGGCTTAGGTGCCTGCGGTAGACTTCGATCATCCAGCCCAACATCGTGGCGTTCAGGATGTGCCACAGAAAATGCGTACCAGTCGGGAATTGCGTGCAAATCGGTGCGTCCAAAGCGCGAAAGGTAATCGACACGATCAGGATCACTGCGCCGGTCGCCAGCCCGCGGGCGGTATCAGGCCGGCGTTTCGACAACAGGATTGCGTAAATCAGGATCAATAGCGGCACCGGAGCATAGGCGGCCGATCCGCCCAGACCCGGAATCAGTTGGAACACCGGAATCGTCAAAGCGGCATATGGCACAAACAGGGCCGCGCCGATCCCCGCGTAAAGCGGCCGCAACTGCCAGACGTCGCGATTCATTGCAAAAATATAGGTCAGAATAAAAAGCAGGATGGGTGCAGTATCCGCCAACGCGGACCAGACCTGTGCATGGGTGTGAAACAAATAACTGCCAATTCCGATGCCGACCAGGATAACCACAAGCATTTTTGCCAATGGCATCCCCGGCCCGCGCACCCGCCGCCACATAATGAAAGCCGCAATCAAAAAGGCGGTATTCGTAACCGCATTTATCGGCTCTGCCCAATAGGCAGGCGATAAACGCTCACAATAGCTGTCAATTTCCCGAAACCAATCCATGAAATTTTACATACCCGATGCTAGTCTGCTGCCAACAGTTCATTTGGGAGTGCTTTTCATGAATATCATCTGGCTTGGGCATGGCAGCTTTCGCATTGAAACAGCAGGACAGGTTCTGCTGATCGACCCTTGGCTGACCGGCAACCCCGTTTTGCCTGAAGATCAGCATGACGCTGCTTTGGAAGGCGCGACACATATCCTGCTGACACACACGCATTTCGATCATGTCGTTGACATTGTCTCATTGGCCAAACATCTGAACGTCCCCGTGGTCGGTCAGTATGACCTGATGGGGTACTGGAGCGAAGCTGAAGGTCTGGAAACAGTCGGCTTCAACAAAGGCGGCACGGTCAACCTGAACGGTGTTATGGTCTCGATGGTACCCGCCTCGCACAGCTCGACATTTTCAACCCCAGACGGGCTGCGCACCGGCGGCAGCGAGGTCGGTTTCATGATCTCATTCGAGGGGCACATGCTCTATGTTTCGGGCGACACCGATATCATGGCCGATATGGACTGGATGGGGGATTACTATAAACCCGATATAGGTATCCTGTCCGCAGGGGGCCACTTTACCATGGACATGAAAGGCGCCGCCTATGCTGCAAAGCGCTATTTCAATTTCAAAACCGTGATTCCCTGCCATTACAAGACCTTCCCGATTCTGGAACAATCCGCGCAGGTGCTGGCGGACGGTTTGCCGGGTGTCGAGGTGATCGAACCGCAGCTGATGCAAGCCATCAAGCTGTAGCCGCTTGATGAGTAACGCGGTAACACCCTCTCCAGAACTGGTCGCCGTCATACGGCGCTGGAATGATGCGGTTCGCCTCAAGGATCGCGCCGCGCTGATGAACCTGCTCTCGTCATCTGAACATCTGCGGTATCAGGGGTCGGCAGATGGCGAAAGCTGGTCCGGACAGGTGTTCCGCCGGGGCTTTGCCGACCACACCCGTGAAATTCCGGATTTCAGCTGGGACGAACATTCGCTCGAGGCGTTTGAATGCGGTGACATAGGATGGGCCCATTGCGAAGCAACACTTGCATTCACATCAAACGGCAAAGCCACGCTCCATAGGTTCACCTTTGTATTGCATCTGGAAAACGGTGTCTGGAAGATGATCCAGATGCATGTCTCCAACCCGACTTCGAACATGGAGAAAATCGGGATCGAGCATGAAGCGCTGAACGCATTGATCGCGGCAGCTCGGCAGGAATTCACTCAGGATCAACAAGAGGGCGCGGCTTCGGTCATGTTTACTGATATCGCGGGTTCTTCTGAAATCACGCGTCAGGTCGGAGATCACAAATGGACCGCGCTCATATCCAGCCATTTCGATCTGGCTGAAAATCTAATTCACACCCATGGCGGCCGACTGGTCAAATCACTTGGGGATGGCACGATGTCGATCTTCTCCTCTGTCCACGACGCGATCCAAGCGGCGACCGAATTCCAAAGGGAAAATGCGGCCCTACAGTCGGATATACCCTTGGGTCTTCGGGTTGGCATTCATACCGGCGATGTCATTCAGCGGGACGAGGATTTCTTTGGATCGGTGGTCAATAAGGCCGCACGGGTGACTGGCCTTTGTGGCGCGAATGAAATTCTTGTCACCGACGTTACCCGATTGCTGCTGGGCGCGACCGCCGGGCTACAGTTCAGCGCTCCGATTTCCGCTCAACTAAAGGGGTTCGGTGGGCCACAGACGGTCTATCGCGTGGACTGGGCCAAACCCTAGCACCGCAGGCCGGTCCCAACCCAGATTATTTACTGTCCCTCTTTTTGGTGAAGAATTCGCGCAGCAGGGCTTCGCAATCCTTGGCGGCAATACCGTCAAACACTTCGGGTTTATGGTGCGACTGTGGATGGGAAAACACCCGCGCCCCGTGAGCTACCCCACCCGATTTGGGATCAGAGGCCCCGTAATAGATCCGCCGAACACGAGCGGCGGCCAAAGCCGCGGCGCACATCGCGCAGGGTTCCAGTGTGACATAGATGTCGTGGTCAATCAGGCGTTCCGATCCGGTCGCAACACAGGCGGCGCGCAGGGCCAGTATCTCGGCATGTGCGGTTGGGTCGTTCAACTCGCGTGTCTGATTGCCTGCCACGGCGACAACCCGGTCGCCCAGCACGATAGCAGCCCCTACCGGAACTTCGCCGCGTTCACCGGCTTCGCGCGCCTGCTCAAGCGCGATATCCATGTACGATTTGAACTCCATGCCTCTGACTGCATCAGAAACCTGCCTTTCGCAAGGCGGCGGGATGCGCTATGGGCTGCAAATGACTAATACCCCTCCTCCAGGCGACCGGATCGCCAAAGTCCTTGCCCGCGCTGGCGTCGCCTCGCGCCGGGAAGCGGAACGCATGATCGAAGCAGGTCGTGTGGTTGTGAACGGCAAGACGATCGACAGCCCCGCGCTGAACGTTACCGCCAAAGACAAGATCACCGTCGACGGCAAGCCGGTGTCCGAGCCGGAACCGTCACGTCTTTGGCTGTACCACAAGCCACCCGGTCTGGTTACGACGACGAAGGACGAAAAAGGCCGCGCGACGATCTTCGACAAGTTGCCCGAGGACATGCCCCGCGTCATGAGCGTCGGGCGGCTTGACCTGAACTCGGAAGGGTTGCTGTTGCTGACAAATGATGGCGGCATCAAGCGCAAGCTGGAACTTCCTGCCACCGGATGGCTGCGCAGATACCGCGTCCGTGTAAACGGGCGTCCAAAAGACGAGGATTTCGCGCCGCTCCGAAAGGGGCTGGTGATCGAGGGTGAACGGTTCCAACCGATGGACGTAACACTTGATCGGCAACAGGGCGCAAACGCCTGGCTGACCATTGGCCTGCGCGAAGGTAAAAACCGCGAAATCCGCCGCGCCATCGAGGATATCGGCTTTACCGTGAACCGGTTGCTGCGCGTCTCGTACGGCCCGTTTCAGTTGGGCAAACTGAAACCCGGAGAGGTCGAGGAAATTCGCCGCCGGGTCATGCGTGATCAGCTTGGTCTTGAGGCTGAGCCCGAGGCTCCGGCCAAACGCCCTGCACGACCACAGCGCAAACGGCCTCCAATCGGCAAGAAATCTCGCAAATGATAAGGGTTAGGTAACCTTCCCCCTAGCGCCGGGGCCGCGCATCCCCTAAGTTTTCCGCAAAGAGAAACTCAGGGAGCATCATGTCCGGGTCCGGAGTACAAAAACTGGCCTACGTGGCCTTATTGGTTCTGTTGTTCGGCGTCTGCACCGGGTTACTGGGAGGGCTGTAAGCACATGGCCAAACGCTTTGGCGGCAAATACAGCCCACACGACTCAGATTCGTCGACAGATCAACCGGCGCGCGGTCAGTTTGATGGCGCGCGCGTCGAACCGGCTGGCGCGCGGGCTAATATCCTGTTTATCCCGGCTGTTCCATTGGTGTTTCTGTCGCTGAACGACGGTGCAATCGGGATGACCATTGGACTTGTTGCCGCTGGTTTGCTGACCGGGGCGGCCTTTCTGCTGCGCGAAGGGTTGCGGGCCGAAGCGGCCTATAACGCGCGGCGCACCGCACGGCGCCCGGCAATTCCCCGCAAGATATTTTCCAGCGTTCTGACCGGCCTTGGGGCCGGGTTGGCCTCATACCGATCCGAGTTTCTCGATGCGGCAACCGTGTCTGACGCCAGCCTCATCGCCCCGGTTTTATTCGGCACCGCCGCAGCTGTGTTGCATTCTGTTTCCTTCGGCTTGGACCCAATGTCAGACAAAGGCATGGAAGGCATCGATACCTTTCAGCAGGACCGTGTCGCACGGGTAGTCGAAGACGCTGAGGCGCATCTGACCGAAATGACCGACGCCATCAAACGTGCTGGGGACCGCCGGATCGAAGCGCGGGTCGAGCGATTTCAGGAAACTGCCCGCGATTTGTTTCGCACCGTCGAAGAAGACCCGCGCGATCTGGCCGGAGCAAGAAAATACCTGACCGTCTATCTGCAGGGTGCCCGTGACGCGACGGTCAAGTTCTCGGATGTTTATGCAAGAACACGTGATGCACAGTCGCTGCAGAATTACTCGTCTCTACTGGATGACCTGGAACAGAATTTCTCTGCCAGGACCCGTAAGATGCTATTGGATGACCGCAGCGATCTGACGGTTGAAATTGACGTGCTGCGCGAACGGTTGCAGCGCGAAGGCGTTCGGTTGGACTGACCGGCCCAAAGTATACAGAGAGGATTACCCCATGTCCGAGGAAGTAAAGAACAAGGCAGTCGAAGCCGAAACGCTGGTACAGGAAGTGACCGCCGTAGCCCTGCCCGACCCCACGGCGGAAGTTGTCCTTCTGAAAGAGGCCGACGAGCCTGTAGGTGCTGAAATTCGTAAACGCATGGGCGAGATCGACATGGGGAACACGAATTCCATCGTGTCCTTCGGCTCGGGCGCGCAGGCCGAGTTGCAGGAAATCAGCCAGGCGATGCTGGCGGATGTCCGCAACAAGGATGTCGGTCCGGCAGGTGACAGCCTGCGTAATATCGTGACCACGATCCGTGGTTTCTCGGTCAGCGAACTTGACGTGCGGCGCGAGCGTAGCTGGTGGGAAAAACTGTTGGGCAAGGCCGCCCCGTTCGCCAAGTTCACCGCCCAATACGAACAGGTTCAAGGCCAGATCGACCGGATCACGGATGACTTGCTTTCGCATGAACATACGCTGTTGAAGGATATCAAATCCCTGGACATCCTGTATGAAAAGACGCTGGGCTTTTATGATGAGCTGGCGCTTTACATCGCAGCCGGCGAAGAGAAGCTGACCGAGCTGGACAGTCAGGACATTCCTCAGAAAGAGGCCGAGGTTCAGGCCGCGCCCGAAGAGGATCAGGTGATGAAAGCGCAGGAGTTGCGCGATCTGCGCGCTGCGCGCGATGATCTGGAACGCCGGGTGCATGATCTGAAGCTGACGCGACAGGTCACCATGCAGTCGCTGCCCTCGATCCGTCTGGTTCAGGAAAATGACAAATCCCTGGTGACCAAGATCAACTCGACCCTGGTGAACACCGTGCCGCTCTGGGAAACCCAGCTGGCACAAGCCGTCACCATTCAGCGCAGCGCCGAGGCCGCCGCCGCCGTGCGCGATGCGAATGACCTAACCAACGACCTTCTGACCGCGAATGCCGCCAACCTGCGCGAGTCGAACAAGGTGATCCGTCAGGAAATGGAGCGCGGTGTCTTTGATATCGAGGCCGTAAAACAGGCCAATGCCGATCTGATCGGAACCATCAATGAAAGCCTGGAGATCGCGGATGAAGGCAAGGCCAAACGCGCCGCTGCCGAGCAAGAGCTGCAGAAGATGGAAACCGAACTGCGCGACACTTTGGCCGCAGCCAAAGCGCGCAAGGACGGTATCGGTGACAACGCCGGAACAGCTGTTCCGGGCTGATGGTGGATTGAAGGTGCGGTCACAGGGATATCTGAAGCCCGTATTGGGTCTGGTCGCATTGCTGGCGCTGGCCAACTGCGACGAGGCCCTGACGTCTTCGGTTGCCCCTCAACCGCGCCCCGTAGCCCCCCCAGCGCCTGCCCCTAATGCCTATGTACCTCCATCTGCGGCCAGTCAGGATCTGGCGCGGTTCTATCAGCGGGTAGAACGTGACCTGCTGACGCGTGGTATGCTGCGCAGCGATGGCGGCGGGCCGGACACTCCCTATGATGCCAGCGATCTGGAGCGCAATTTCGAGGCGATTGCCTTTTTCAACGAGTATCCAGATCACGCCGTCACCGCGACCACATACTCGACCGAGGGCCAGCTTAGCCGATGGTCCGCCCCCATCCGTGTTCAAACAGAATTCGCCCCGTCTGTGTCCCTCGAAATGCGGGCAAAGGATGCCGAACAGGTCGAGATCTTTACCGCGCGGCTGTCCAAAGTGACCGGCCATCCGATGTCTGTCGTTACCCGCAAGGCAAATTTCCATGTCTTTTTCGCGGGAAAGGATGACAGTGCATACGTGGTCTCCCGCCTGAAACAGCTTGTGCCCGGTATCGATCAGCCTTTGCTTGACCTGGTTGCAAACCCGCGTTCAAATATTGACTGTTTTGTCATCGCGTCTCCGACCAACCGGTCCCTGCACCGGTTTGTTCGAGCGGTGGTGCTGATCCGTGCTGAATTGCCTGATATGCTGCGGCGCAGTTGCATCCACGAAGAAATGGCGCAGGGGCTGGGACTCTCCAATGACAGCAACGCTGCGCGGCCATCCATCTTTAATGATGACGATGAATTTGCGCTGCTGACCAGCCATGATGAAAAATTACTGACAATGCTCTATGACCCGCGTCTTGAGCCTGGCGTGGCTGTCGAAGACGCGCGTCCTGTGGTGCGGATCATTGCGCGCGAACTGATGGGCCAGCAGCTGTGAGCCCAAGATAAGGAGACCCCAAATGGGTATTTTCGATTTTCTGACCGGCGAGTTCATCGACGTCATCCACTGGGTCGACGACACCCGCGATACGATGGTCTGGCGGTTCGAACGCGAGGGCCATGCGATCAAATACGGTGCCAAACTGACCGTGCGCGAAGGCCAGGCGGCCGTTTTCGTGCATGAGGGGCAGCTGGCGGATGTTTTCACTCCCGGTCTCTATATGCTTGAGACCAACAATATGCCGATCCTGACGACACTGCAGCATTGGGACCATGGCTTTCAGTCTCCGTTCAAATCCGAGATTTATTTCGTCAACACGACTCGCTTCAATGACCTGAAATGGGGCACCAAGAATCCGATCATGCTGCGCGATCCGGAATTCGGACCGACCCGCATTCGCGCTTTCGGTACTTATACAACCCGGGTCAAAGACCCAGCAAAATTCATGATCGAAATCGTCGGCACCGATGGTGAGTTCACGATGGATGAGATCAGCTTTCAGGTGCGCAATATCATCGTTCAGGAATTCAGCCGGGTCATCGCAGGATCAGGCATTCCAGTTCTGGACATGGCCGCCAATACCGCCGATCTGGGCAAGTTGATCGCGGCAGAAGTGACCCCGGTCTTGGACGGGTACGGGCTGGAGATGCCTGAATTTTATATCGAGAACATCTCACTGCCACCCGCAGTTGAAGCGGCGCTGGACAAGCGGACATCGATGGGGCTGGCTGGTGATCTGGGTAAATTCACCCAGTATTCAGCCGCTGAGGCGATGACAGCCGCGGCCAACAATCCCGGTCAGGGCGGTGGCATGGGCGCTGGCCTTGGCATGGGAATGGGCATGGCCATGGCACAGCAGATGTCGAACATGGCAGCGGGTCAGCCGAGCGGTCCGTGGGGCGGTTCCGCCCCCGCTGCCCAGCAACCTGCGGCGCATGCGGCGCCTCCGCCGCCACCGCCAGTGGAACACGTCTGGCATATCGCCGTTGACGGGCAAACCAGCGGGCCATTTTCCAAGGCCAAGATGGGCCGCATGGCGACAGAGGGAGAGATCACCCGTGACACCCATGTCTGGACCGCGGGTCAGGACGGCTGGAAAAAGGCGGGTGAGGTACAGGAACTGGCGCAGTTGTTCACGATCTTGCCGCCGCCCCCGCCCGGAGCCTGAAGTGACGGAAAGCTTAGGCAGCAACGTTTAACGCGTATCCGCAACCTTTCTGGAAGAGCAAACGAATGTCTACTTTGGACCGCTACTCAAAGCCCCAAATCGTATTGCACTGGCTGATCGCTGTGATCATCATCGGCGAATGGATCAGCAGCGATGGCATGGGACGGGCCCTGCACGCCCGGCTCGAGGGCAACACGGTCTGGACAGAATGGGCCACCCCTCATGTCTGGCTTGGCTGCATCGTCTTTGCGCTGATCCTGGTCCGCATCCTTTTTCGGTGGCGACAGGGCGCGCCTGCCCCTGTCGAGGAAAGCTCGGCCCTGTTGGCGACCGCTGCGAAACTGGGACATCTGTTGCTGTATGCGCTGATGGTCGCGGTGCCAATCTTCGGCATGTTGGCCTGGTTCGGGGGAATCCATGTTGCTGGTGAGGTCCACGAAACCGTGGGCAATGCCCTGTTGTTCGTCGCATTAGGTCACGCTGCCTTTGCCATCTGGCATCATTTCATCAAACGGGACGGGGTGCTGAACCGGATGCGCCTGTCCTCTGGCCGATAACGCAAATTCGAGGCTTCAATGGCCCCTACCGACCCTAACATTGTAGACGGACACCGCTTTCCCTGCGATCAATGCGGGGCGGATTATCGGTTCAATCCCGGTGATGGTACGCTCACCTGTGACCATTGCGGTCACTCAGAGGCAATTGGCGCCGGACCGTGGGGCGGTGCCAGCCTGAAAGAGCTGGATTTCAACAGTGCGCTTTCGGATCAGCTGCCTGATGATGAGATCGAGGAAACGCGTGTTCTGATCTGCCCCAACTGCGCGGCTCAGGTTGAATTCGACCCGGCCACGCATGCAGCCGAATGCCCCTTTTGCGCAACCCCGGTGGTCACCGATACCGGCATCAGCCGTCATATCAAACCCCGCGGTGTGCTGCCTTTTGCGCTGGATGAGCGCACGGCGCATAAAGCTATGGGAGACTGGCTGGGACGGTTATGGTTCGCCCCAAACGGCCTGAAGGACTACGCCCGCAAAGGGCGCAAGATGCAGGGTATCTATGTTCCCTACTGGACCTTTGATGCCGACACGAAATCTAACTATCGGGGTGAGCGCGGCATAGTTTACTATGAAACGCGCAGCGTCATGCGCGATGGCAAGCAAGTTCAGCAACGGGTCGCCAAAGTCAGGTGGTCTCCTAAATCGGGCCGGGTCGCACGGTTCTTTGATGACGTTCTTGTTCTGGCCTCTCAGTCTTTGCCCAAGAAATATACCGACGCGCTGGAACCCTGGGATTTACCCGCGTTGGAGCCATACCAGCCTGAATACCTCGCCGGTTTCCGGGCCGAGGCCTATACGGTCGAACTGAATGACGGCTACACCGAAGCGCGCGCACATATGTCCCGCGTGATCGAACGGGATGTACGCTTTGATATTGGTGGCGATCGGCAGCGCGTTCATGCGGTTGAGACCGATGTGCGGGATGTGACCTTCAAGCATGTCCTCCTGCCGATCTGGATGGCCGCCTACAAATATCGGGGGCAGACCTACAGGTTTGTAGTAAACGGCCGCACCGGGCGCGTTCAGGGGGAACGTCCCTGGTCAGCGCTCAAGATCTCTGTCGCCGTGTGCCTTGGCCTTTTGGTAGCTGCCGGTGTTGGTTACATGGTGGCAACCGGTCAGCAATGACGTGACCGGCTAACCGCATCAGCACTTGAACATCCGCCAGTCTGACCTCATCCTGCGCCCTGTCAACGCCGATGGGGAGGCCTGTGTGACACTATCCGCTCTGAACAATCTACTGGATCAACGGCATTCCTGCCGCGCCTTCCTTTCTGACCCGGTGCCAAAGGATCAGATCAATCAGATCCTGACCAGCGCAGCCCGCGTTCCAAGCTGGTGCAATGCGCAGCCCTGGAGCGTGACCATCACCATCGGGCCAGAGACCGATAAGTTTCGGAAGGCACTGCAGGATGAGGTAGCCGCGGACACGCCATCCCCGGACCTGCCCTTTCCTGCCTCCTATTCGGGCATCTACCAGGAACGACGCCGTGAATGCGGCTGGGCCCTTTACGAAGCCGTTGGCGTTGAACGCGGAGATCGCGCCGGGTCCACCCGGCAGATGAAGGAGAATTTCGCCCTTTTCGGAGCGCCCCATTGTGCAATCATATCCAGCCCAACGGAACTCGGCGCTTATGGCGCCATGGATTGTGGTGGCTTTGTTACGGCCTTCACCCTGGCGGCGCAGGCTCTGGGCATAGCGACAATTCCGCAGGCCGCAGTGGCCAGCTATGGCCCTTTTCTGCACCGATATTTCAACATCCCGGATGACCGTCTGATCCTATGTGCGATCTCTTTCGGCTATGCAGACAAAGACCACCCGGCCAACAGGTTTAGAACCAGTCGCGCCGCGCCCGACGCGTTTGTCGAGTGGGTCGACTGACCATCAAATGGAGGAACCAAATGCGTGCGCTGTTGCAGAGGGTCTCGCTGGCAAAAGTCTCGGTCGAGGGTACGGTGATCGGACAAACCGGTCCGGGCCTGCTGATACTGGTTTGCGCGATGCAGGGGGATGACGACCAAAAGGCCAAACAGCTTGCTGCCAAGGTCTCAAAGCTGCGGATATTCAAGGATGAGGCCGGCAAGATGAACAGGTCGGTTCTGGATATGGGCGGCTCGGCCCTAGTAATCAGCCAGTTCACACTTGCCGCTGATACCTCGCGCGGGAACCGCCCGGGGTTTTCTGAAGCGGCACCGCCAGAGGTTGGAAAGCGCTTGTATGAGGTTTTCGCGCATCGGCTAAGTGGTCTTGGCGTCCCTGTCGAAACCGGTCAATTCGGGGCGGATATGGCCGTCGAACTGGTCAATGACGGCCCGGTCACGATCTGGGTCGAAAGCTGATGGAGCAAAGGCAAAAGGCAACCCGAATATGGCAGGCCGGGGTTGACGCGGTTGGTGGATATGCGGCGACGTTATCCGCCTTGAACGATGTAGAGCAGCCCAACCAAATTCTGGCTGTCGGCAAAGCTGCGGCGGCGATGACCCGCGCAGTGCTGGACCATTTCGGCCCCCTCTCCGCTTTGGTTGTCACCAAGGATGGCCACGGGGACGCCCTGCCTGACCATGTCAGGGTGATCGAGGCCTCTCATCCCGTTCCTGATATCCGCAGTCTGCAAGCGGGCCGCGCACTGCGTGAGATGGTCCAGTCGATGGGATCATCTTCGCATTTGCTACTGCTGGCTTCGGGTGGGGCCTCGTCTTTGGCCGAGGACCTTGTACCCGGCAAAACGCTGGCGAATCTGGAGCAGTTGAACCGAAAACTGCTGTCGGAAGGGATGAATATCTCTGAAATGAACGCCGAACGGCGCAAACTGTCCCAGATCAAAGGGTCTGGCCTGTTGGCTCAGTTCAAAGGAGCGAAGGCGACTGTACTGGCGATTTCCGATGTGCCCGGCGATGACCTGAACGTTATCGGATCGGGCATTGGCGCACTTCCTGAGCCGCGCGATTTTCAGGGAGTTGCGCGCATCGTTGCATCGAACAAGCATGCCCGTGCTGCCGCCGTCCGACAGGCCATGGCCGAGGGCGCACCCGTTCTAGCGAATGAGGAATGCCTGCACGATGACCTGAAAAGCATAACAGCCCGTTTGGGGCCACAGCTGCGCAATATGCCCGAAGGCGTCATGGTTTTCGGTGGAGAGCCAACTGTCGTGCTGCCCAGAAATCCAGGCAAGGGTGGGCGCAATCAGGCCCTCGCTTTAGCGTTGGCCAGAGAAATCGCGGGTATTGCTGGGCTGACGCTGCTTGTCGGGGGCACCGACGGCACCGACGGGCCGACCCAGGCCGCGGGGGCGATTGTTGACGGGACCACCTGGGGCGATGGTGCGGAAAAGGCGCTGCGGGATGCTGACAGCGGCAGCTATCTGGAACGCGTAAATGCTCTTTTCGTCACCGGACCGACCGGTACCAACGTAATGGACCTTATTGTCGCAATCCGAAGCTGATTTGACGATTTTCACCTGCACCAAAACCCTTTTGGCCCCGAGACTGACCGAATGAATCCAGCCGACAATTCGCTACTCGACATCGAAGACCTGCCAGATGTCGGCATTCACATGCCGGATGGGTGCCGGCTTTCAGCCCGGATATGGAAGCCGTCGCATGCAGAAAGCCACCCTGTACCTGCCATTCTGGAGTTCCTGCCCTATCGCAAGCGCGACGGCACTGCGACACGAGACGCCCTGACCCATCCTTGGTTTGCCAAGCGCGGCTATGCCTGCATCCGCGTGGACATGCGCGGCAATGGTGACAGCGAAGGGCTGATGGAGGATGAGTATACCCAGCGGGAACTGGACGATGCAGTTGCAACTATCGAATGGCTGGCGCAGCAACCGTGGTGCTCTGGTTCTGTAGGAATGATGGGGATCAGTTGGGGCGGTTTCAATGCTTTGCAGGTGGCGGCACTACAGCCAGAGGCGCTGAAGGCGATTATCACGCTGTGCTCGACCGCCGACCGGTATGCGGACGACATCCACTACAAGGGTGGCTGCCTGCTGAACGAAAATCTCGGCTGGGGCGCGACCATGTGGTCTTATTCATCGCGCGCTCCCGATCCGGCCCTGCGTCCGAACTGGCGCGAGCTGTGGCTGGACCGCCTTGAGAACGAGCCCTTTCTGCCCTCTGTCTGGTTGCGCCATCAGACGCGAGATGACTATTGGCGTCACGGGTCAGTCTGCGAGGATTTCAGCGCTATCCGGGCGGCGACTTTGGCTGTTGGCGGCTGGGGTGACGCCTATAAGAATACGGTGCCTTTATTGGTTGAACAGCTTGATTCTCCGGTCAAGGGGATCGTCGGGCCTTGGGTTCACAAGTATCCGCATTTTGCTGTTCCCGAGCCCCGAATCGGATTTCTGCAAGAGGCCCTGCGTTGGTGGGACCATTGGTTGAAAAGCCAGGATACTGGCGTCGACCAGGAACCCGACTATCGCGCCTATCTTATGGATGGGGTACGCCCCCAGCGCTGGTACAAGGAACGGCCCGGTTGCTGGGTAACCGAGGATAAAGGCGCGACCTCGCATCTTCCTATTCAAACTCTGAATATTTCTAATGCTGGGCTGGACCAACCCGGACCCCTGGACACGTGCATCCGATCCCCCCAGACCTGCGGGATGGAAGGCGGAGAATACTGCGCCATCTGGTTGGGGCCGGATATGCCGGGCGATCAGCGTGTGGATGATGCATTTTCGGCCTGTTTCGACAGCGCCCCACTGGCCAATGATTTGAACATCGTGGGCGCGCCGCAAATATGCCTGCACATCAGTGCCGACCGTCCCTATGCCCAGATGGCCGTGCGCTTGAATCACGTCCATCCCGATGGGGCAACAACACGCATAACATACGGTGTCCTTAACCTGTGCCATCGCGATACCCATTCGCAACCGACCGAATTGGTCCCTGGCAAGGTTTACGAGGTCACGCTGGATCTGGACCATATCGCTTATCGGGTGCCAAAGGGACACCACTTGCGGATTGCGGTATCCAGCGCCTATTGGCCGCTGATCTGGCCTTCGCCCGAGTCTGCAGAACTGCATCTGACCGAGGGCCAAATCAAGCTGCCCATCCGTCACGCGGCTAGCGAGGCATATGTATTCCCTCCCCCGGATGCCGAGGCCGCACACGACATCACGACTGTCCGAGACAGCCGGAACTCTCGACAGGTCGAAACTGACATGAACTCGGGGGAAACTCATCTGATTATAGAAGATGACTTTGGCCTTGTTACAGAAAACCACCACGGCCTGACACATGGCGGAACAGCCTTTGAACGTTGGTCGATTCGCCCTGATGATCCGTTATCTGCACGCGGATATTGCCATTGGACACAAGAGATAATCCGTGACGGCACAGAGCTGCGTACAGAAACATCTTGCGAAATGTGGTCAGACGCCGGAAACTTCTACCTCTGTGCTGAACTCAAGGCATTTGAAAACGGCAGTTTGGTATTTTCAAAGACTAAGGAGGATACCGTACCGCGTAATCATATGTGAAATTCAAGCAGGTCTGAGCCGGACTTTTTTCTTGCTCGACCAACCGAATTGCGCCTAACTTGACTGGCGCGTCAATAAAAAAACCCGTCAGGGGCTGACGAGATAAATCACTGGGAGATATCTGAATGAACGAACAAATCACTCACATGGCCAAGCAGGTTACAGCTGGCAAGCTGACCCGCCGCGAATTTATGGGGAAAGCTGCAGCACTTGGTGTGTCTGCTGCGATGGCCAGCACAATGTTTGCCGATGCTGCACGCGCGGCTGGCCCGAAAAAGGGCGGTGATCTGAAATTTGGCCTGCAGGGCGGGGAATCCACCAACTCGCTTGACCCGGCCACCTATGCCAGCTCGGTTCCGTTCCAGAACGGCAAGCAGTTCGGCGACCAACTGGTCGAGGTTGCGCCCGATGGATCGATCGAACCGCGCCTTGCAGAAAGCGTCGAAGGCAGCGCGGATGCCAGGGTCTGGACCTTCAAACTGCGTCAGGGCGTGGAATTCCACAACGGCAAGACCATGACCAGCGAAGACGTGCTGAAAACCATGGAGCGTCACTCGAACGAGGATTCCCAATCCGGTGCTCTGGGAATCATGCGCGGCATCGAATCGATGAAGGCTGATGGCGACAATTTCCAGGTTACGCTGAATGAACCAAATGCCGACCTGCCCTATCTGATGGCAGACTATCATCTGATCATCCAGCCGGATGGCGGCATGGAAGATCCTGGCGCAGGGGTTGGCACCGGCCCTTACCAAGTGGAAGTCAACGAACCCGGCGTCCGCCACGTGTTCAAAAAGTTCGCCAACCACTGGAGCGATTACGGCAATTTCGACAGCGTCGAAGTGGTTGTTATCAATGACGCTACCGCCCGGACCGCCGCGCTGCAATCCGGTCAGGTCCACGCGATCAACCGGGTTGAGCCCAAGATTGCTGATCTGCTAGGTCGCGCACCGAACCTGACTGTGCATTCAACCGCAGGCCGTGGCCACTATGTGTTTATCATGCATTGCGACACGGCACCGTTTGATAACAATGAACTGCGTTTGGCCCTGAAACACGCGATTAACCGTCAGGATCTGGTCGACAAGGTTCTGCGTGGCTATGGCTCGATTGGGAATGACATGCCGATCAACGCGGCCTACCCGCTGTTTGACGGTTCGATCCCGCAGCGTGAATTCAGCATCGAAAAAGCAGCTGAGCATTACAAGAAGTCGGGTCATGACGGCTCGCCAATCATTCTGCAGGTCGCTGATGGCGCCTTCCCTGGTGCAGTGGACGCGGCCGCCCTGTTCCAGCAGACCGCGGCTCAGGCTGGTATCCCGCTGGAAATCAAGCGTGAACCCAACGATGGTTACTGGTCCGAGGTTTGGAACGTACAGCCGTTCTGCGCCTCGTACTGGGGTGGCCGTCCGGTGCAGGACCAGATGTATTCGACCGCGTATCTGTCGACCGCAGACTGGAACGACACGCGGTTCAAGGTTCCGGCCTTTGACGAGATGCTGTTTGCAGCCCGCGCCGAGCTGGACAATGACAAGCGCAAAGACATCTACAAACAGATGGGCATGATGGTCCGCGACGAAGGCGGCGTAATCTGCCCGATGTTCAATGATTTCGTCGAAGGTGTCAGCAATCAGCTGGAAGGTTGGGAAAGCGACCCGACCCAAGAGATGATGAACGGCAACATGTCCCGCAAGATGTGGTTCTCCTGATAAGGACCACGGATCATGCATCCTATCATCAAATTGGTTTCCCAGCGCCTTGCGCTGGGACTCCTATTGCTGTTTGGCGCTTCGGCCCTGATTTTTGGCCTGACCGAAGCCCTGCCCGGAGACGCCGCGCAAGCCGTCCTGGGACAGTCCGCAACTCCTGAGGCTCTTGCTAACTTACGTGAGGAAATGGGGCTGAACCGCCCTGCCCTGACCCGATACGCCGAATGGCTGGGCGGGATCGTTCAAGGCGATCTGGGCCAATCGATGACCAACAAACTGGATATCGCTGAAAGCATCGGCAAGCGCCTGGGCAACACGCTGTTCCTGGCTTGTGCCGCCGCCGTCGTCTCCGTACCACTCGCTATCTTCCTTGGCTTGTTGGCCGTCCGCTATCGCAACCGCATGCCGGACAAATTGATCTCGGCTGTGACCTTGACCACGGTTTCGATCCCCGAATTCCTGATCGGCTACGTGATTATCTATTTCGTTTCCGTAAAACTGGGCTGGTTTTCCTCGCTTGCGATGATCAACGATTCGATGTCCTTCGGTGAAAAGCTCTATGCAATCGCCTTGCCGGCCTTTGTGCTGACGCTGGTGGTATTGGCACAGATGATGCGGATGACCCGCGCCGCAATCCTAAACCTGATGCAGTCGGCCTATATCGAAACGGCTGAGCTGAAAGGTTTGTCCAGTTTTCAGGTCATCGCGCGACATGCCTTCCCCAACGCGATTTCGCCCATTGTCAACGTTGTGATGCTGAACCTGGCCTATCTGGTCGTGGGCGTCGTCGTGGTCGAAGTGGTGTTCGTTTACCCTGGCATGGGGCAATATCTTGTGGACTCGGTGACCAAGCGTGACGTGCCTGTGGTTCTGGCCTGCGGAGTTGTCTTCGCTGCGGTCTATATCGGGCTGAACATGGTTGCCGATATCGTGTCCATCCTTGCCAATCCAAGACTGAGGCACCCGAAATGATGAAGAATCTTCCTATTTCGGCCATGATCGGTCTGTTTTTCACCGGGCTGTACTTTTTCGTGGCGCTCGCGGCACCCCTGATCGCTCCTTACGGCATGGCTGAGGTGGTCGGTGATGTCTGGGAACCGTCCAGTGCCAAACACCTGTTGGGTACGGACAATATCGGGCGCGATCTGCTAACTCGCATGATCTATGGCGGGCGCACGACCATCTTTATCGCTGCTGCTGCCACAATCCTCAGCTTTGCCACCGGCACCACGCTGGGCTTGCTGGCCGCTGTTCTTGGTGGCTGGGCCGATCAGGTCCTCAGCCGAGCGGTTGACCTGGTCATGTCAATCCCGACACTGATCCTGGCGCTGGTCATTCTGGCGATTGTCCCGGTGACTGTCCCGATCCTGATCCTGGTGATGGGCCTGCTGGATGCCACACGCCCCTATCGCCTGTCGCGATCAGTCGCTGTGGATATCAATGTGATGGACTATGTTGAGGCTGCCAAGCTGCGCGGTGAGGGTCGTATCTGGATCATCTTCCGGGAAATCCTGCCCAATGCTCTGTCGCCTCTGGTGGCCGAGTTCGGATTGCGGTTCATCTTTATGGTTCTGTTTATCTCGACCCTCTCGTTCCTGGGTCTGGGCGTCCAACCGCCGCTGGCGGATTGGGGTGGAATCGTGAAGGAAAACAAAGACGGTATCGTCTATGGCATCGGCGCGGCGCTATATCCGGCTGTTGCCATCGCGACCCTCGCCATCTCGGTCAACCTTGTTGCTGACTGGGTCCTGAACCGTACCACATCGCTGAAAGGAGGCCGGGGATGAGTGATACCCTTCTCAAGGTCCGCGACCTCAAAATCGGCGCGACCGTCTATCCACCGGGTGAAAAACCCCATGATATCGAAATCGTGCACGGGGTCAGCTTTGACCTTGAACGCGGCAAGGTGTTGGGGCTGATCGGTGAATCCGGGGCCGGTAAATCCACCATTGGTCTGGCCTCAATGGCCTATGGCCGTGGTGGTGTTGAACTCACCGGCGGAGAGGTTTGGGTTAACGGGCGCGATATCCTGAAAACCCCGCATAGCGATATCCGCAATCTGCGCGGAGGCGAAGTAGCATATGTTTCGCAATCCGCCGCAGCATCGTTCAACCCAGCCAAGAAGATCATGGATCAGGTGATCGAAGCCGCGGTGGAGCACAAGAAGTTTTCGCGTAAAGAGGCCGAAGCCCGCGCGCGGGAACTGTTCGCCAAGCTGGGGCTTCCCGATCCGGACAATATTGGTGATCGCTATCCGCACCAAGTTTCGGGCGGTCAGCTACAGCGGTGTATGACAGCGCTGGCGCTTTGTCCTGAGCCTGATCTGGTGGTGTTCGACGAACCGACAACTGCGCTGGATGTGACCACCCAGATCGATGTTCTGATGGCCATTAAGGAAGCCATTCGTGATACCGGCGTTGCCGCGCTCTATATCACCCACGATCTGGCAGTCGTTGCGCAAGTCAGCGACGACATCATGGTTCTGCGCATGGGTAACACGGTCGAGTACGGCAACACCGATCAGATCATCAACAACCCGCAGGAAGAGTATACCAAGGCGCTGGTCTCGGTCCGCTCCATCGAACATGAAGAAAAGAAGCCAACATCCGAACCAGTGCTGACAGTTGACGGGATCACTGCGCGCTATAAGGGGCTGAATTTCGACGTGCTGCACAACGTCAATGTCGAGCTCCATCCGGGCCAAACATTAGCGGTTGTGGGCGAATCCGGTTCTGGCAAGTCCACGCTGGCACGGGTGATCACCGGGCTGCTTCCACCGCGCGATGGCGAGATCAATTTCGCCGGACGCAAGCTCAGTGGCGATCTGAAGGGCCGCAGCCGTGAAGACCTGCGTGAGTTGCAGATGATTTATCAGATGGCAGACGTGGCGATGAACCCGCGTCAGACCGTCGGCACTATCATCGGGCGCCCGCTGGAGTTCTACTTCGGTATGCGCGGCGCGGAAAAACGCAAGCGGATCGTGGAACTGCTGGATGAGATCGAGCTGGGCGAAAAATACATGGACCGCTATCCGGCGGAACTGTCTGGCGGCCAGAAACAGCGTGTTTGCATTGCGCGTTCATTGGCGGCCAAGCCCAAGATGATCATCTGTGACGAGGTCACCTCGGCGCTGGATCCGCTAGTCGCGGATGGTATCCTCAAACTGCTGCTGGACCTGCAAAAGATCGAGGATGTGGCCTATCTGTTCATCACCCACGATCTGGCAACAGTGCGCGCGATCAGCGACAGTATTGCGGTGATGTATCAGGGCCGAGTCGTCCGCTACGGCCCCAAGTCGCAGGTGCTGAGCCCACCGTTTGACGACTATACCGACCTACTGCTCAGCTCTGTCCCCGAAATGCATCTGGGCTGGCTGGAAGAGGTCGTCGCCCACCGCAAAATGGAAAGCGCCGGGAACTGATCCCGGCCCTTCCTGTAAGTTTATGAAATCCCGGCGCCATTCGATCAAGGTGTCGGGATTTTGCCATTTGGGGCGGGATCAGGCAGCCAGACCGCACCGAATCTTTTAGGGTCGGCTGAAGCAATCTGAAAAAGGGTCAGAGCATGGACCGCAAACTTCTCCTCATCATTCTGGACGGTGTTCCATGGCGCAATTTCCGTCGTTTGTTCGGCAATCTGGAAGGCTGGGTCGACACCGGCGAGGCGCGCGTTTGGAAGAAGCGCGCTGTGCTGCCCTCAATCTCGGCAAGCTGCTATGCCTCGATCCATACCGGTGTTACACCGCAGGAGCATGGCTGTACCGGCAATGGCAACGTGTTCCGCCTGAGTCAGAAGGACATCTTCAGCCAAGTGCGCGAAGCCGGCGGCGTGACTGGGGCTGTGGCCCACAGCTTCTGGTCGCAATTTTTTAATCGCCATCCATTCGACTATGTCCGCGATGTTGAATACGACGAGCCCAACAGCAAAACGATCAATCATGGTCGGTTCCACACGATGACAGGCTATGGCAAAGCCAACCAGATGACGCCCTGTGACGTCGATCTGTTCGCGACGCTGACAAATCTCTGCCTACGCCATGGCTTGGACTATGGATTGCTGCATACCAGCACTTTGGACAGCATGGGTCACAGATTCTTTCATGAATGTGAAGAGATGGACCATGCCTGTTTCGTGATGGACGAAATGCTGGCCCCGTTTATCCCGCGCTGGCGGCAGTTGGGTTACGACGTCATCGTCACCGCAGATCACGGCCAGGACGATCGTGGCCATCACGGTGGGCGTGGCGCATTGCAGCAGGAAACCGCGCTGTATTACTTCGGTGACGCCGAAGGCCCCGATGCGGACGCTGTGATCGACCAGCTACAACTGGCGCCCACGATTCTGGGCCGTTTGGGTGCCCCGGTTGCCGAAACCATGAAGGGTCAGCCCTTCTTGAAGTAGGGGATCAGTCGTAGGGCCAGATCTGCTGGCCCAACGCCTCTATCGCCACCGAGATCCTCTCGAAGCTGTCCGCCGCACGTTTGACCATGGTGCGCGCCCGCAGATAGCCGTGCACAAGGCCGGGTTCATTGATGCAATGAGCCTGCCCACCTGCAGCCCTGATCTGCTCGCAATAGATCGCACCATCATCACGTAAGGGATCACAATCTGCAGTTACCACCACGGTTGGGGGCAGCCCCGAGAAATCCGTGTCATGCAATGGAGCGAATGTCGGGTCGTTTTCCGGCACATCTCCACCACAGCGCATCTTCTCGTAAATACTTACTTCCTCCAGCGTCAGCAAAGGCGCATGGGCATGTTCCTTATAGGAACCACGGGATGAATCTCCGCCCAAGCCTGGATAGATGAGGACCTGACCAAGAAGATTGTCGAACTGCGTCCGTCCGTGCTGTGAAACTGCGGCGGCCAGATTTCCACCCGCGCTGTCGCCCGCCAGAACGAAAGGGTCCTGGAACTCTTGCACCGCCCAGTTGGTTGCAGCCCAGCTATCGTGAAACTGGGCAGGATGAATATGTTCGGGGCTCAGGCGGTAATCCACGGCAATCACCCGATACCCAGTTTGTGCACAAAGTTCGGCACAGACATCGTCGTGACTGTCCAGTCCGCCGACGACAAACCCGCCTCCGTGGAAATAGATCACCGTCCGGCTTGGATTGCCTGCGGTGTAAATGCGAACAGGCACGCCATCGGCGCGCCTGTCTTCTGTTTCAACACCCATTGGGCGAGGTTGGCGAAAATCCTTGCACATTACGTCATAGACGCCGCGCTGATCTTCGATCGACAATTCGACCGCGTCATCAGGATAGCTTTCAGCCGTTCGTCTTATGAACGCCCAGGTTTCTTCATCGATCAGACGTTCATAGTCCATAGCCCCTCCGCGATCAGGCAGCCCACTCCCATGGCCGGGTGAACGATCCCAGCACTTTGCTGACATCGTCGTCCGAGGAACCGTTGGCGTCAAGCTGCGCGACAAGTCCGCGCTTTTTATCATCCAGAACCGAAACCACACGCGCAGCAACGCCTGCGTCTTCAAGCGCACCATTGTAGATGCGTGTGATTGCCTGCTTGCGCAGTTCGGGCTTAAAGACTTTGCCCACTGCCGTCTTGGGCAGTTCGTCCAGAATGGTCATGTGCTTAGGTTGCGCGGCGCGCTCGTGAACGTGGACTCTGCAGTATTCCATCAGCTCCTGCTCTGTCACACTGGCCCCAGAGACCAGTTCGACAAAGGCACAGGGCACTTCGCCCGCATGGGCGTCTGGTTGACCGATCGCACCGGCAAATGCCACGGCTTCATGCCCCAACAGCGCCTCTTCGATCTCGGCCGGGTCGATATTGTGCCCGCCGCGAATGATCAAATCCTTGGCACGACCGGTGATCCACAAATATCCATCATCGTCAAACCGGCCCAAATCACCGGTGCGCAGATATTTGTCATAGTGGAACAGGCCCACGTTCTTTTCGACCTCTGTATACGTGTTGCCCGCAAATACGCCGGGGTTCGAGATACAGATCTCACCAATCTGATCAGTGCCACATTCGGTCGGACCGTCGGGCCCATCCTGCAGGATTTTCACATCCGTATAAGGGAACGGAACGCCAATCGAACCGATCTTCTTTTCGCCATCCACCGGGTTGCACGACACAAGGCAGGTGGCTTCGGTCAGGCCATAGCCTTCGACTATTGTGACGCCGGTGGCCTCTTCAAAGCGACGGAACAGTTCAACCGGCAAAGGAGCCGAGCCTGAGAAGGCCGTTTTCACTGACGAGATATCAGCGTCGACAGGGCGCTGCATTTTGGCAGAGATCGCTGTCGGAACCGTGATGATAAAGCTGACTTTCCAACGCTCGATCAATTTCCAGAAATTGTCGAAAACGCCATCCCCGCGATATCCTTGAGGCGTCGGGAAGACCACATGCGCACCCGAACTCACCGCAGCCATGACGATCACATGCACAGCAAAGACGTGGAACATGGGCAGTGGGCACATGACCACATCGTTTTCGTCGAACAACAAGGTGCCACCACACCAGCCATTATAGATCAGGCCGGAATATTTGTGTTGTGCAACCTTGGGCATGCCGGTTGTACCACCAGTATGGAAATAGCACGCAACACGGTCTGATTTACTGTCTTCGAATGTCAGTGTCTTGGACTGTTTCGCCAGCTCTTTACTGAAATTCAAATAGTCCGCATGAGCCAATTTAGCCTTGTCGCCCATTTTGGGACGCACAAGGGGGACGATCCACGATTTCGGAGGCGTCAGATAGCGATTCAGGTCGATTTCCAGAATTGTGTTCACACCGGGCGCGTGGCGTACGGCCTCTTCCACCTTCTGTGCAACATCGGCTTTGGGAAATGACTTTAGCGTCACAACAACCTTGGCTTTCGTCTCGCGCAAAATTGCTGCGATTTGCTCGGGCTCCAACAACGGGTTGATCGGGTTCACGATCCCTGCGACGGCCCCTCCCATAAGGGTCACCAGAGTTTCGTTGCAGTTGGGCAGAACATAGGCCACCACATCGTTTTCACCGATACCCAGAGATCTGAAAAGATTGGCGGCCTGATTGACCTTACCCAGCAGATCAGACCACGTCAGTGTCTCGGCCTTATCGGCTGGGCCGGAAAACAGCTGAAAGCTAATGGCCTTGTGGTCGGGGAACTTGGCCGCCGTTCGAGAAAGTAACTGATGAAAGGTTACCGGTACGTCTCGATCCTCCCACGGCATTTCATTTTCTATTCTTGCCTTATCGTCTAATCCCGCGAATGCCATTAGTTCCTCCCTGTACTTTTACTGCGTCACGCGCAGGCTCTCATCTAGGATGAAAGTAAAACCCGCTCATGTGCAAGTAAGGGCTTAACGGCAGAACAACCCAGAATGTAGAATGACGCTGGGGCGCAAAACAAAATATCTCGCCATCAGGTTACTCTGCTGCAACACCATCGGTAAATTGCAACCGTGCCAAACGCGCGTACAGCCCATCCTGCGATACCAGATCGTCATGCGTTCCCTGCGCAACGATCTGCCCGTTCTCCAGGACGATGATGCGGTCGGCTTTTTTCACGGTTGCCAATCTGTGCGCAACAATCAGCGTCGTCCGCCCTGCACGCAACCTGTCGACAGCCCCTTGCACAGCGCGCTCACTTTCGGCGTCCAGCGCGGATGTCGCCTCATCCAACAACAGGATCGGTGCGTCGCGCAAGATGGCGCGGGCGATGGCGATACGCTGTTTTTGTCCGCCTGACAGCATGACGCCCCGCTCGCCGACAAAGCTGTCATAGCCTTCGGGCAGAGCCGAGATGAACTCATGCGCCGCAGCTGCGCGGGCGGCGTCTTCAACTTCGGCATCCGTCGCGTCGAGCCGTCCAAATCGGATATTTTCGCGCGCCGATGCTGCAAATATCGTGGGATCCTGAGGTACAAGTGCCATATGACGGCGGAAATTGGAACGATCCAAATCTCGCAGGTCAATACCATCCAAACAAACGCGTCCCGAGTCAGGATCATAGAATCGCTGAATCATCTGGATCACAGTTGTTTTTCCGGCCCCCGAGGGGCCGACAAATGCGACGGTTTCCCCGGGGTTGACTGTCAGCGACAGTTCATTCAACGCCACGACATCCGGACGCGCCGGGTAGCGGAAAGTCACATCGTCGAACTGAATCTCGCCGCGCACGGGCGCGGGGAAAACTTGCGCCTGGCCGGGATCGTTCACGGTGTCCTGAGCATTCAACAACTCGACCAACCGCTCGGTCGCACCGGCCGCACGCTGCAATTCGCTCCAGATTTCGGACAGGGCCGCAACCGAACCGGCCATGATGATCGAATAGATCACGAACTGGATCAGAACGCCCTCGGTCATGACACCGTTGCGGACATCATTCGCCCCCATCCACAACACGCCGACGATTCCGGAAAACACCAGGAATATAACGATAACGGTCAGCACGGCCCGGGTCTGAATTCGGCGCAGCGAGACAGTATAGGACGTTTCGGTCATCTCACCGAATTGATTTCGGCTGGCCTGCTCATGGGTAAAGGCCTGAACGGTTTGAACCGCGCTCAGCGCTTCACCGGCGTTGCCCGATGAGGCTGCGATCCAGTCTTGGTTTTCCCGGCTAATAACCCGCAGGCGCCGCCCCAATACCAGTATCGGAACCACAACCAGCGGAATCAGCAGCAAGACCATCCCGGTCAGCTTGGCCGAGGTCAGCAGCATCAGCACAAGCCCGCCCAGAAACATCAACATATTGCGTAGAGCGATCGAGACTGACGAGCCCAGCACGGATTGAATCAGCGTGGTGTCGGTCGTGATCCGGCTCAGCACCTCACCCGTCATGATACGTTCATAGAATTCGGGGCTCATCCCGATGACGCGATCAAAAACGGCTTTGCGGATATCGGCGACAACGCGTTCACCCAGGCGCGTAACAAGCGCGTAGCGGATACCTGTTCCGACGGCGAGAATCGCGGCGATGCCCAGCGCCGCCAGAAAGTACCAATCCAGTAGCTCTCCGTCTTCGATCCGAAAGTTGTCGACCACACGGCGGACGGCCAAAGGCAATGTCAGCGTCATGCTGGCGGTCAGAACCAAGGCCAAAGAGGCTCCAATCATTTGCAACCGATAAGGCTTCATGAATGGCCAGAGCGAAGCCAGAACACCGATCTTCCTGGACCTGGCCCGTTCCTCAGCCGCACCGGGTGCGGGTTTTGCTGCTGGACTGGCTGAGACGGGTTTTGCCATGTCAGGCCCTTACTTCGTGTTCGAATTCCGGTATCCCGCTTCTTGGCGTCTACAACCCGCCGGGTCAAGCGGTGCAGCCGAATGGCCCAAACGAAAGGCTATTTGACGCAGATTTTTGGGGCTGATTTGGAGCGGGCGGCGGGAATCGAACCCGCTTCATCAGCTTGGAAGGCTGAGGTAATAGCCAGTATACGACGCCCGCTCAGCGGTGGCTGGTTTATGCCATGCCCAAGGTGTCGTCAAGCACAGTTCGCACGTGAAATACAAAATCATATGACACCCGGGGACGGACCCCGGTGCATCGGTATTCCCGGGGTCGTTTCGGCAGCGCGCGGCTTATTCAGCGCGCGGTATTCGCCCAATCGCAAGATTCAAGATCCGCCGAAATACGGATCATGGATGCCAGATTCATACTGGAAGATTCGGCCAAGCCAATCAGCTTCGCAGGATAGGTCGTTGCGGCGCTCAGCGCATCCTTCAGCGGGACACCGACAATTTTGACAAGGATGCGAACAGCCGTCGTCAAATCCAGATCAGCCCCTGCCAGCGTTCCATTTTCAAGCGTCAGGCGGCCATCCGTTCTGGTAATACGGCGCCCTTCAAGGTTGAATTCGGCATCCTCTGTTCCGGCAACAGCCATGGCATCGCTGACCAGAAATATCCGGGCCGGCCCGGTCTTTGCCGCCCATGCCGCCCTCATGACCTCAGGGTGTACGTGTATACTGTCGGCAATCAGACCCGCAGACAAACCCGCATTGGCCAGCGCCGCCCCTACAAGTCCAGGCTCGCGGTTTCCAAGCTGGCTCATGGCGTTGAACAGATGTGTGACACAGCGCGCGCCCGCCGCAGCATAACGTTGACAGGTCGCAAAATCCGCATTGCTATGACCCAGAGACACCAGAATTCCGGCCTCAGCCAAAGAGGTAACCTGTCGCTCAGACACAGCTTCTGGCGCCAGGGTTACTTTGAGGCAAGGCAATCGGCTGGCCGCGGCTATCAGGGTGGTCAGATCATCTTCATCCATCGGGCGGATCAGCGCCGCGTCATGCGCCCCTTTTCGCGCCAACGAAAGATGCGGTCCCTCCAGATGCAGTCCAGCGACACCGGGAACACCGACATCCACAGCCTTGATCGCGGCCTCTATTGCCTGCTGGGTCTTGGCCGCAGTGTCGGTAATCAGGGTGGGCAAAAAGGATGCGACGCCAAGCTTTCTATGCGCTTGAGAAACGCGCTGGATAGTCTCGACAGAAGGGTCATCGTTGAACATGACACTTCCGCCGCCATTGACCTGTAGGTCCACAAATCCGGGGCAGAGAATATCACCGTTCAGATCGACCTGCTGCCCGGCGATTTTGGTTCCGTCTGCCGGGGTGACCTCGGACAATTTACCTTGGCAAAACACAACCGCCTGCCCCTCCAGCAGGTGTGTGCCGTCGAAATAGGCGCCGTTTCTGAATACAACCGTCTCAGAGGTCATACAGTTTCCGTAACTTTCTTAAGGTGACGCGGGGCATCAGGGTCAATTCCGCGATTGCAGGCGACCGATTCAACCATGCTGTAGAACGATGTGATGGTGCTGATGGGATCGGTCAGCCAATGGTCCGTTCTGACGACCGGCAGAGGCTGCGCCTGTTTCACCGCCGAGGTTGCGGCAAAAACGGTAGCCCCTTTTGCCGCCAACGCATCAGCCGCTTCTGCCGTTGTTTGTTCAGCGGCATCACCGGCGGCGAACACAATGGTTGGAAACCCTTCTTCAACGATTGAGACCGGCCCGTGCAGAACTTCGGCAGTCGAATAGCTCTCGGCGTGAATCTGGCAGGTCTCTTTGATCTTCAGCGCCGCTTCATTCGAGATCGCCAGCGACGGACCGCGACCCAAGGTAAACAGGGACCGGCCGGAAATCGCATTGGCGGCCGGGGTCCAGTCGCATTGGGCAGCCTTCCCAAGATACCCGGGCAGTGACCATATGGCCTGCTTCAGCTCTGCCTCATCCGCGATTTCCGCCAGCAACCACAGCCCCGCCACCAGAGACGTCACAAAGGTCTTGGTTGCTGCCACACTCAATTCCGGTCCGGCATGAAGATGCAGGACGGCATCCGTGGCATCTGCCAGGTGGGATTCCGTATTGTTCGTAATGGCGACCGTCACGGCACCAGATCGTTTCAGCGCGCGCGTCATGCCAACGATGTCCGGGCTTTGACCAGATTGCGACACCGATATACTCAACGTACCCTGCGCCCGAAGCTCGGCACCATAGATCGAGTTGACCGAGGGCCCGACCGAGGCAACAGGAAGGTTCAGCAACAGTTCGCATGCATATTTCAGATAGGTGCAGGCGTGATCCGAAGATCCCCGCGCCACCGTGACCAGAAAACGCGGGTCTGCGTCGCGCGCCAACTGGGCAGCGTGGCGGATATTGTCAGCCCCATTGCTTAGCAATCGGTCTACGGCATCAGGAATTTCCAGAATTTCCTGACGCATCTTCGAGAGTTCTACGGACATCTAGTTCCGTCCTTTCAGGTTACAACCGCAATTCAGCGACAAAATCATACGCATCGCCGCGATAAAGCGAGCGTGTCAGTTCGGCGACGCGTCCGTTTCTGAGAAAAGAAACACGTTCAATATTCAGCCCAGCGGCTCCCTCGGGAACATCAAGCAGTTCAGCCTCACGCGCGGCCAAATTCAGGGCCGAGATCTTCTGAACCGCCCGAACAGGACGGCGGCCCAGCCGATCCAAGACCTCGTACAGAGAGGTGGTCACTTCGATCGGGTTGGGCAAGATATCCAAAGGCAACGCCGCTTTTTCCAGCGCCAGCGGGCGGCCATCGGCTTCGCGCAATCGGTAGATACGAGAGATTTGCTCACCCTCGGACAAGCTCAAGGCGGCAATCTCTTCTTGGGTCGGCGCAAAGACCCCCCGCTCCAGCCATTTCGAGGCGGTCTTCATTCCGCGGCTGGTCATGTCTTCGGTGAAGGATGTCAGATGCGTCAGCGATTGTTCGACCCGCGCCATACGCTCGCGGATGAACGAGCCCGAGCCCTGACGCTGTTCGATCACGCCCTCTTGGACAAGCTCTTGAATCGCCTTGCGCACAGTGACGCGCGACAGGTCGGTGATCTCGACAAGTTCCCTCTCGGACGGCAGCGACGAATTGGGGGGCAGAACGCCGGTATCAATGCCCTCCTGCAGCCTGCGCCGCAGCTGCACATATCGCGGGCCGTTGTCAGCGGTCAGCCAGGATTCCGAGCGCAGAAAATCAGCGATGCTCATGTTCTACCTCCTTCGCCAGGGCAAGCGCCCCGTCGAGCGGTTCGCCCAATGGTGCGCGCAGGTCGGATTGCATGTTTTCGGGCAGGTAGGCGGCATAATGGCCGCCAATCCCACCGGTCAGGCACAGCGCGGTGCCCGGGCTCCTCCCCAGACGCGCGGCTGTATCAGCCAGGTAAGCAGCACCTGCCTGCATGATGTGTTGCGCGGCCTCGTCTTCATTCTGAGCCGCCAAGGTCACTTTTGGCGCAATCGCACCAAACTGCGCAGGATCAGCAGCGCCTGCAAAGCGGACGATCCCGGCGGTGCCGTCGTGGTCGGACAGCAGAGCCGCCAAAAGGTCCGAACTGGGCTGCGTTCCATCAAAGGCGCGCAATGCCAAAGACAGCGCCATCCTTCCAACCCACTGGGCCGAGGCTTCATCCCCCAAGGCCGAGCCCCAGCCACCGGCAAAGCGCATGTCTCTACCAGTTTGTCTGGCCAGAAATGAGCCTGTACCACAATGGGCGATCAGCCCGTCCTGCGCACCCAGGGCCCCGCGCAAAGCTGCGGGGCGGTCATCTTCAATCCGGGCGCGCGTCAGGCCAAGCGCATCCCTCAGGCGGGTTGCGATTGTCTGATCCGTGATCCCGGCCAAGCCAACAAAAGCAGGGCAGGCCAACAAGGTCTCAACCCCGAGGCCAAGCTTGCCGGACAGCTGATCCAACCCAAGTTTTATCTGTGAAACACCGGCCTCAAAATCAGTCGAGACATTCGCAGCGCCGACCTCAACACCGTGAATAACTCCGGCAACCTCGCAGGCAACGCGACACCGCGTTCCACCGCCATCAATGGCCAGCACAGCATTATTCAGGGACTCAGTCATGACAATACCAATACAATACCTATTTCGATTAGAAAAGCCTCGTTTTATGCTATTTTCGCCAATATCTCGATTTTTCCTTTAAAATCAGCACCCAAATAATACCGAAAAGAAAATGTTGGACAGGTGGTATTAAATAGGTATTGTAATCGGGAAACCTGGGAGGGGATTCTCTTGACGCTGCCGTCAACCGAACAACTGCACCGCGACGCCGCCAGCCTGAGCCGCGAAGACCTGACAGGGTCGGCGCTGTTGCTGGCCGAGGGGCAGATCGCTGCGGCAGCGGCGGTGCGCTCGGCCACACAGGCTATTGCATTGGGCGCCGCTGCGATGGCCAGGACGCTCCGGTCGGGCGGCATGTTGCACTATGTTGCGGCAGGCTCGTCCGGTTTGATGGCGGCGGCTGACGCGCAAGAGCTGGGCGGAACATTCTCGATCACGCCAGACCAGTTGCGAATCCATATGGCTGGTGGTCTTCCGACGGGTGTCGAGATGCCGGGTGATTCCGAAGACGCCGACGGTGACCTGCGTGAAGCGCTGAACAGTTTGTCAGCCCAGGACACGGTGATCGCCGTATCCGCAAGCGGGTCGACCCCCTACACGATGACAGCCGCAGGCATCGCCCGTGCAAAAGGCGCGACCTTGATCGGCATCGCCAATAACGCCAACAGCCCCCTGCTGATACAGGCCAACATCCCGATCCTGCTTGCCACACCGCCCGAATTGATCTCTGGATCAACTCGGATGGGCGCGGGAACGGCACAAAAGATCGCCTTGAATATGCTGTCGTCGCTGATGGCGCTGGACCTTGGCCACGTACATGGCGGCATGATGGTCAACCTGCGCGCCGACAATGACAAACTGCGCGCCCGCGCGGCCGGAATCGTCACCCGCATTGCCGAGGTGGACACAGGCGCTGCAAAGCGCGCACTGGAAGCAACGCGCGGTGATGTGAAGCCCGCCGTGCTTGTCGCCGCAAAAGGTGTTTCGGCATCCGAAGCCACCGAACGCCTACGAACATCAGACGGAATCCTAACGGCCGCACTGGCCATAGAATAATAACCATCAATCGGGAGAATATGGATGACCAAGAATAGCTTGAAACTTGCTCTGCTGGGCACGACGCTGATGGCGTCGGCTGCCTATGCGGAAGATGTGACCCTGACCATCGAAAGCTGGCGAAATGACGACCTGACGCTATGGCAGGACCAGATCATCCCTGCGTTTGAGGCCAAACACCCCGGCATCAAAGTGCAATTCACACCCTCGGCCCCGGCAGAATACAACGCTGTCCTGAACTCGAAACTGGATGCGGGCTCGGCTGGCGATCTGATCACCTGCCGTCCTTTCGATGCATCACTGGCCCTCTATGAGGCCGGCCACCTGAGCGACCTGTCGGGTGTCGAAGCGATGGGCAACTTCTCGGATGTGGCCAAATCGGCCTGGCAGACGGATGACGGCTCGGCCAGCTTCTGCGTTCCCATGGCATCGGTGATCCACGGGTTCATCTATAACAAGGACGCGTTTGCCGAACTGGGTATCGAAGTTCCCACAACCGAGGACGAGTTCTTTGCCGCCCTCGACAAGATCAAGGAAGACGGCACTTATATCCCGATGGCGATGGGCACCAACGACCAGTGGGAAGCCGCCACTATGGGTTATAACAACATCGGCCCGAACTATTGGAAAGGCGAAGAGGGCCGCCAGGCGCTGATCGCGGGCGAGCAAAAGCTGACCGATGAAGCCTGGACCGCCCCCTATGCCACCCTGGCCCGTTGGGGCGCTTATCTGGGTGATGGATATGAGGCGCAGACCTATCCCGACAGCCAGAACATCTTTACCTTGGGCCGCGCAGCCGTCTACCCTGCGGGATCCTGGGAAATTTCGGGCTTCAATGCGCAGGCCGATTTCGAAATGGGCGCCTTTAAGCCCCCAGTCCAGAATGCGGGCGATACGTGCTATATCTCGGACCACACCGACATTGGCATTGGTATGAATGCGGCCACCGCGAATCCCGAAGCTGCCGAGACGTTCCTGGCCTGGGTCGCAAGCCCGGAATTCGCCGAAATCTTCGGCAACGCCCTGCCTGGCTTCTTCCCGCTCTCGAACACTCCGGTCGAGCTGCAGGACCCGCTGGCCAAGGAAATCGTAGGCTGGCGCGAAGAGTGTGAATCGACCATCCGCTCGACCTATCAAATCCTGTCGCGTGGCACACCGAACCTTGAAAACGATACCTGGGGCGCTTCGGTTGCCGCCATCAAAGGCGCAAAATCCCCCGAGGAACTGGGTGCCGAACTGCAGGAAGGCCTGGCCTCCTGGTACGCTCCGCATCAGTAAGCTGATCCATACCCGGGCGGTGCCGACCGCCCGGGTAACTCCGACACCCCTTTGAAAGCAATCCCATGACCCGCCCCCGCATCCGCTGGCATATCGTTGTATTTCTGGCACCTGCCGTACTCGTCTATACCGCTGTGATGATTTTCCCGCTGTTCAACACACTGCGCCTTGCACTGTATACAGAGGTTGATCAGGCTCGCGTGTTTGTCGGATTGCAGAATTTCCGGACCCTGTTTTTCGATCCCAACTGGTCGGATCAGTTCTGGAATGCTCTGGGTAATAATTTTTGGTTCTTCCTGATCCATATGTTGGTTCAGAACCCGATCGGCATCGCGCTGGCCGCCCTTCTCAGCCACCCCCGCCTACGGTTTGCCGCCCTGTATCGCTCGGCGATCTTTATTCCTACGATCCTCAGCTTTGTGATCGTGGGCTTTGCCTGGAAACTGATCCTGTCGCCGATCTGGGGCATCGCACCTTCGATGCTGGATGCGGTTGGGCTGAAGTCCCTCTTTGCGCCGTGGTTGGGCAAAGAGGAATACGCACTGACCACGCTGGCGCTGATCTCGGTCTGGCAGTTCGTAGGCATCCCGATGATGCTGATCTATGCCGCCCTGCTGACCATCCCCGAAGAAATCCTTGAGGCCGGAGAGATCGACGGCATCACCGGGGCCTCGGCCTTCTGGAAGATCAAACTACCGCTGATCCTGCCCTCGATCGGGATCATCTCGATCCTGACCTTTGTGGGAAATTTCAACGCATTCGACCTGATCTATGCCTCACAAGGCGCGCTGGCGGGGCCGGATTTCTCAACCGATATTCTGGGCACCTTCATGTACCGCACCTTCTTTGGCTTCCAGTTGCAGCTGGGCGACCCGCATATGGGGTCCGCCATCGCCGGGGCCATGTTCGCAATCATCCTGGTGGGCGTCTGTATCTATCTGTTCGGCATCCAGACCCGGATGCGCCGGTATCAACTGTGAGGGCCAAGTGATGAACAAAGCACGCCAAAACCCCCTCAACACCGCAGCAATGCATGCCGGGTTGATCCTGTACACGCTGATCGCGCTGTTCCCGGTCTTTGTGATCCTGATCAACAGCTTCAAAACCCGCCGGTCGATCTTTCGCGAACCGCTGGCCCTGCCCAACGCAGACAGTTTTTCGCTGATCGGCTATGAGACGGTGATGAAGCAGGGGGATTTCTTCCTCTACTTTCAGAACTCGATGATCGTCACCGTGGCGTCGTTGTTCTTTATCCTGCTGTTCGGTGCCATGGCGGCCTATGCGCTGTCCGAATACCAGTTCAAAGGCAACCTGCTGATGGGCCTGTATCTGGCACTGGGGATCATGATTCCGATCCGCATCGGCACTGTCGCAATCCTTGAGATGATGGTGGCGACCGGGTTGGTGAACTCACTTTGGGCGCTGATCCTGGTCTATACGGCACAGGGTTTGCCGCTGGCTGTGTTCATCCTGTCCGAATTCATGCGGCAGGTCAGCGACGATCTGAAAAACGCCGGGCGCATCGACGGGCTGTCGGAATATACGATCTTCTTCCGCCTGGTGCTGCCACTGGTGCGGCCCGCCATGGCGACGGTGGCCGTATTCAACATGATCCCGATCTGGAACGACCTTTGGTTCCCGCTGATCCTGGCCCCCGCCGAAGAGACCAAGACCCTGACGCTGGGCAGCCAGGTCTTTATCGGTCAATTTGTCACCGACTGGAACGCCGTCCTTTCAGCCTTGTCGATGGCAATCCTGCCGGTCCTGGTTCTCTATGTCATATTCTCGCGCCAGCTGATCCGCGGCATCACGTCAGGGGCTGTCAAATGACACGTGTTCTGATCGCAGGTCTTGGCAATATGGGGTTCAGCCACGCGCTGGCCCATCACCATCACCCGGACGTGCAAATTGCTGGGCTGGTGAACCGATCCGGGCGCGTGGATGACCCCGATCTGGCGGATTATCCTGCCTATTCGGATTTCGAAACCGCGCTGGCCGAAACAAACTCGGATCTGGTCGTGATCGCCACCTATTCCGACAGCCATGCGGATTATGCCTGTGCGGCGATGGAAGCCGGGGCGCATGTCTTTGTAGAGAAACCGCTGGCCACCAATGTCGCTGATGCGCGGCGCGTGGTCGAAACCGCCATCCGACTGAACCGCAAGCTGGTTGTTGGCTACATCCTGCGCCACCACCCCTCGTGGGTGCGGCTGATTGCCGAGGCCCGCAACCTGGGTGGGCCTTATGTATTCCGCCTGAACCTGAACCAGCAATCCAGCGGCGCGGAATGGGAGACGCATAAAGCGTTGATGCAGACCACCTCGCCCATCGTGGATTGCGGCGTTCACTATGTCGATGTGATGTGTCAGATCACCGACGCGCAACCGGTGCGCGTCCACGGCATGGGTCTGCGCCTGTCCGATGAGATCGCGCCCGAAATGTATAATTATGGCCAGTTCCAGGTGGTCTTCGATGACGGCTCGGTCGGCTGGTACGAGGCCGGCTGGGGCCCGATGATGTCGGAAACCGCGTTCTTCGTGAAAGATATCGTGTCGCCCAACGGCTCGGTCTCGATCACCGACGGGAACAAGGGCGCCTCGGCGGATATCGACGGGCATACCAAAGTCGGCGGTCTGCTGGTGCACACGCCCGACGGCGACCACACAATCGAGATGCCGGATGAACCCGGCCACCAAAACCTCTGCGATGCCGAACAGGCCTATATGCTGCGCGCCATCACTGACGATATCGACCTGACGCGTCATATGAATGACGCCGTCCAATCCCTTGCCATTTGCCTGGCTGCGGATGAAAGCATCCGCACAGGCCAGCCCGTTTCCTTTGAGGAGCAAGCGACATGACCGCCCTGACGCTGAACAAAATCAATAAATCCTTCGGCAATGTGCATGTCCTGAAGGACATCACGCTCGAGGTCGAAGACGGCGAGTTCGTCGTCTTTGTCGGCCCCTCGGGCTGCGGCAAGTCCACCTTATTGCGAGTGATTGCCGGGCTCGAGGATGCGTCCTCAGGCGATATCCATATTGGTGGTCAACAGGTCAATCTGCTGCCGCCCTCCAAGCGCGGTATCGCGATGGTGTTCCAAAGCTATGCGCTTTACCCGCACCTCAATGTCCGGGGAAACATGACGCTGGCGCTGAAACAGGAAAAGCAGCCCAAATCGGTGATCGAAGAGCGCGTCGCCAATGCCAGCCGGATGCTGAACCTCGAGCCTTATCTGGATCGCTTCCCGTCGGAATTGTCAGGCGGTCAGCGTCAGCGGGTTGCCATTGGCCGTGCCATCGTGCGCGAACCCAAACTGTTCCTGTTTGACGAGCCTCTGTCCAATCTGGATGCCGCGCTGCGCATGAATACGCGGATCGAGATCGCCAATCTGCACCGCGCGCTGGACGCCTCGATGATCTATGTCACCCATGACCAGACCGAGGCGATGACGCTGGCAGACAAGATCGTCGTTCTGCGCGACGGAAGGGTGGAACAGATTGGCAGCCCGATGGAGCTGTATAACAACCCTGCCAACCAATTTGTGGCCGGGTTCCTCGGCTCTCCGTCGATGAATTTCCTGCCGCAGGGGCTGCTTAATGAAAGCGGTCAGAACACGATCGGCATCCGGCCCGAGGACCTGTTTGTTTCAGATGACGGACCGCTCACCGCGCGTGTAAGCCATGTCGAAAAGCTGGGCGGAGACACAAATGTCATCGCACAGGTCAACGAACATGCCGTAACCGCCCGCCTGTTTGGCCAGCATGCGATATCCGAAGGGCAGGAATTGCGACTCGCCTATTCTCCGGACAAGGCCTATCGGTTTAACGCCGAAGGTCAGCGCCTTACCTGACCGCTTTTCCCCTGGCGAAACCCCAATAAAACACGCCGTGATCAACCCGTTTTGACGGGCTGGTCCAATCGGCGTATCCTTACGCATCCCGAGTAAATCTGTTTCCTGAGTATCCCGGCGCCATCGTTAATGGTGCTGTTATCACCCTGTCACAAATGCCCCCTAAATGCGTTTCATCGACTTTTCACCGACAGCCAGGAGCAATCCATGAAAGACGTTGACCCTACCACACTTTCCGCCGACGACTGGGACGAGCTGCATTTCCCCCGCCCCGAAGAAAACGACTTTGACCGTGTCGTCGAAAGCGCCATTTCCCGCCGTGGATTTCTGTCCGGCGTTGTGGCTTTCGGCTCTGGCGCGGCTGCGATGGGTACTGGCCTACTTGGTTCGACCTCGGCGCAGGCACAGGCTGCATCCCGCTTTGCCTTCACGCCAATCGCCGCACAGACCGACGGCACCGTCCATGTGCCCGAAGGGTACGATTGGCAGATCCTGATGCGCTGGGGCGACCCGCTGTTTTCGGATGCCGATGGCTATGACCTAGCCGAGGGCGGCCCAGTCGAGAACTCGGACCGCATCTTTGGCGAGAATACCGACGGAATGGAGACCTTTATCTTCCAGGGTCATGAGCTGATTGCGATCAATCACGAATATCCGAACGGTAAGATCAACCTGCCCGCCGCGCAGGAAGGCGTTCCAGCCAGTGCTGACGACGTGCGCAAACTGCAGAACCTGCAGGGTGTGACCGTGATGGAAATCACCGAAGGCCCCGAAGGCTGGTCCGTGGTTAAAGACAGCCCGTTCAACCGGCGCATTCACCACAACACGCTGATGGCTATCGTCGGCCCCGCCGCTGGCCACGATCTGCTGAAGACCGAGGCCGACCCGACCGGCACAACCTCGCTGGGCACCATGAACAACTGCGGTGCAGGCAAGACGCCTTGGGGCACGTATCTGACCTGCGAAGAGAACTTTAACGGCTATTTCGGCTCCAGCGACGAAAACGCCAGCTATGATCAAAAGGTCGCGGACGGTTTCAAACGCTATGGTGTCAAAGCCGAAAGCTGGAACGGCTACGAACTGTTCGATCCGCGGTTCGACACCTCCAAAAACCCCAATGAGCCGCACCGGGTGGGCTGGATCGTCGAAATCGACCCGACCAAACCGGATAGCACCCCGGTCAAACATACCGGTCTGGGCCGTTTCAAGCATGAAAATGCCGAGGTGACTCTGGCCGCTGATGGCCGCGTGGTTGTCTATATGGGTGATGATGAGCGGGGCGAGTATCTGTACAAATTCGTCTCGAACCGAACCTATCAGCCCGGCGGCGAAACCCAGAGCCTGTTGAACGACGGCACGCTTTATGTGGCGAAATTCGATGACGACATGACAGGCACCTGGCTGCCGCTGACGCCGGATGCAACCGGCATGGATGCGGCGGATATTGCGATCTTTACCCGAATGGCGGCATCCAAAGCAGGCGGCACCACAATGGACCGCCCTGAATGGGTGGCGTCCAGCCCAGTAGCGGTCGAAGCCTATTGCTGCCTGACCAACAACAAGAACCGCGGCGTGAAACCAAATGCCGGAGGCGACGATACGTCGACCAATGGACCCAACCCGCGTGAGGCCAATAAATATGGCCAGATCGTTCGCTGGAAACCGGATAATGACGACCACGCAGCCGACGCGTTCGTTTGGGGTCTCTATGTCATGGCCGGCAATCCGACGGTGCATTCTGACGCCCGCGCCGGGTCGGCCAATGTGAACGAGGGCAACCTGTTCAACTCACCCGACGGGATGACCATTGACTCGACCGGTCTGGTCTGGATCCAGACCGACGGCAATGACGACAATGAAGAAGACTTCGCAGGTCACGGCAACAACCAGATGCTGGTCGGCGATCCGGTCACAGGCGAAATCGCCCGTTTCATGACCGGTCCAAACGGGTGTGAGGTCACGGGTCTGGCCTGGTCCAGCGATCTGCGCACCATGTTTGTCGGCATTCAGCATCCCGGCAGCGAATGGCCGGATGGTGGCACACCGCGCTCGTCGGTGATCACGATCAAGCGCACCGATAACGGGCTGGTCGGTTAAGCTGTTCCAGATTGTCCCCGGTCCTATGGGTCGGGGACGTCTATTCCTCAGATATCCTCACCGGGCGGCTCCAACGGTCCGCCTGGAGCCATCAAGTGGCGCTCGGACAGCCAGGGATTAAGCTCCAAAGCATGTGACAGTGCCGCACGGGCTTCATCTATCCGATGCAAGCCAAGCAGCGTCAGGGCGCGCCCGCTGATCGCCGCGACATGGTTCGGAGACAGCTCGATCGCCTTGTCCAGATCCGGCAACGCAGATGCGAAATCCTGGCTAAGATAATATGCAAAGGCGCGCTGATTGTACCCCTCGGCATAGTGCGGGCAGTATTCGATAAGCTTGTCAAACTCCTCGATGGCACCCCGAAGGTCCCAGCCACTGCGGCGGGTCATGCCCCGGTCCAGAACGGCCTGCGCAACAGCGTCGGGCGCATCGGTCCACAACTCCCATAACTGATTGGAAAATGTCTGGGCTTCGGCCTCGTTTCCAACATCCTGAATTTGCGCGATTACGGCCGAGATGCTTTCAGTATGATCCGGCGAGGACGGGCATTCTTCAGACCAGGCGACACCCGGAGGGGCCGCCAACACTAGCAGAGGGAACACAAAACGCTTCATACGCGTATGGTGACGCGCTTGCGCAATTCGTCAACCCACCCTGTCCAAAGCGCCTGAAACAACGGTTTCCTTAACTGCCTCCATCGCCACAAAGGTCGAGGTATTCGCCACATGCGGAAGCGAGGATATCTTCTCAGCCAAAACGGCGCGGTATTCCGACATTGAACCAGTGCGGATTTTCAGCAGATAGTCGAAATTCGACGCGATCATATGAGCTTGCTCGATTTCGGGCACCTTGCGGACTGCGGCGTTAAACTCGGCCAGTGCCTTCTCTCTTGTGTCGGTCAGGCGCACCTCGACAAAAGCCACATGGTCCAACCCCAGTCGGATCGGGTCCAGTAGGGCGCGATACCCGGTGATCACCCCGCTAGCCTCAAGTCGCTTTAGACGCGCCTGGGTTGGGGATTTCGACAGCCCGATCCGCCGCGCTAGGTCGGCAACTGATATGCGCCCATCCTCTGAGAGAATCGCCAAGATCGCTCGATCAAACCGATCCAAATCCGGAAAGTTCATTTGCACGGCATTATCCCCTAAATACAGTCCATCCGACCAGATGAATTAAAAAATACGGCAATCGTCCTGAGAAATCGACATTATATTCAACAAAAGCCTGGAGGATTCATGTCACACAGCCTGAGCACCCATATCGACAGCCAAACCTACGCTGATCAAACCGCCGTTCTCGACAATCTTATCGATCATGCCGCGCTGTCTGAAACTGATCGAGCCCAAATCTGTGCGGCAGCCGCCCAGCTTGTGCGTGATATTCGATCCAGTACATCGCCGGGCATGATGGAGGTGTTTCTGGCCGAATATGGCCTGTCTACCGATGAGGGCGTGGCGCTGATGTGTCTGGCCGAAGCGCTGCTGCGCGTGCCGGATGCCGACACGATCGATGCTCTCATCGAAGACAAGATCGCGCCGTCCGACTGGGGCAAGCATCTTGGGCAATCCTCCTCGCCGCTGGTGAATGCCTCGACTTGGGCGCTGATGCTGACCGGTAAAGTCCTCGACGACGGCAAGCCCTCGCCTGTCAGTGCCCTGCGAGGTGCGATCAAAAGACTGGGTGAACCGGTTATCCGCACGGCCGTCGGGCGCGCAATGAAGGAAATGGGTCGTCAGTTCGTGCTGGGCGAGACCATCCAGTCGGCCATGGAACGTGCCAGCGGGATGGAGGCCAAGGGCTATACCTATTCCTACGATATGCTGGGTGAAGCCGCACGGACCGAGGCCGACGCGGCCCGATATCATTTGTCTTATTCCCGTGCCATCACCGCCATTGCAGAGGCCTGCACCCATGATGACATTCGCGCCAATCCAGGCATCTCGGTAAAGCTGTCAGCACTGCACCCCCGGTATGAGTTGGCCCAGGAACAGCGAGTGATGGCCGAGCTTGTCCCGCGCCTGCGCGCTCTGTGCCTTTTGGCCAAAGCCGCTGGCATGGGCCTGAACATCGACGCCGAAGAGGCCGACCGCCTGTCGCTGTCCCTGCAGGTCATCGAAGCGGTGATGGCCGAGCCTGCACTCGCAGGATGGGACGGGTTCGGAATTGTGGTTCAGGCCTATGGTCCGCGTGCTGGAATCGCTCTGGACGCGCTCTATGGAATGGCCGAGCGCTATGACCGCAAACTGATGGTGCGGCTGGTCAAAGGCGCCTATTGGGATACCGAAATCAAGCGCGCTCAGGTTGAAGGCGTAGAGGGTTTTCCGGTGTTTACCAGCAAGGCCGTGACCGATGTCTCCTATATTGCTAATGCGCGAAAATTGCTGAGCATGACCGACAGGATCTATCCGCAGTTTGCCACCCATAACGCTCATACGGTCAGTGCAATTCTGCAGATGGCAACTGATCAGCTTTTCGAATTCCAGCGGCTGCACGGGATGGGGGAAACCCTGCACCATCTGGTTAAGGACGCAAACAAGACACGCTGCCGCATATATGCGCCTGTCGGGGCCCATCGTGACTTGCTGGCCTATCTGGTGCGGCGACTGCTTGAAAATGGTGCGAACTCTTCATTCGTGAACCAAATCGTGGATGATACTGTTCCCCCGGAGGAGGTTGCGGCCGATCCGTTTCTGACTCTCCTAGAACCGGCGCGCGCCATCCCAACCGGACCCGAACTGTATCAACCCGAGCGGCCCAATTCGCAGGGGTTTGATCTGCGGCACATTCCCACTTTGGACCGGGTCAACGCCGCCCGCGACGCGTTTCGGGCGCATCGCTGGTATGCGCGCCCGTTGTTGTCCGGCGATGCGCGGCCCGATGACGATCAGCCCATCGTCAACCCCGCACAGTCGCGGGATCGCCCCGGTGCCGTTGCTCCGGCCAGCGCACAAGATGTCGAGCTTGCTTTGACTGCAGCCACCCCCTGGCAGGTAGTGGCAGATCAACGCTCGCAGGTTCTGAATGCCGCCGCCGACCTTTACGAGACCCATTTCGGTGAACTTTTCGCCCTGCTGGCCCGTGAGGCTGGTAAGTCCCTGCCCGATGCAGTCGCCGAACTGCGCGAGGCGGTAGATTTCCTGCGCTATTATGCGGCGAATATACCCGACGCAGAACCAGCGGGTGTGTTCACCTGCATCAGCCCGTGGAACTTTCCGCTGGCCATTTTCACCGGTCAAATATCCGCCGCTTTGGCCACTGGGAATGCGGTGTTGGCAAAGCCCGCACCGCAGACACCATTGATCGCGCATCGCGCCGTTGAATTGCTGCACGAGGCCGGAGTGCCACGCAGCGCGCTACAGTTGCTGCCGGGCGGTCCATCGGTGGGCGCAGCCCTGACCTCGGACCCGAGAGTGTCGGGAGTGGCCTTTACCGGCTCGACCGGGACCGCCCTGAAAATCCGTGCGGCCATGGCCGGAAACTTGCGGCCGGGAACGCCTCTGATCGCGGAAACTGGTGGCTTGAATGCGATGATCGTGGACAGCACCGCCCTGCCCGAACAGGCGGTTCAGTCCATCATCGAAAGCGCGTTCCAATCAGCGGGGCAAAGATGTTCAGCCCTGCGCTGTCTCTATGTCCAGGAAGACATTGCCGATGATCTTCTGACCATGCTGACAGGGGCTATGGATGCGCTGCTGGTTGGTGATCCCTGGCCTATCTCAACCGATTGCGGCCCGGTGATTGACGACGATGCTCGTCGCGGCATCGCCGATCACATCGCATTGGCACGGTCCGAAGGGCGTGTCCTGAAAGAGATGTCCGTCCCTGGTGACGGCACGTTCATCGCCCCAACCCTTATCAAAATCCCCGGCATTGCCGAGTTGGAGCGCGAGGTGTTTGGCCCCGTCCTGCATGTAGTGCGGTTCAATTCCTCAGAGTTGGATCAGATCATCGCCGATATCAACGCCACAGGATATGGGCTGACCTTTGGCCTGCACACACGGATCGACGACCGCGTTCAGCACATCACCGAAGCTGTTCATGCCGGAAACATCTACGTCAATCGCAACCAGATCGGCGCCATAGTTGGATCGCAACCCTTTGGCGGCGAGGGTCTGTCGGGGACCGGCCCAAAGGCGGGCGGGCCGAACTACCTGACCCGTTTCTGCGCCCCGGACCGGCAGGTCAGTCCCGAGCAATGGTCCACCGATATGACCGATCTACCATTGCCAGAAGGAAAATCTGCTGAGATCAAGGCGCGGTTGCTGCCCGGTCCGACGGGTGAATCGAACCGCCTGAGTGAATTCTCACGCGCACCGCTATTGTGTATGGGCCCCGGAGTTGAAGCCGCACAAGCGCAGGCCAATGCGGTCAAAGCCCTGGGCGGTCAGGCGATTATCGCTACCGGTGCCTTTGACCTGCACCGGCTTGAAAACCTGACCGGTTTCTCTGGCGTCTTGTGGTGGGGCGACGACGCAACCGGTCAGGAAATCGAGCGTCATCTGTCCCGGCGTGCAGGCCCAATCATCCCTCTGATCCCCGGCCAGCCAGATCGCACCCGCGTTCTGGGAGAACGACATGTCTGTGTCGACACCACTGCTGCGGGTGGGAATGCCGCATTGCTGGGGGGTGCGGCCTAAACAGGCCTTGACGCTGGGCAGCCAACCGCCCAGCGTCGCACCATGTTTCCAATTCGTGACCATAACCCTTCGGGGCGCACCCCATATGTCATCTATCTGTTGATGGCAGCGAATATCCTGATTTTCCTCAGCTATGCGGGAAGCATGGAGAACCAGCGACTGATCACCCAGCTGTATACCGATTATGCGGTGGTGCCCGCCCGGATTACGGACGGTTACACGCTTGAGACCCTCGTGACCTCGATGTTCCTGCATGGCGGCTGGATGCATCTGGCAGGAAACATGCTGTTCCTGTGGATCTTCGGCGACAACCTCGAAGACGAAATGGGCCACCTGCCCTTTCTACTGTTCTATCTTGCCGCGGGTATCGGGGCCGGTCTGATCCACGTCGTCACAGCGCCACAATCTCTGGTTCCTACGATTGGTGCGTCTGGCGCAATAGCTGGCGTCATGGGTGGCTATTTGTTGATGTTCCCCAAAGCGCGCGTGGACATCCTGCTTGTTCTGGTGATCTATTTCCGTGTCTTCTCGATCCCGGCGTTTGTCATGCTAGGCGTGTGGCTGGGTATGCAGTTCATTGGGAGCCTGTCCAGCAACCCCGACGAGGGCGGCGTCGCCTATTGGGCCCATACCGGGGGCTTCCTTGTTGGTTTGCTCTTGTGCATACCCCTTTGGTTGCGGCGCGGCGCGAGTGACTATTGGAACCGCACCCATGGGCATCCGCCCCATCCAGAGCACGAATACAAGCTGTCACATTCCCGCATCCCCCGCATCCCGCGCCGGTAAGCGCCCACCGCTGAGCAAGGTAACCTCTTGCGCGGCGGCTTGTACCAATCGGCCCAATTCCGGCGCGCGTTCAGTGCTGAAACGGGCGGTAGGGCCAGATACGGAAATGCCCGCACAGGGTTCCCCCCGGTCGTTGAAGATGGCAGCACCGATGCATGACATCCCCTCGTATCGTTCCTCCCGATCATGCGACCACCCGCGGGCCCGGGTCTGATCCAGATCGCTTTGCAGTGCATCGCCGGGCACCAGTGTTTGAGGCGTGAAGACCTTTGTGTCCAACGTGCCCAGCGCTTTGATCAATGCTGCCTCGTTCAACGCGGCCAAGATCGCCTTACCGGTGCCCGAGGCATACATCGGTGTCCGCGCGCCCGGTGGAAAAAAGGCCCGGATCGGATTGGCCGTTTCGACCTGCCCCACAAACACCACTTCGGCCCCGTCCGGAACGGCCAGATTCGCCGTTTCGCCGCTATCCTGCATCAGCCGGCGTAAAATGGGCCTTCCGATTTCGATAACACCATTACGGCGTAGAAAGGACGCTCCGGTGCGATAAGTCTCGATCCCGATCATCCATTCTTGACGCTCTTCATCAAAGGCGACGAAACCGTGCTTCTGCAGCGTCACCAGAATTCGGTGTGTTGTGGCCGTGGGCACATCAACTTCGCGCGCCAAATCGCTGAGTGCTGCGCGTTCCAGACTGGCTACTGTGGTCAAAACGCTCAGCGCCCGATCCAGCGATTGCATGGTCCCGGCCGAGCTTTCCTTGAACAGCGATTTTGGTCTGCCGCGTGGCCTTTTCTGCGTTTCCATCCCAGGCATTTCCTTTCAGCTGTCCAGAGTTTCTCGCGTCCGGATTTCTTGCACGTAAAAATGAAAAACGGAAAAGTTTAATATATCAGTAGCTTAATATTTATCTTCAATAAATGAAAATATTTTTCAAGAAAATTGCGTAATGCAGCTTTTTCCCGGACACTTATCTCCAAAGCAGAGGAACAAGCCATGTCGAACCAAAACCCGGTTTTCATTCCCGGCCCGACCAACATACCTGATAGATTACGCCTGGCCATGCAGGTCCAGACGCAGGATCATCGCGCGCCGGACTTTGTCCAGACATTTGCACCCGTACTGGAAGACACCAAGAAGGTCTTTGATACCGTTGCGGCCCAGATCGTTACCTTTCCCGCCAGCGGCACAGGTGGATGGGAGGCTGCAATCACCAACACGCTCAGCCCCGGTGATAAGGTCCTGATTGCGCGCTATGGCGTTTTCAGCCACCGCTGGATTGATCTGTGCACACGTCACGGGCTTGACGTTCAGGTCATCGACTGCCCTTGGGGCAGCGGCGCTCCCGCTGACCAATTTCAGACGGTTCTGACTGGGGACAAAGCGCATGAAATTCGCGCCGTCCTGGTCACTCATAATGAGACGGCGACAGGGGTGCTTTCGGATATCGGGGCTGTAAGGCGGGCGATGGATGCCGCCAATCATCCGGCGCTTTTGATGGTGGACTGCGTCAGCTCTTTGGCCTCTGTACCGTTCGAGTTCGACCGCTGGGGCGTCGACATCGCGGTTTCGGGATCGCAGAAGGGATTCATGCTGGCCACTGGCATGGCCATCCTTTGCGTCAGCCAGAAAGCGCTGGACGCGATGGAAACCGCAGAGCTGCACCGGACCTTTTTCGATTTCCGGGATATGATGGCGGCCAATGCGACCGGAGGGTTTCCCTATACACCACCTCTGCAACTGATCTACGGGCTGCGTGAAAGCCTGAAGATGCTGTTTGAAGAAGGCTTACCGAATGTTTACGCCCGTCATCATCGGCTTGCCGAGGGCGTCCGGCGCGCCGTCGATGCTTGGGGGCTGGAACTGGTTGCTCAATCGCCAGACCTTTACTCGGACACGGTCAGCGCAATCTACGTGCCCGAAGGGTTCGACAGCAACATTCTGACCGACCATGCCTTTAACACCTACGGGATGTCCTTTGGTGTTGGCTTGGGCCAGTTGCACGGCAAGGCGTTCCGTATTGGGCATCTGGGCAGTCTGACAGATGCGATGGTCCTGTCCGGACTCTGTACGATCGAGATGGCAATGGCCGATCTAAGCTATCCGATCACGTTGGGCTCTGGCGTCGCCGCAGCCCAGGAACACTTTCGCGCCACACCCGGCAACCGAACCGAGGCCGCGGCGTAAGGAGAATGACAATGTTGGATCACCCCTCTGCCGCGGATCTGACGATCGAGGACATGCGTGTCGCGCATGATCGGATCAAACCGCATATCCGCCGAACTCCGGTCATGGTTTCGGACCACCTGAATGACCTGACCGGCGCGCAGCTGTTCTTCAAATGCGAAAATTTCCAAGAAGCCGGGGCCTTTAAGGTGCGTGGGGCCTGCAACGCTGTATTCGGCCTTGCAGACCATTTGATGCCCAAGGGTGTCTGCACGCATTCCAGCGGCAACCACGCCTTGTCTTTGTCTTATGCGGCCGGCCGCCGCGGTATTCCGTGCAACGTGGTCATGCCGCGCACAGCCCCGCAGGCCAAGAAGGATGCAGTTCGCCGATATGGCGGTACAATCACCGAATGTGACCCTTCGACAAGCTCGCGCGAAGCAACATTTGCCGAGGTTCAGGCCCGAACCGGTGGCGAATTTGTTCACCCCTATAACGACCCGCGTGTGATTATCGGTCAGGCCACCTGCTCCGCCGAACTGCTGGAACAGACTGGTGGTATGGACGCCGTTATCGCACCCATCGGCGGTGGCGGCATGATTTCAGGCACCTGTCTGACGGTTTCGAACCTTGCGCCCGAGACAGCAATTTATGCAGCGGAACCGGAACAGGCGGATGACGCTTACCGGTCCTTCAAGGCCGGTCATATCATCGCAGACGACGCCCCCAAGACAGTTGCGGATGGGCTGCTGGTGCCCCTGAAAGAAAACACCTGGCATTTCGTATCCAACCACGTGACCGATATTTTTACCGCCTCGGAAGAGGAAATCATCGAAGCGATGAAACTGACCTGGAAGCACCTGCGCGTGGTGATGGAGCCGTCTTCGGCGGTTCCTCTGGCAACCATTTTGAAGAACCCAGAGGTTTTCCGAGGCAAGCGCATTGGCGTCATCGTGACCGGTGGCAATGTAGACTTGGACAAACTGCCCTGGCTGAAAGGGTAAGGAGAAACAACATGAACAAGACCGTAAATTTTGAAGACCTCGAGGTCGGCTTCGACATCCCTGCCGCGATCGGCATGGACGAAAGCGAGATACAGACGCCTTGCCTGATCCTTGATCTGGACGCGCTAGAGAGCAACATCCGAAAGATGGGCGATTTCGCAAAGGCCCATGGGATGCGCCATCGTGTTCATGGCAAGATGCACAAATCGGTCGATGTGGCCAAGCTGCAGGAACGGTTGGGCGGTTCGGTCGGCGTCTGCTGTCAGAAAGTGTCGGAAGCCGAGGTATTTGCCCGTGGCGGCATTACGGACATCCTTGTATCCAACCAGGTGCGCGACCCGGCCAAGATTGACCGACTGGCACGGCTGCCCAATTTCGGCGCGCGTATCATTGTCTGCGTGGACGATATCGACAATATCTCCGACCTGTCGGCTGCCGCTTCGCGTCACGGCACAGAACTGGAAGTGTTCATCGAGATCGACTGCGGCGCAGGGCGCTGTGGTGTAACCACGACACCGGCGGTCATCGAGATTGCCAAAGCTGTGCAAGCAGCGCCAAATCTGAAATTCACCGGCATTCAGGCCTATCAGGGTGCGATGCAACATCTCGACACCTATGAGGCCCGTAAAGAGAAGCTGGATGTTGCCATTGCCATGGTCAAAGACGCTGTCGCCGGGTTGAAAGCAGAAGGGATCGAGTGCGAACTGGTTTCGGGCGGCGGCACCGGTTCCTATTATTTCGAAAGTAACTCGGGCGTTTACAACGAATTGCAATGCGGCTCTTACGCCTTCATGGACGCGGATTATGGGCGGATTCTGGATCAGAACGGCCAGCGGATTGATCAGGGAGAATGGGAAAATGCGCTGTTCATCCTGACCAGCGTCATGAGCCACGCCAAAGCAGACAAGGCCATCTGCGACGCCGGCCTCAAGGCGCAGTCGGTCGATAGCGGCCTGCCATTTGTGTTCGGGCGTGATGATGTCGAATACCTCAAGTGCTCGGACGAGCATGGGGTTATCGGGGATCCAGACGGCGTACTGAGAGTCAATGACAAGCTTCGGTTGGTGCCGGGCCACTGTGACCCCACATGCAATGTCCATGATTGGTATGTGGGCGTACGGGGCGGCAAAGTCGAAGCCCTGTGGCCGGTCTCGGCCCGCGGGAAAGCCTTTTGAGATGAGGGATGTTATGAAAAGCGACGGCCTGCTGATTGTAGGCGAAGATCTGTGCGAGAAACTGGTAGGACGCCAGCAGGCCTTTGACGCTGTACAGGCTGTGTTCGGTGCGATGGCTAAAGGTGGCGCGTGGAACTTTCCCGTTATCCGCGAGGCTTTGGGCCATGCCGACGCTCTCTATGGGTTCAAATCGGGATTTGACCGCGACGGTCAGGTGCTGGGCCTCAAATCCGGTGGATACTGGCCGGGCAATGCGGCGAAGGGCCTGACCAACCACCAATCCACGGTGTTTCTGTTCGACCCCGATACCGGGCGATTGTCCGCGCTTGTCGGGGGCAATTACCTGACAGCGGTGCGCACAGCGGCCTCTTCGGCGGTTTCGATCGCGCATCTGGCGCGGCAAGACGCAAGAGTACTTGGTATGGTCGGGGCCGGACATCAGTCAACTTTCCAGCTGCGGGCGGCGGCGGAACAGCGCGACTTCGAAAAGGTCGTTGCCTGGAACCCGCATCCCGACATGCTGCCCCGCCTTGCAGCTGTGGCCACTGAGGTTGGGTTGGAATTCGAGGCCGTCAGCCAACAGGAGCTGGGCGCACAGGCGGATGTGATCATCACCATCACCTCGGCTTTTGAGCCGCTCTTGATGAAAGACTGGATCAAGCCCGGCACGCATCTAGCTTGCATGGGCACCGACACCAAAGGCAAACAGGAGGTTGACGCGGATCTCGTCGCTGCGGCGACTGTCTTTACCGACGAGGTCGCCCAGTCCGTGACAATCGGCGAGGCCCAACATGCCATCAGCCTTGGCGCCTTGACCGAGGATGCAATCGCGCCCATCGGCGCCGTCATCAATGGCGACCACCCCGGTCGGACAAGCGACGATCAGATCACTCTGTTTGATGGAACCGGGGTCGGGTTGCAGGATCTTGCAGTCGCCTCAGTCGCTGCACGATTGGCTGAAGAGGCCGATCTAGCCCAGCGCGCGACCCTCTGAAACGAAAAAGCGCGCCTCAATCGGGCGCGCTTGCTTGACCTGTCTGTTGCTGGCTCAGCCCCGGATGACCTTGGAAAACTGATCAAAGATGGGCTCGTTGGAACAGATGACCTCGCCGTCCTCCAGCACGTTACCTTCCGGGTTCAAAGCCTGCACAAAGCCACCAGCCTCTTTCACGATGATGATCCCGGCGGCAACATCCCAGGCATTCAGACGGCGTTCCCAAAAGCCTTCATACCGGCCAGCAGCAACATAAGCCATGTCCAGCGCTGCTGCGCCCCACCGACGTACACCGGCGCAGACTGGCATCAGACGTGCCAGATCCTGCAGGGTCGCAGGCAAGTCAGACCGTCCGCCAAAAGGCAGCCCGGTCGAAAAGATCGACTCGATCATGCGGTGACGACCCGAAACGCGGATACGGGTGTCGTTCATCCATGCGCCTTCGCCATTTTCTGCAAAGAACATCTCGTCCTTGGCGGCGTCATAGATCACACCGGCAACAATTTTGCCTTTATGTTCCAACGCGATCGAGATCGCCCAGTGCGGCAGGCCGTGCAGAAAATTCGTGGTGCCATCCAGCGGATCCACAATCCAGCGGCGGGTGGGATCTTCGCCGGCAATCTCGCCGCCCTCTTCGGCCAGCCAGCCATAGGTCGGGCGCGCGCCAAGCAGTTCCTCTTTCAGGATCGCCTCGGCTGCAATGTCTGCCTTGGACACAAAATCCCCGGCGCCTTTCATCGACACCTGAAGGTTCTCGACTTCACGAAAATCCTTGACCAGTGAACGCCCCGCTTTGCGCGCGGCTTTGATCATGATGTTGAGGTTTGCACTGCCAACCATTGTCCAAAGGCTCCTGTCCGGTCAAACCGCGCGTATACTGGGGCAATGCGCCCTTGCCAAGAGGAATGATACGCATAGCAGACCCGCGTTTTGTGCCTATTGCTCCTGCAGCTTACGCGCCTCGGTTTTGGCCAGCTTGATCAGCTCTTGTACAAAGGGTTTCTCAAGGTCCTCGGTGCGCACTGCGGCGTACAGCCTGCGCGTAATTCCGTCTTTGGTCAGCGGGCGGGTGACATAGTCTGAATTATACTTCACCTCACGCACAACCCAGTCCGGCAGCACCGATATCCCCCGGTTCGACGCGACCAGCAACAGGATCACAGCGGTCAGCTCAACCTGCCGGATTGCGGCCGGTTCAACCCGCGCAGGGATCAGCAGCTGGCTGAATACATCCAACCGTGTACGTTCGACCGGATAGGTAATCAGGGTCTGGCCCCGAAAATCTTCGGCCTCAATGAACTCTTTCTGGGCAAGCGGGTGTGTCGAAGCCGCGACAAACACTGCGTCATAGTCAAAGAGTTCGATGAATTCGACACCGGGCAGATCTTCTGGGTCCGAGGAAACGACCAGATCGACCTCTTCTTTTTGCAAAGCCGGCAAGGCATCAAAGGCCAGGCCGGGGCGGATATCGACATCCACATCGCCCCAGGATTTACGAAAGGATTCCAGCACCGGGAACAGCCACTCAAAACAGGCGTGGCATTCAATGGCGATATGCATACGGCCCGTGCGCCCGTCGCGCAAAGAAGAGAACTCCTGCTGTGTCGCCTCGACCTGCGGCAGGATCTGCTCGGCCAGGCGTAACAGCCGCAAACCGGCCGCCGAAAGTTTCATCGGTTTGGACCGGCGCAAGAACAATTCGACCCCGGCCTGATCCTCTAGGCCTTTGATTTGATGGCTCAACGCGGATTGAGTGATGTTCAGTTGATCTGCGGCACGGGCAAGCCCGCCACATTCATGGATCGCCTTGATCGTACGCAGGTGGCGGAATTCGATATGCATTGCGCGGAACTCATGTTGTTCTTGAATAATATGAGTTTGTCTCACAATGCGTAAGCTGGCACAAGGGTCAGAGATTTCACCCGTGAGGCCGAGATGACAAGACCAGAAGTTTCATTTGAATTTTTCCCGCCACAGACACTTGAGGCTTCATTCCGCCTTTGGGATACGGTGCAAACACTGGCACCGCTTGAACCGCGCTTTGTTTCTGTCACCTATGGCGCGGGGGGCACCACGCGCGAGCTGACGCGCGATGCGGTGGCCACATTGCACAAGTCCTCTGGCCTGCCTGTTGCTGCACATCTGACTTGTGTGGATGCGTCACGTCAGGAAACACTGGAAATCGCAGATACCTTTGCTCGGGCGGGCGTGGAGAACATCGTCGCCTTGCGCGGCGATCCGCCCAAGGGTCAGGATCGGTTCGCGCCGCACCCGGAAGGGTTCGCGGACTCGGTCGAATTAATCGAAGCACTGGCAGAAACCGAGATGTTCAGCATCCGTGTTGGCGCCTATCCAGACAAACACCCCGAAGCACGGGATTTTTCCGCCGATATCGACTGGCTAAAGGCCAAGCTGGACGCTGGGGCCGACGAAGCCCTGACACAGTTCTTTTTTGAGGCCGAGACCTTTTTCCGTTTCCGCGATGCCTGTGAAAAGGCAGGGATCGACAAGCCCATCGTTCCGGGCATCCTGCCGATCGAAAACTGGAAAGGGGCGCGCAACTTTGCCCGCAGATGCGGGACACATATTCCGGATTGGATCGAGAATGCCTTTGAGAAGGCCATTCGTGACGACCGCGAAGACCTGCTGGCCACCGCATTGTGCACAGAACTTTGTTCAGACCTGATCGAGGGCGGAGTAGACAAGCTCCACTTTTACACCCTGAACCGGCCGGAACTGACCCGGGATGTGTGCTTTGCCCTTGGGGTCACACCAAAGGCCGAGCTTCAGAACGTCGCTTGATATCCGCTTGTTTCAGACTGTGCACCCGGGCTAAAACCCCGGGTGTTTTTGTGGAACAAGTTGGGATTGCCCTGCCTAACAGGGGCCACTTGAACAATCCAACTGAAGCCTTAATCATTGTCGCGGTAAACCGTTCAATTCTGTTACAAATTTGACTTTAGCAACCGCCCATTCATTGTGGGGTCGTATAGTTTGTTTATGAGTGAATTTAGTATGGAACCTTTTGACAAGGTTAGTGCCCGCGCCAATGCATTCGGCACACTTGGTCTGGCTCAAAGCGCCAGTTCAGATGACATTCGAGAGGCCTGGCGCGACATCGCATTCGAAGCCCACCCCGATAAGAATGGCGGAGACGGTGCGGCCTTGGCCAACGCCAAGGCGGCCTATGATTTGCTGCGCAGCGAGGGGCTGGCTGGGAAAGGTCTGGCGGGCTCGGCGGCGGGGAAACCACGCCGCCCCCGATTGCGCAAACGCGTTATTCAGCTGGAAACCCAAGATATTGATGCCTGTCGTGCAATGCTGAATACGGCGCTGCCCCACTTGCAGGACACCCCGGTGGACAGTCAAGATGCGGATCGCCTGCAAGATGCTGACCACATTCCGGACGCTGTCGGCTTGCATGGCCGCAACCTGACTTATTTCATTTCCGCACCTGTCTGCGAAGGTGCTAACCGCGTCGCATTGCCGACGAGTGTTCTCGCTGGCTCCAAGCGCGTCAAGACAGAGATTCTGAGCTTTCAGTCCAAAGATGCGGGCACTGGCGAAGTTGTCGTACCCGTTGCGCTTGCGACCAAGAAATTTCCGGGCGCCCGCAGCGTGCGGATCAGATTCAACGCCGACCAGCAAACGCAGGATGAGTACTGGTTGGCCGGATGACAAACAAAAGCCCGGCAAATCAATGCCGGGCTTTGCATCCGTTGCAGAACTCTCAGTTTGCGACCGGGCCTTCGGAGGTAAACTTCGGGATCACGCTGCTGGAGGCCCCGTCGGCCTCGATGCCCGGCCAGTTTCCTTCAGCCAGATTGATATTGCCGGGAATATCTTCTTCAAAGAACCCGACAACCACATCGGTAATGTTCAGATACAGCTTGTCATCAACAATCCGCCACAAGTTCGGGTTCGCAGGCACCTTGCCACCGCGTGACACGCCATAGGCGCAGTGACCGTCATATTGCGGCGCATAATAAGCAGGGTTTTCCAGGAACTTGTCCCGGTTCTCTTCGGTCGAGAATGCCCAGGTAACGCCGTTGTATTCGGCCGTAATATCTGACCTTCCGCGAACGGCTTCGGGCTGTGATTGACCGACAGCAACCTGATCCAGACTGCGATAGGCAACCACGTCATATCCCGACACCGCATAGCCGGTGCCGTCCACATACTGATCACCTGCAAGGGCAGGCATGGCAAATGCCAAGGTCGCAGCTAAGGTCCAGGCAAATCGTTTCATAAGGGCGGTCCTTTTTTATTGGATGGGTGATCGGCCCGGAATACGGGGCTGTGCAGAGAATAGGTGATTCCTCGATCGAACGCAGTCCCGCTCGCGTCGCTGTGACATCGAATGAGAAAACGTGAAGTCTTTTGCACTGAATGTTACAAAATCTTCCCAACGGGCAGGGTTGGACTTTGCCCTTTGCAATATTAGCTGTTGAAGCGAACGGATAATTCACCCGAACTTTGCTGAGAAAGGCAAGAAATGAGCGAGCAATCGACCTATACGCCCCCGATGGTCTGGACATGGGACAGCCAAAACGGCGGACAATTCGCTAATATCAACCGCCCGATTGCGGGGGCAACTCATGACAAGGATTTGCCTGCTGGGCGCCATCCTCTGCAGCTCTATTCGCTTGCCACTCCGAACGGGGTAAAAGTAACCGTCATGCTGGAAGAGCTTCTGGCGCTAGGCCATGAAGAGGCCGAGTACAACGCCTGGCTGATCAACATCGGCGAGGGAGATCAGTTTAGTTCGGGCTTTGTCGAGGCCAACCCGAACTCGAAGATCCCTGCCCTTTGGGATCGGTCCGGTGAAAAACCAGTGCGCGTGTTCGAAAGTGCCTCGATTCTGTTTCACCTGGCTGAAAGGTTCAACGCATTTCTACCCGAATCCGGGCCAGAACGGACAGAGGTGATGAACTGGGTTTTCTGGCAAATGGGCAGTGCACCATATCTGGGTGGCGGGTTTGGCCATTTCTACGCCTATGCGCCCGAGAAATGGGAATATCCCATCAACCGCTTTGCCATGGAAACCAAGCGGCAGCTGGATGTTCTGGATCGGGAGTTGTCCGAGAAAACCTATATCGCAGGCGAGGATTACTCTATCGCCGATATCGCGATCTGGCCCTGGTACGGACAACTGGTTCTTGGGCGCCTGTACAGCGCAGCCGAGTTCCTGGACGTCGAATCCTACAAGAACGTCATGCGCTGGGCCAAGGAGATTGACGCCCGTCCCGCCGTGAAACGTGGTCGCATGGTCAATCGTGCCTTTGGCGAAAAGCATACACAGCTTCACGAACGCCACGAGGCCGGCGACTTTGAAACGCGTACACAGGACAAGCTGGAGCCAGCAGCCGAGTAAACAAACCGGGCTTCGCGCATCAATCTGCGAAGCCCCATTCTACCATTACTTGAGCAAAGGCGGTTTGTCCGGATCGCGCCCAGGAGCGATATGCGCATTCACACGCGCCTCAGGCTGCGGCAGATCGTACCGCAAACCCACCCGCGCCAAAGACGCTGCGGCCGTGTCACTTGATTTGAAAAAACCTACGTCCATTGCCCCAGCTTCGACCCCGGAAAAGGTAAGCGCTTCGGATGCGGCCTTGGCCAGAGCTGCCTCTGCCCCTTCGACGGCATCGACAAAACCCAGCAAATGCCCGAACCCACCTTCAGCCGTTTTGGTGCTGACCAGATAGGCGGCTTGCGCCAACCCAATGGCCGTAGCCAGCTTGGCGTCCAAAGCTGTCAGCAGTTCGTCGGGCAACCCCGATGGAGCCAGGAACTCGGACAGGTGCTGTTGCACCTCTTCGGGACCATGCTGCAAAGTTTCCACCAACCAGCCCAATGCCTCGGGCGGGATCAACATCGAGGACGGGGCAACCTCAAGGTTCAACCCCAGCCCGATCCCCTGCCCCGACAACATAGACGATAAAACCCGCCCCGACAGCGCAACATAGGGCACCGGGCGGTCTGCGAAGCGGGCCAGCCGGTCTTCGCGATCGAAAGCCAGCACAAAACGCCCATCTGCCACATCGAACAATTCGGGCGAAATATTCTCGTTCTTTGCCTCTTCCGTCAGCATCAGGAACAGCTCACTGTCAGCCAGCCGTTCAAAGAAACGCAGACGGGCCGCATCATCCTGCGGAGCAGCCTCAGCCGCGGCATGGGCGGCGTCCAGAGCCGAAATCTCAGTCATTCAGAACCTCTTGCACCCGTGCGCGCAAAACCGGCAACAGATCGGCTTCGAACCACGGGTTTTTCTTCATCCATGCCGTATTCCGCCAGGACGGATGAGGCAAGGCAAAGACCCGCGGCGCATAGTCCCGCCAGTTGCGGACGGTTTCGGTGACTGACCCACGTGACTTCAGGTGATATCTATGGGCGTGCCCCCCGACAAGAATGGTCAACGGCACAGGCCCAAGATCCGCCATGACCCGATCGTGCCAAGTCTGACCGCATACTGACGGAGGAGGCAAATCTGCCTTGCGCGCATCATAGCCAGGAAAGCAAAACGCCATTGGAACGATCGAGACACGCGAACGGTCATAAAACAGCTCCTCATCAACACCCAACCACGCCCGAAGCCGATCACCGGAAGGGTCGGTAAAAGGGCGACCCGACGCATGCACTCGTGCCCCCGGAGCCTGACCACAGACCAAAATGGGCGTGTCTTTGCGGAACCAGACAATGGGTCTTGGTTCATGCGCGGTTTCGGTTGCCGCAAATCGGTCGGCACAAATACGGCAGGCCTCTATTTCTTTTTCGAGTGGGTTCATGAGATCGCAATCAGTGCCGCATCAGATGGTTAGTGTTCTGAAAGCAAGATAGGTAACACACATCCAGACGCCAACAGATGCAAAAGTCACATTACCAAAAACGACCCCCGGAACGCATTGATCATTTATTTCATAATTCGACATAATGTGGCCTATATGGCGCCGTAGAGGTACCGTTCTTTCGCCGGTCCGAACGGCGCAACAACAAGATAAACCCGCAGGCTTTGGATGCTTGAGTTTGAAAATGTCAGCAAGTCCTTTTGGACCGGGACGCGCCGAAAGGTGATTCTGGACAGAGTGTCTTTTCGCGTCGAACTTGGCACATCCATCGGTATTCTGGCCCCGAACGGTACCGGAAAAACCACCCTGATCAACATGATGGCCGGACTAGAGAAACCCGACGAAGGGGTCATTCGCAAATCCTGCCGCGTCTCTTTTCCGATGGGATTTACCGGCGGAGTTTCAAACAAGCTGTCGGCTCTGGAGAACTCGCGCTATATCGCCAAAATCTATGGTATGGACCCGGACTATGTCGAGGCATATTGCAGTTGGCTGTGTGGCCTGGGTGAATATTTCAATCAACCGCTGGCGACCTATTCATCCGGTATGCGGTCGCGGTTCACATTTGCGTTGATGCTGGCTCTGGATTTCGACATGTACCTCATCGACGAAGGGATGCCGGCCACAACAGATGTTGAATTCAACAAAAAGGCAGGCGACATTCTGCAGGAACGGCTGCGCACAACAACACTGGTCATCGTCTCTCACAACCCGGCCCTGCTTGAAAAATTCGCGCGTCAGGCGGCGGTATTAGTGGATGGTCAGCTTCACTTGTTCGAAACCTTGGAAGAGGCAAAGCAGTTATATGACTACCAAACCCAGGGCTGATAAATACAACTGGCGTCGCAAACGGCGGTCTGCGGGAAATGCCGAAACGCGCGAAGACGCGATCTCGCGCATTCGCCAGGCCACACAGGCGCCCGGCGCAGCAAATGAACCGCCAGTAGGGACCGAGATCGACGCTATCAAACGCGAAGGACTGACCGGCCGCCAACTGAGGGTGGCACGTCGTCTCGCCCAGAAAAACGGTCTTGCGGCGACTTCGGACTATGATGCAGTTCGGTTGTTGCGCAAAAAGGGAATTGATCCGTTTGAACGCTCCAGTCTGCTGAACCTTGCCTCGGAAAAGAAAACTTCGGACGAGCAGACGAATGATCGCATCACGATCCACCTGCCCCAGACCGTGAAAGATGCACCAGAGAATCTGCCCGGACCCGAGATGAGCCCGGCCGAGCGGCGTGAACGTGAAATCGGACAGATTCAGAGGGACATCGCCCGCCGCCGCCGTCGCAAACTGTTCGCTCTGTTTGCGCGGCTTGCGGCCTTTGTCCTGCTACCTACCTTTGTCGTGGGTCTCTATTTCTATCGGATCGCGACCCCAATGTACGCCAGCAACTCTGCCTTTCTGATCCTTCAGGCGGACGGGGGCGCGGGCTCTATTGGAGGGCTTCTGGCAGGGACCCAATTTGCGACCACGCAGGATTCGGTTGCCACCCAGGAGTTTCTGGAATCGAAAGATGCGCTTGAACTTTTGGACACAGAGGCCGGTTTCGCTGATGTGTTCAAACAGGACTGGATCGACCCCATTCAGCGATTGTCCCCAGACGCCAGTCTCGAAGAGGCTTACAAGCTGTACAAACGCATGATCACGGTCGGATATGACCCGACCGATGGCCTGATCCGGATGGAGGTGGCGACACCTGACCCCCAGACTTCGGCCGCGTTTTCACGAGAACTGATTTCCTATGCCGAGCAACGGGTAAACGCGCTGACCGAAAAGAAACGCGAAGACCAGATGAAAGATGCCCGGGAAGGGTTTGTAAGCGCTCAGGAAGAACGCAAGAAAGCTCAGGAAGACCTGATCGAGCTTCAGCTGCAAGGCGCAATCCTTGACCCTGAAAGCGTCATTGCCGGGTTGCGGGGCCGCATAAACGAAATCGAGACGCTTATTCAGGACAAAGAACTGCAGCTTGCAGCCTTGTTGGACAATCGCCGCCCAAACAAAGCCAAGGTGGATGGCGCACAGGCCGATATCGCACGGCTTACGGTTGTGCTGGAGGAATTGAACGCCGAAATGCTGGATGTCTCTGCCGGCGAGAATTCGCTGGCCAGGCTGAGTGTTCGGATTCAGATGGCACAGGCCGATCTGGCCGCTCGGGATATGATCCTGCAATCAGCTATGCAGCATATGGAGACAACCAGGACCGAAGCCAATCGTCAGGTTCGGTATCTGACGGTTTCCGTCAATCCTGTTCCCAGTCAGGAACCCAGCTATCCGCGCAAGTTCGAAAATACGATTTTGGCTTTCCTGTTGTTTGCTGGTATCTACCTGATGATCTCGCTTACCGCGTCGGTCCTTCGTGAACAGGTATCCTCGTAAGACACATGAAACATGTAAAAATCTCCGATCTCACGGTCGGCAATGATCTTCCGCTGACGATCATCGCCGGTCCCTGCCAACTGGAATCTGCGGATCATGCCCAAATGATCGCAGGAAAAATGAAAGAGGCCTGCGACGCCGCCGGGGCGCAGTACGTCTTTAAAGCCTCGTACGACAAGGCGAACCGAACTTCGCTGTCGGGTGCGCGAGGTATGGGAATAGACACAGGGCTCAAGGTTCTGGATGACATCCGCAAAACCTTGGGCATTCCAGTGCTGACTGACGTACATACCGAAGCCCAGTGCGCGATTGCGGCCGAGGCTGTGGACGTGCTGCAAATCCCTGCCTTTCTATGCCGACAAACAGATATGCTGCTCGCAGCTGGCGAAACCGGCAAGGCGGTTAATGTCAAAAAAGGACAGTTTTTGGCCCCATGGGAGATGGGCAACATCGTGAGCAAGGTAGAAAGCACTGGGAACACAAACATCCTGCTGACAGAACGCGGAACTTCGTTTGGATATAATACGTTGGTCGCTGACATGCGCGGCCTGCCGCAGATGGCCAAAACGGGATACCCGGTCGTAATGGATGCCACACACTCGGTACAGCAGCCTGGCGGCAAAGGTGGTTCTACTGGTGGGCAGCGAGAATTCGCGCCCGTGATGGCCCGCGCTGCGGTTTCGCTTGGCATCGGTGCGGTTTTTATCGAAACCCATCAGGACCCTGATACTGCACCTTCCGACGGTCCTAATATGATCCCATTGGACCAGATGCCGCAGCTCATCGATACATTGATGCGTTTTGATGCGTTGGCCAAGGCCAACCCTATCCAGATCTGAACAAGAGTATTCCCATGACCAAACCCAACCCCGAGGTGACTCCGAACACCTGGAGCTTTCTGCGCGACGCAATGATCAAGCCAACCGGCTTTCGCGAATATGATGCCCGCTGGAAATATCCAGAAGAGATCAACCTGCCGGGCATGACCGCACTGGGGTTGGGTCTGGGCACACAGATGCGCAAGCGTGGGATTGAACCCGTGATTGCTGTAGCCAATGATTATCGTGATTATTCTCTGGCCATTAAAAATGCCCTGATCCTGGGCCTGATGCAGGCGGGAATTCAGGTAAAGGATATCGGCCCGGCGCTTAGCCCGATGGCCTATTTCGCTCAGTTCCATCTGGACGTTCCAGCGGTGGCCATGGTCACGGCCAGCCACAATCCAAATGGCTGGACCGGGGTCAAGATGGGGTTTGAACGTCCCCTGACCCATGGCCCGGACGAGATGTCGGAACTGCGAGACATTGTTCTGAATGGCGAAGGGCAGACCCACCCTGGCGGGTCCTACGAATTCGTTGATGGCGTGAAAGAGGCCTATATCGACGATCTGGTCGGCGATTTCAGAATATCCCGACCTCTCAAAGTGGTCTGTGCCACAGGGAACGGCACCGCATCCGCCTTTGCCCCGGAAATCTTTGAACGCATGGGGGTCGAAGTCGTGCCCAGCCATAACCAGCTGGACTATACCTTCCCGCATTACAACCCGAACCCAGAAGCGATGGAAATGCTGCACGACATGTCCGATACCGTGAAAGCCAGCGGTGCCGACATGGCGCTGGGGTTCGATGGTGACGGTGACCGCTGTGGCGTTGTGGATGACGAGGGGGAGGAGATTTTTGCTGATAAGGTCGGCGTGATCATGGCCCGCGGTCTGGCCAAGATTTACCCCAATGCCACCTTTGTCGCCGACGTGAAATCAACCGGCCTTTTTGCCAGCGACCCCGAGTTGAAGGCCCGCGGGGTCAAGGCAGATTATTGGAAAACCGGCCACAGCCACATGAAGCGGCGAGTCAAAGAGATCAACGCGCTGGCTGGGTTCGAAAAGTCGGGGCATTACTTTTTGGCCGAACCGATTGGCCGTGGCTATGATTGCGGCATGCGCGTCGCGGTTGAGATCTGTAAACTGATGGACCGCAACCCGGACCAAAGCATGTCCGACCTGCGAAAGGCACTACCGAAAACATGGTCGACACCGACCATGTCCCCCTATGCAGCGGATACCGAGAAATACGACATACTCGACCGTTTGGTCGCAAAGCTGGTCGCCAAATCCGAAGCCGGAGAGACGCTTGCAGGTCGCCCGATCAAGGAAGTGGTCACTGTCAACGGTGCCCGAGTCATTCTGGACAATGGCAGCTGGGGGTTGGTGCGCGCCTCGTCGAATACGCCCAATCTGGTGGTCGTCTGCGAAAGCAGCGAAAGCGAAGAAGAGATGCGGGCCATTTTTGCGGATATCGACGCGGTCATCCGAACCGAACCGGGTGTCGGGGATTACGACCAGACCATCTGAGCGTTGGTGTCGGGGCTCTGGCCCCGACACTTCAATTTCCGCCAAACAGCTTAAGCAGCCCTTTCTTGGCCTCGTCCTCAAGCTTGTTCTTCAGCGCGTCCTCGACGCTGTCACCGTCAGTCCCGGCCGTACCGGTATCGCCGCCTATCTTGTCGATGACTTTCTTTTTGACATCATCCTCAAGCTCTTTGACTTTTCCTCCGGCGGCCGCTTCGATCACCTTGGTCAGGTCCGGCTTGATCGACGGATTGCTCCATGGTCCAACTATACGCACCGGAACCGACAGGCCTTCTCCCGAATTCGCACGCAGAGCGACTGGCGTGAACAGATAGTCGATATTGCGCGCTCCGATCCCGACTTTTCCTTTGCCATCCGCGCGGAAATTGTCCAGCGACATCAACAGATCGTTGTTCTGCAAAACGCCCTTATCAATGGTGAAGCTAGCCGTCAGGCTGTTGAACACGGTGGTGCCACCCGAACCTTTGCCTCGTCCCATCAGACGATCAAGGTCAAAACCCGATATCAGCCCCTTTCCTACATCCAAGCGGCCCTTACCGCTGAGAGAACGCATGATCTGATTCTCGTTCTGGCCGACGCCCAGAAACTCGAATGATCCCGACCCGGTCCCGGACAGCCGCTCGACCCCGACCAAGGCTGTCAGAGCTTGTTTGAGGTCAATGCCCTTGGCCTTTATCTTGCCGCCAACGGACAACCCATTCCGATTATTGGCCACCACCTGCCCGTTCAGCGTTCCGGAAAACAAGGTTGCCGGGTTCATCTCCAATGCAGCCCGAGACCGGTCCAGCCGCATTGTCAGGTCGCTGGGGCCAAGCGTCAGCTCGGGCAACGCGATAGATTTGGCTGTCAGTCGAATTTCACCATTGGCCAAAGCCAGCGCGGAGGCGTCGATCGGTTCCCTTGACCACCCCTCCGAGGCAGCACCCGAGCCGGAACCGCCGGAACTGGACGAGTCCGTCTGACCACTTTGATTATAGCGAGAAAGATCAAGATCACTGGCATCCAGCCGAGCGGTGATCTGTGGCGGGTTGGAAATTACAATATCAACTTCGCCTGTAAAACGGTTACTGTCGAGTGAAGCCACCAGATCGCGCACAGATATGCGGCCATCTCTGGTATAAGTCATCTGCCCCGACACATTCGCAGCGCGGCCCAACCCGTGCGGCACTCCAACGCCCTCCTGACCAAACGCAGCCAGCATTTTTTCCGTGTCTTTGGTTTCCAACTGCAGCTTGCCGTCCATCTCTCCGGCAAGGTTGACGCGCCCGTCAAACCCGATGTCACCACCGGGGGCGGCAAGCGCCAGCTCAATCTCGGATGCCGCGCCCGAGGCATAGGCCGGCAGGTCGGGTATCTTGATATCCACGCGGGCCTCACCGCCCGGAACCGGCATTTGTGCATCCAGAACCATGGGGGCCGAGACTGCTGGCCAACTAGCAGACAAATCCACATCTGCGACATCAAATCGGGCCGATCCATTTTCAACAAAGATCAGACGCGCCTGAGTCAGTTTCAGATGCTCCAGTGTCACCGCACGCGATGCATCGGCCGGTTTTGATCCACCCGAGCCGCTGGCTGTCGGGGCGACGGCCGTGTCAAACTCCCAGTTTCCGCGCCCGTCTGACAGTTCAAGTCTGAGGGTCGGATTCTCGGCAATAATCCGTTTGATCAGCACATCGCCGGACAAAATGGCCAAGGTATCGACCCCAACCGCCAGGCTTTCGGCGCTCAGCATCGGCTCAGACCCCGCCCACGAGGCATTTCCGAAGGAAACCGCCCCGGTTTCCATGCCCAGCACAGGCCAGAAGGACAGCTTAACGCCCCCCGACAGTTTCAGATCACGCCCGGTTTGTGCCTTGACCTGCTCGGCCAGAATGGTCGCCAACTTGTCGCCCGGCATCAGCAGCAACGCGCCGATGACAAGACCGACCACAGCCACCAAAAGGAACAGGATGCGCATTAGCCATTTCATTTTCTGCTCTCCGACTTATTTGGCACGCTATAAAAAGATCATTCAAAGACGGCAGCGCATTTGCAAGGGGAAGCTTTCCCCACTATATGCCGCGCCATGACCACAAACCCGCCAAACCTCCGCCCCGACCTGGCACCTGCTGCCCGGATCACTGATACACTACGTCCGAACCAGCCGACCATCGGCATGGTATCGCTGGGTTGCCCCAAGGCTTTGGTCGACAGCGAGCGGATTCTGACGCGCCTGAGGGCCGAAGGATACGGCATCTCGCCGGACTATTCAGGCGCGGATGCCGTGATTGTGAATACCTGCGGATTTCTGGACAGCGCCAAGGCGGAGTCTCTGGATGCCATCGGCGAGGCTTTGGTAGAAAACGGCAAGGTTATCGTAACCGGATGCCTGGGGGCCGAACCCGATTACATCCGCGAGCATCACCCGCGTATCATGGCCGTCACCGGACCACATCAATACGAACAGGTGCTGGACGCGGTACACAAGGCCGTGCCGCCTGATCCCGACCCCTTCGTGGATCTGCTGCCTGCGGCCAACGTTCAACTGACGCCGCGCCACTACAGCTATCTCAAGATATCCGAGGGCTGTAACCACAAATGCAAGTTTTGCATCATCCCGGACATGCGCGGCAAACTGGCCAGCCGTCCGGCGCATGCTGTTCTGCGCGAGGCGGAAAAGCTGGTCGATAACGGTGTGCGCGAATTGCTCGTGATCTCTCAGGACACGTCGGCCTATGGGTTGGACCGGAAATATGACGTGAATCCCTGGAAAGACCGTGAGGTCCGCAGCCATATCACCGATCTGGCGCGTGAATTGGGTCAGTTGGATGCCTGGATTCGTCTGCACTATGTCTATCCCTACCCGCATGTACGTGAACTGATCCCGCTGATGGCGGATGCTGGCAGCAACGTGCTGCCTTATCTGGATATCCCTTTTCAACACGCACATCCGGATGTTTTGAAACGAATGGCCCGCCCAGCTGCAGCTGCCAGAACATTGGACGAGATCGCCGCCTGGCGCGCGACCTGTCCTGACATCACTCTGCGATCCACCTTTATCGTGGGCTATCCCGGCGAGACCGAGGCTGAGTTCCAGACCCTGCTGGACTGGATGGATGAGGCGCAGTTGGATCGCGTCGGTTGTTTTCAGTACGAAAACGTCGACGGAGCCCGCTCTAACGATCTTCCTGACCATGTGCCCGCCGAGGTCAAACAGGACCGCTGGGAGAGGTTCATGGAAAAGGCTCAGGCGATTTCCGAGGCCAAACTGGCCGCAAAGGTCGACCAGACCCTGCAGGTCATCGTGGATGAGATCGATGATGAGGCCGCGACCTGCCGCACCACCGCAGATGCGCCCGAGATCGACGGCAACCTGTTCATCGACGAAGGGTATGAGGCCCTGAAACCGGGCGACATCGTCTCGGTCGAGGTAGACGAGGCCGGGGAATACGATCTATGGGGCAAGCTTCGCTAGCCTCACCAGACTGAATTGACCGACCAAAAGGCAGTCAAAAAAGGCTCAACAGCCCGATAACCCAGGCCAATCCGCCAGCCAAAGCAGTCAGTGCCACCGCAGCGCTGGCGGCGTCTTTGGCTTGCCCGGCCAATAAATTGTGTTCGGTCGAAGTATGATCCACCGCCCGTTCGATCGCCGTGTTGAACAGTTCGGCCACCAGAACCAACAGACCGATCACCAGTATCAGAGCCCGAACGCCATCGCTCAGGGGCAGCCACAGGGCCAGACCCGCAGAAACAAGATTGGTGCAGACCCAAGCGCGGAACGAGTATTCACTGTGCCAAGTGGCAGCCAATCCCTGCCAGCTCCAGCGGATGCGGTCCTTTAGATGGGTGACAAGTTTTCTCATGCGACCTCGGTAATTCAATAGGTCAAACAGAAACCCTAACACCGTATGACAGGCAATAAAAAAGCCACCCATAGGGCGGCTTTTTTGTTCGATTGTGCGGGCGGCTATGTCGGAATCCGCCCGCGAAAATCTTATTGAGCAGTCGGATTACATACGGTCTGACCTGCTTCGGTCGTCGCCAGATCTGTCCCTGCCGGGCAGCTCGGCGTGCCGTATTTGTCATAATCTGGGGTAATGTATACCGGTGTCGGCTCTTCCTGTTGTGAGCAAGCAGCCAGAACCAGGGCAAACGCACTAACGGCAGCAAATTTGAGTTTCATGTCCGTCATTCCTCTAATTAATTTCTGTTATTGCCCTGAACATGGGGCCGACTTCACAATACGGTGTGGTTGGTAATTTTGCAATAAAATCAACAGCGCGTTTGCGAAAGCAGGCAAAACCATGCCGGGGGGATTGCCCATGGAATGGGTGCCGCGTGGCAGCTACTGCTTTCGGCACATCTGTTCAGGCGATAGACTGGGGACAGTCAGCGAACGGAGAAATCAGATGCCAGAAGGTCCAGTCATTGCGCAAAAAGCGCCCTATCCAATCGAAGTAACCGAAGGAAAAAGCTATTTCTGGTGCTCGTGCGGCCGGTCCAATCGGCAGCCATTTTGTGATGGATCTCACAAAGGAACCAGCTTTGAACCGGTCAAGTTCACCGCTGATACCAGCAAGAAACTGTTCTTCTGCGGCTGTAAAAACTGCGCTAACCCACCGTTTTGCGACGGGACACATTCCAAGATCTGATCACTTCAGCCGGTTGAAAACATGGCTATTTACGCAGAACCCGGGCGCTGAACGGGGATCAGATTGCTGTACGGCCAGCCATATCGTGCATTTCTCGTGACAGTCCGAGGCCCGGCAACGCGTTACCATCTCGGCGTATTCATCCGGACTCAACCGCCCGTCGGACATGGCTTCGGTCAACGAGATCTTAAGGCATCGGGCAACAGATCGAGTCAGCCAAAAGTGCTTTTCCACGTCGCCCAGTACAGCGTGTTTCATCCCAATTCCTGCATTTGTATTACTTTCAACGCGGCGAATTGATGTTTGTTCGGGCAGGTTTGTGGTGCTCCTGCAACATCTGGATGTCTTTCCATCCAATCCGGACAGGCAGCCGCCCAGCCACATCCCTGACACAGGCGGATCATTTCAGCCCAGTCTTCCTGACTTAGCCGACCTTTATTGTGGGCCCGCACAATATCCGTACCCGTAGTTTGCCCCATCCTCAACACAAGGCGCAAATGAGTCGTGAGGTGTCCAAGGCGCGGCATTGCGGCCCCCCTAAGGGATCAACTTGCTTAACAAATCCTGGTTCCGGCAATATTCGGGTGTCTGCGTTGCCAGAACCGGTTGATTCAAAAAAGATTGGCAATGGCCCGGGTTCGGGCAATCGGTGCATCGCAGAACCGCATCGGTAATCTGATCCACCGATATATGTCCAGCGATTGCAGATTCCTGCAGATCCACCCCCAGCTTGCCAGCCATACGGTCAACAAGACCAGCATGATGCCTAAGCGTTTCGCGATCGGGCATTGGCATTCCTTTCCGTTTCGCTTTGTCCGATCAGACTAGCAATACGAAACAGCCCAAGCCTTGACGCAGGTCAAAGTCCCAATTCCAGTTCGTCCAGATAAGCCCGTGTTGCATCCTGCACCCGTCGGAATCGATCACCGCCCAGCTTTTTTCCGCCATACCATCGAGTGACAATGACGATATGACCGCTCAGTTCGGCCCTTTCCAGCATGCGCAGAATCACCATTCCGGCACCGCTTTCCCCGTCATCCGCCTTGAGCGCACCAGTGGGCAGGATTGCGGCCCAGGTATTGTGCGTGGCCTTGGCATAGCTTTTGTCAGATTTCAGATCCTGCAGGACAGCAGCCACCTCGTCACGGGAACTGACCAAAGCGCCGGACACGGCATATTTCGATCCGCGGTCCGTCAAGACAACCCCCAACCGTTTCAGTCCCGTCATTGTGTCAGCCCAAGCTGCCGCGAGGTTTCCAAAACAATTTCGACGCGCTGAGCATTCGGTGGATGGGTGCCTAGAAAACGATCGCCCGGGTCAGGAATTCGGGCAAAATAGCGGGCTCCTAACAAGGGATTATAACCTGCCCGGTGCGTGATGATCGTTCCCAACCGGTCCGCTTCCAGTTCAAAGTCCTTGACATATATCTGGGCACCCACCTGCGCGCCCAGCTTCTGCGCCTGTTCAAGATCTGCGTCATTTGCCCCCGCTATGCGTGCAAGCTCGCCAAAAATCGCGGCACTTTCTCGTGAGTTTTCGGACTGGCGGGGAATATGGCGCAGGATGTGATGAGCAGATTCATGCCCCATCACAAAGGCCAGTTCATCGGCGTTTTCCACCGATTGAATCATCGCGCGGGTGAAGATTATGACTGGTTGATTGTCGTCATCCAAGGTTTGAAAAGCATTTGCTGGTGCGCGAGGGTTCAGATCAACCACGATCGAAAAATCGCAGTTGCTGACATTACTGCGCCGCTTGCACTCTGCGCGCGCCACATCCCCGACCCTTTGACTGATTTCGCGAAAGGTCAGCACATCGACCTGAAAATCAGTTGAAGGTTGTTGCCATTCCTCTACCGGCTGAACGCGTAACGAACCAGTGTCACAGGCCGAAAGAACCAGACCAAATATCAACAAGATCAGGCGACGCATACTATTTCCTTTGGTCCGGTCATGCCTTTTCGTCGAACATAGCCCGACACAAGGCGGTTCGCCACCGGACGATTTCCCACGAACGGGTTGCATTGCAATGTTCCGCCCGGCAAGCTGGAAACATGTTTTCGATTGAGCATGAATTCGACTCGACGGTCATAACCCTGGTGGACGAAGGCGAAAAGCCTTTGAACGAGGATGTGGTCATTAACAATTTTGCAGAATGCGTAACGCTGGAACAACTGGATCCGCGCACTGACCAGGTTCAGAAGATTACGCTTTCGCCCGAACAGGTTCGTGATCTGGCTGCGGCACTGGATCTGCCCGAAGGTGTTTACCAAATTCGCGAAACTCCCGATCAGGCCTGACACACAAAGACTTTCTCGCGCGATGTCTGGCCGCGCTTCAGGATCAGTGCGGACGGAGCAACCCCCAGCGCCACCGCCAGAATCTCCCGCGTGGCTTCATTTGCCCTGCCGTTTTCGGGCGGTGCAGTGATATATATTCTGATCGTTCCGTCCTGAACCAAAATCCTGTCTGCTGCGGCTTTCGGGGTAACCCTGACCGCAATCTCAGCATTCGGTGCTACACGGTCGCTCAGGTCTGGAAGATTTCTTAGTTTCGGTTTTCCCATTGGCACCTTCTGTTAACAAAGACCCTTGCACGGTTGGGCGGGGAATGAAATTGATCCAACTGGTCCAGCCGATTGCACTTGAAACTCGCCAGACGTTCAACCAGATACAGACAGCCTATGTAAAGGAAGTTAACATATGTCCTTGAAGAATCCGGCCGCTTTTGAGTTTCTGCAGACCCGTCGGTCGCGCCCAGCCAAAACGTTGATTGAACCGGCCCCCGACCGTGAGCAGCTGATGCCCCTGCTGACCGCAGCAGCCCGCAGCCCGGATCACGGAAAACTGGAACCTTGGCGGTTCATCGTGCTTGAAAAAGGCGCAATGGGGCGCCTGTCGGGGTTGACGCAGGAATGCGGTGAGGCGCTTGGCAAATCCCCTCAAGACATTGAAAAAGCGCGCGGACAGTTTGATTTAGGCCATCTCGCCGTCGCTGTGATCGAGGTTCAGAAGCCTTCGGAAAAGATTCCAGCCATCGAGCAGACCTATTCAGCTGGGGCTGTTTGCCTTGCTTTGCTGAACGCTGCTTTGACCGCAGGATGGGGCGCGAATTGGTTGTCTGGCTGGCAAACCCACGATCCAGAATTCTGTCGCAAGGCGTTTGGATTGCGGGATAACGAGAGTGTTGCCGGTTTGATCCATATCGCGACCGAGGGCTCGACCCCGCCCGACCGCCCTCGCCCGGATGTTGATGCCCTGACCGAATGGGTCACAGAATGATCATCCTCAACGCCTTTTTTTCAGCGCTTGGTCAGATCGGAGACCCGAAATTCCGCGGGGTCCTGCTTCGGGGCATTGGTCTGACCATTCTTATGCTGATCGCAGCCTGCGCCGGTGCAATTTGGCTGATCAACCGGCTGTCAGGGGACGAGATATCGCTGCCATTCATTGGTGCAGTTCCCTGGCTGAATGACGTCCTCAGCTATTCCGGCATTTTCCTGGTGCTGATCCTGCCAGTGTTTCTGATGATTCCCGTCGCCTCAGCCATCACGTCTGTTTTTCTGGACGATGTCGCGCAAGCTGTAGAGGACAGGCATTATCCGAGCCTGCCCGCGGTTCCACGCATCCCGATAGGCGATGCGATCACTGACGCGCTTGGCTTTATGGGCGTGTTGATCCTGGCCAACCTTCTGGCGCTGATCCTTTATGCGATCTTCACGCCACTGGCCCCGTTTATCTTTTGGGCGATGAACGGATTTCTGCTGGGGCGTGAGTATTTTACGCTGGCAGCCATGCGCCGTATCGGGCGTGAGGGCGCGCGAAAACTGCGGGCACAACATTCGTCAACAATTTGGCTTGCGGGCACGTTGATGGCCATCCCACTGTCTATTCCGCTGGTGAACCTTGTGATCCCGATTATCGGAGCTGCTACATTCACGCATATCTTTCATAAGCTGTCAGGGCCAACGCCCTGAAGCTTAGTTTCGCGGTTCCATTTGATTTAGCCAGTCGAAATCCCGTACCGAAATCACGCCCGAAATAATGATCCCTGCAATGATAGCCCAGAGCACAACCGACACCCCGGTGGTGATCCATAACTTTTTCTTCATGTGATGCACTTCCGGGGCCCCTGAATGGGTGCCGGGAACGACCTCGCCCAAATCACCCTGGGTCTTGATGCGGATCGGCAGAATCACCAAAAGCGTCATGAACCAGATGACGGCAAACAGAACCAGTCCTGCAGTGATCGTCATGTGTACACCTCCGGTGTTTATACCTGTTCCAACTCGACCAGACAGCCGTTGAAATCTTTGGGATGCAGGAAAAGAACCGGTTTCCCGTGCGCCCCGATCTTGGGTTCACCGCTACCCAGCACCCGGGCGCCGGTTTCTTTCAGATGATCCCGCGCGGCAATGATGTCCTCGACCTCATAGCAAACGTGATGGATTCCACCGGCGGGGTTCTTCTCTAGAAAACCGTTGATTGGGCTGTCATCGCCCATCGGATACAGTAATTCGATCTTGGTGTTGGGCAATTCGATGAACACAACGGTCACGCCATGATCGGGCTCATCCTGCGGCGCGCCAACCTTGGCACCTAAAGCGCTGCGGTACTGTTCAGACGCCGCCACAAGATCAGGGACGGCAATGGCAACGTGGTTTAAGCGGCCAATCATGGAACTCTCCTACCTTCTGCGTTGCAGCGGTTATGGGGACAGATCAGGCAAAGGACAAGTGCGCCAAATTGCCGTTAACCCCGTGTTAGCCAGAAGTTCCTAGCGTGAAGCATCTGCTGAATAGGAGTTCTGCCATGGACGATTCGAGCCCCTTCACCGCACCCGCACAGCCAACGGCCACGCGGCCGCTGCTGGGACAAACCATTTTGGTTGTTGAGGACAGCCGCTATGCCTGCGACGCTATCCGGTTAATGTGTTTGCATTCGGGTGCGCGGATCAGGCGGGCCGATTGCCTGAAGTCCGCCCGGCGCCATCTTCAGATCTATCGACCTTCGGTGATCTTGGTGGATATGGGGCTGCCAGATGGCTCTGGCGCTGATCTGATTGCCGAACTGGCCATGACTACGCCCCGGATCGGAGCGATTCTGGGCATGTCAGGCGACGACAATTCAAAAACCCTTGCGACAGAGGTTGGTGCGGACGGGTTTCTTGCCAAACCGCTTAACTCACTGTCCTATTTCCAGTCGTCTATTCTGAATTGCCTACCTGAAGACCGCCGCCCCTGCACGCTCCACGCCGTTCGGGATGAGGTGATATGCCCCGATCCTATGGCCTATCAGGACGACATGGCACATATTGCCGATGTTCTGGCCGGACCGAATGACCATCGGTCACTGGACTATGCGGCCCAATTCCTGCGCGGAGTTGCCCGTGATGCGGAAGATACGGTTCTGGCCGAAGCCGCCCAGCAGTTGGCAGCCTCACGCGCCGCTGGTATGCCCATCACCGCTCTGACAGCCCAAGTTGCGGGAATAGTGCAGGCCCGTCTGGAACAGCGCGAGGCTATCTGAAGTGACAACCGCATATCTAATTACCGCATCGCTCCTTTGTCTGTGGGCATACAGACAGACACGCGTCAGCGCGCGTGACATTCGGAACAGCCGCGAGAGGAAAAAGGACCATTTCCTGTAAACCCGCTAACAGCGAATTGGGAATGGGTTGAAAACAGAAAAACCCGCCACAGGCGACTGTGGCGGGTTTTCTATCAGTCCTGAGGGATAATCCGCAGGCCCAACTCCATCAGCTGGTCCGAGGCCGGGTCGGACGGTGCCTGCATCATCAGATCCTCGGCACGCTGGTTCATCGGGAACATCATGACTTCGCGGATATTGGCTTCATCGGCCAAAAGCATCACGATCCGGTCGATACCAGCTGCACAGCCACCGTGCGGCGGGGCACCATAGTGGAAGGCGTTGAACAGCGCGCCAAAGCGGGATTTCACCTCATCCGCGCCATAGCCAGCCAGCTCAAAGGCCTTCAGCATGATCTCGGGCTTGTGGTTCCGGATCGCGCCCGAGACCAGCTCGTATCCGTTGCAGGCGAGGTCATATTGATAGCCGCGCACATCCAGAGGATTGCCGTTCAGCGCCTCCATCCCGCCCTGCGGCATCGAGAAGGGGTTGTGTTCAAAGTCGATCGCACCGGTTTCTTCGTCTTGCTCATAGATCGGGAAATCGACGATCCAGGCAAAGGCAAAGCGGTCTTTCTCAGTCAGGTTCAGTTCATCACCGATCACATCGCGCGCCCTGCCGGCCACCTTTTCAAAGGCTTTCGGTTTGCCGCCCAGGAAGAACGCCGCGTCTCCGACGCCCAGACCCAGTTGCTGGCGGATCGCCTCGGTCCGTTCAGGGCCAATGTTTTTGGCCAGTGGACCGGCGGCCTCCATCCCTTCGCCCTGATCGCGCCAGAAGATATAGCCCATACCGGGCAGACCCTCTTTCTGGGCAAAGGCGTTCATGCGGTCGCAGAACTTGCGGCTGCCACCCGTCGGCGCAGGGATAGCGCGGATTTCGGTGCCATCCTGCTCCAACAGCTTCGCGAAAATCGCGAACCCAGACCCGCGGAAGTGGTCGGAGACCACTTGCATTTTAATAGGATTCCGCAGGTCGGGCTTGTCGCTGCCATACCACAGGGCCGCGTCCTTGTAGGAAATCTGCGGCCAGTCCTGATCGACTTTACGGCCGCCGCCGAACTCTTCGAACACGCCGGTCAGAACGGGCTGAATCGTGTCGAATACGTCCTGCTGCTCGACAAACGACATCTCAAGGTCAAGCTGGTAGAAATCGGTGGGTGAGCGGTCGGCACGCGGATCTTCGTCGCGGAAACAGGGCGCAATCTGGAAATACTTGTCAAAGCCCGACACCATGATCAGCTGTTTGAACTGTTGAGGAGCCTGCGGTAAGGCATAAAACTTACCCGGGTGAAGACGTGACGGAACGAGGAAATCGCGCGCGCCTTCAGGCGAGGACGCCGTGATGATTGGCGTCTGATACTCGCGGAAGCCCTGATCCCACATCCGGCGGCGCATCGAGGCAACAACGTCCGAGCGCAAGGTCATATTCTGCTGCATCACTTCGCGGCGCAGGTCTAGATAGCGATAGCGCAGGCGCGTTTCCTCAGGGTATTCCTGATCGCCGAACACCATCAGCGGCAGCTCGTCAGCGGCGCCCAGTACTTCCAACTCGCGCACGTAAACTTCGATCTCGCCCGTGGGCAATTTCGCGTTCACCAGATCAGCGGCGCGCGCTTTGACTGTGCCATCGATACGGATACACCATTCCGAGCGGACTTTTTCCAGTTCGGCGAATGCCGCGCTGTCGCCGTCGCACAAAACCTGTGTGACGCCGAAATGATCGCGAAGGTCGATGAATAGAACGCCGCCGTGATCTCGGACCCGATGCACCCAGCCAGACAGGCGAACGGTTTCACCGACATTGGCGGCGGTCAGAGCGGCGCAGGTGTGGCTGCGATAGGCGTGCATGGATCATATCCCTTCGGGCGCAGAATTGGTCGGGCCGATACACCGCGTCAGACTGGGAAAGTCAAGGCAAGTCGCACCGTCAAAACGGCCTTTGCACGTTGCCTGAGTAGAAATAGATGCCCAGACCCACCGCAAAGATGATGTTCCCCGCGATGGCATGCAGCAGAACCGCATAGAAAAACGATCCGCGTTTGCGATAGGCCCAGGTAAACAGCAACCCTCCGGCAAATGTCATCAGAGCTACGATCCAGCTCCAATACATCAAATGCGCAAGCGAGAAGAGCGATGCATTCAGCAGATAAGCTGTGCGTCCATTGGGCAGGATTGCGTGGTAGCGACGAAAGAACAGCGACCGGAACAGCAGCTCTTGCGGCAGGGCGGAAACGAATGGGTAAAACACCCAAATCATCGCCAGCAGCTCGGGTTGGTTGTGCAACAGGAAAAAGGCAGCTTCGGGACGGGTCAGTCGTACTAGCGCAACACAAAACAGGGTCATTCCCACAGCAAAGCCGGCGACTTCCGGCCAGGACCAGTTGCGCCAGTTATATCTCAATTCCGCCCAGGCAAATCCGTGCGTGAAATGCAACAACACGATCCCGATGGCCGTAAAAGTAAACAGCGATGGAAACATCCAGTTTGGCGGGAAAAGTACGGCGATCAGCACAGGTATGGCGACGAAGAACAAACCGAATTCCAGTCGCAACCAACGGGAAGGTGCTGCGGCTTCAGCCCAATCGGTTTGCCTGTTCACAGTACCGCCAATTCTGCCCAGATCAGGCCTCGCAAGGAATTGCCCATCCAGAACCTTTCCGCGCTTTGCAGGTCGGTCATGGTCAGCACCGCCTCGCTGACTTTATTATTTTCCAGCAAGTCTTCGCGCAAGATCCCGGGAAGCAAGCCGGAGGACAAGGGCGGCGTCAGGCAACGACCATCGGGCATGTCCAGAAAGATGTTAGTGATGGTGCCCTCGCACACTTCGTCACGCTCATTCAGAAACAGCCACTCATCTACGCCCTCTGGCAGTGCCACCCGGGCCCGGTCATAAACATCGCGCTGCGTCGTCTTGTGCTGCAACCAGATATCAGAGGCAGCAAGCCTCGTATTGGAAACTGCGACCCGCCAGACGAACGGGTTATCCGCCAGTGCACCGGTTGTCACGCCAAACCCGCCACTGATGTCCATCGTCAATCGACAGCGCAATGAGGTTGAACCCGCAACTTGGTCGAGCGTTGCAATCGCGCGCCCTGCATCGAAAGGAAGCCCCAATGCCCGTGCCGAACGCTCCATCCGGGCTAGGTGTTTTCCAACACGCACAAACCCGCTCTCTGGCCGGAATGCCAGCGTTTCGATCAGACGGAAGTCAGGGTCAGCTGGTGGGCGAAACGTGCCTTCCATAGCGCTTCCTCATATTCGGATGGGGCTGTGCTGTCCCAGACAACGCCCCCACCCACATTCAGCGTGGCCTTGTTGCCCTCGACCAGCAGCGTGCGAATAGCCACGTTGAACTCGGATCGCCCGTCTGGCGCGGCCCAACCGATAGCACCACAATAGATATCGCGTGGCCAGGGTTCGAGATCGGTCAAAATCTCCATCGCGCGAATTTTGGGCGCGCCTGTGATCGAGCCGCAGGGAAACAACGCGTTTAGGATATCGGAAAGTTCTGCCCCAAGATGCAGCTGTGCCTGCACCAGCGAGATCATCTGATGCACGGTTGCATATGTTTCGACCTTGAATAGCTCGGGTACCTTTACGGACCCCGGCAGCGCAACCCGGCTGATGTCATTGCGCAGAAGGTCAACGATCATGAGGTTTTCAGCGCGGTTCTTCTCGTCTCTCGACAAGAAATCGCGGCGGCGCGCGTCCTCGGCCATGTCTTCGCTGCGGGGTTGTGTGCCCTTCATCGGGCGGGTTTCGATCGTCCGATCTGCACCGGTGCGAAAGAACAACTCTGGCGAGCGGCTGAGCAAATCGGGCAAATCATCCTGCTGAACCAGCGCTCCGTGACCGACCGGCTGGCCCACAGCCAACGCCGCATAAAGCGCGGCGCTATCCCCTTGCAATGTCAGGTCAATGGGGAACGTCAGGTTGGCCTGATAGATATCCCCTGCCCCGATCGCATCGTGGACCAGCTGAAAGGCGCTTGCATATCTTGCCTCGTCCCAGCGCGGTGTGAATTCGGCAACACCGCCTAGGGGTGCGGGCAGATCGCACTGGCCTGGCGCATCATAGGCACCGAAACACAGCAGTGGCAGGCGGCGGTCAGTAGGCATCCGGTCCAACAGGCGGGGTTCCAACGCATATCCAAGCTCATAGCTTGCATAACCGGCCAGCCAGGCCCCATCCGCGCGTGCCTCATCCAGCGCCGCCAAAGCCTGTGGCACGTCTTCCGCTTTGTCTGCGCGGATCACCCGGTCTGGCCGTTCGAAATAAGTTCCCGATCCGGCCGGCCCCTGATCAAAACGAATACGCACGTGCATCCTCATTTGTCGTGCTGCGCGGTATAGACAATACGGCGGTAAGGGAAAGAGGGGAAAGCGGCAATTTCGCCCCTGTTTCCGATACCTCTTGAACCTTTTGGCGCGGTCCCTATAACGCAGAACAATTTGGGCACGCGGGCGGTGCCCTGACTCGCAGTTAACCGAAGGAAACAGGCTATGCCGAGAAGAACCGACATCCAGTCGATCATGATCATCGGGGCGGGCCCCATTGTCATCGGTCAGGCCTGCGAATTCGACTATTCAGGCGCACAGGCCTGTAAAGCCCTGCGCGAAGAAGGATACCGGGTCATTCTGGTAAACTCAAACCCGGCTACAATCATGACCGATCCCGGTCTGGCCGATGCCACTTATATCGAGCCGATCACGCCCGAAGTTGTCGCCAAGATCATCGAGAAAGAACGCCCCGACGCCTTGTTGCCCACAATGGGTGGGCAGACCGGACTGAACACCTCACTTGCACTGGAAGAGATGGGCGTACTGGACGAGTTCGGTGTCGAGATGATCGGTGCGACCCGCGACGCCATCGAAATGGCCGAAGACCGCAAACTATTCCGCGAAGCGATGGATCGGCTGGGCATCGAAAACCCCAAGGCCACCATCGTTACCGCCCCCAAGCGCGACGACGGCTCCACCGATCTTGATGCTGGCGTCCAGATTGCCTTGGGCGATCTGGAAGACATCGGCCTGCCTGCCATCATTCGCCCCGCCTTTACCATGGGCGGCACCGGCGGCGGTGTGGCTTATAACCGCGAGGATTATATTCACTTCTGCCGCTCTGGCATGGATGCCTCGCCGGTAAACCAAATCCTCGTCGATGAGAGCCTGCTGGGTTGGAAAGAGTATGAGATGGAGGTGGTACGCGACACGGCCGACAACGCCATCATCGTCTGTTCCATTGAGAATATCGATCCGATGGGTGTGCATACCGGCGACTCTATCACCGTGGCCCCTGCCCTGACACTGACCGACAAAGAATACCAGATCATGCGCAACGGCTCCATCGCCGTTCTGCGCGAGATTGGGGTCGAGACTGGCGGTTCGAACGTACAATGGGCGATCAACCCCGAAGACGGCCGAATGGTCGTGATCGAGATGAACCCCCGCGTGTCGCGTTCGTCCGCGCTGGCGTCCAAGGCGACCGGGTTCCCGATTGCGAAGATCGCGGCCAAACTGGCTGTTGGCTATACGCTGGACGAGCTGGACAATGACATCACCAAGGTCACGCCCGCCTCCTTCGAGCCGACCATCGACTATGTCGTGACAAAAATTCCGAAATTTGCGTTCGAAAAGTTCCCCGGCTCTGAACCTTACCTGACAACGGCGATGAAATCGGTGGGTGAGGCCATGTCCATTGGCCGCACGATCCACGAATCGATGCAAAAGGCGCTGGCCTCGATGGAATCCGGCCTGACTGGCTTTGATGAAGTAGAAATCCCCGGCCTGAACGTTGGTGTCTGGGACGAGGTCAGTGACAAAGTCGCGGTGATCAAAGCGATCAGCAAGCAAACCCCCGACCGTCTGCGCACCATCGCGCAGGCCATGCGTCACGGTTTGACCGACGATGAGATTTTTGGGGTCACCAAATTTGACCCTTGGTTCCTGGCCCGAATACGCGAGATCATCGAGGCCGAGCGTCAGTTGCGCAAAGACGGCCTGCCGGTGACCGAAGAAGGTATCCGCAGGCTGAAAATGCTTGGTTTTACCGATGCGCGCTTGGGCAACCTGACAGGCCGTGACGAAGGCAATGTACGCCGCGCCCGCCGCAATCTGGGTGTTAACGCAGTGTTCAAACGCATCGACACTTGCGCTGCCGAGTTTGAGGCGCAGACGCCCTATATGTACTCGACCTACGAAGCCCCTATGATGGGTGATGTTGAGTGCGAGGCGCGCCCGAGTGACCGCAAGAAGGTTGTTATCCTGGGCGGCGGACCCAACCGGATCGGTCAGGGGATCGAATTCGACTATTGCTGTTGTCACGCCTGCTTCGCACTGACCGATGCGGGCTATGAGACCATCATGATCAACTGTAACCCCGAAACGGTTTCGACCGACTATGACACTTCAGACCGGTTGTATTTCGAACCGCTAACTTTTGAACACGTGATGGAAATCCTGACGAAAGAACAGGAAAACGGCACGCTGCACGGTGTTATCGTTCAGTTCGGTGGTCAGACCCCGCTGAAACTGGCCAACGCGCTGGAAGAAGAAGGCATTCCGATCCTCGGCACCACGCCCGACGCCATCGACCTGGCCGAAGACCGCGAGCGGTTCCAGGCGCTTGTCAATGATCTGGGCCTGAAACAGCCCAATAACGGCATCGCATCGACCGACGAGCAAGCGCTGAAAATCGCCGAGGATATCGGCTTTCCGCTGGTGATCCGTCCCTCCTATGTTCTGGGTGGCCGCGCGATGGAAATCGTGCGCGATATGGACCAGCTGCGGCGCTATATCAACGAGGCCGTGGTGGTCTCGGGCGACAGCCCTGTGCTGCTAGACAGCTATCTGGCGGGCGCGGTTGAACTGGATGTCGACGCGCTGTGCGACGGCACGGATGTTCATGTCGCAGGCATCATGCAGCATATCGAAGAGGCCGGCGTGCACTCGGGCGATAGCGCCTGTTCGCTGCCACCTTACTCGCTGTCGAAAGAAGTGATTGGCCGGGTCAAAGAGCAGACCTTCAAGCTGGCCAAGGCGCTGAACGTTGTCGGCTTGATGAACATTCAATTCGCGATCAAGGATGATGATATCTACCTGATCGAGGTCAACCCGCGCGCCTCGCGTACCGTGCCCTTCGTGGCCAAAGCGACGGACAGCGCCATCGCCTCAATCGCCGCGCGTGTGATGGCCGGCGAGAAGCTGGCGGATTTCCCGTTGCGCCCGGCTTATAAGACCGTGGACGACACCAAGATCGCCGACCAGATGACACTGGCAGACCCGGATATGCCGTGGTTCTCGGTGAAAGAGGCGGTGCTGCCCTTCGCCCGGTTCCCCGGCGTCGACACTATTCTGGGGCCTGAGATGCGCTCGACCGGAGAAGTCATGGGCTGGGACCGCGACTTTCCCCGCGCCTTCCTCAAAGCACAGATGGGTGCGGGAATGGTGCTGCCATCCTCGGGACGTGCGTTTATTTCGATCAAGGATGCCGACAAGACGCCTGCCATGCTTGAGGCCGCACAGGTTCTGGCCGCGCAGGGCTTTGCCCTTGTCGCCACCCGCGGAACGCAAAGCTGGCTGGCCGAGCACGGTATTGCCTGTGATCTGGTCAACAAGGTCTATGAGGGCCGTCCTGACGTGGCTGACATGCTTAAAGATGGTCAGGTACAGTTGGTGATGAATACCACCGAAGGTGCACAGGCGGTCGAGGACAGCAAGGCCATCCGGTCCATCGCGCTTTATGACAAGATCCCATATTTCACCACCGCCGCCGCCAGCCACGCTGCCGCGTTGGCGATAAAGGCGCAGGCCGAAGGTGATGTCGAGGTGAGGTCCCTGCAAGGCTGACCTTCTCCCACTACACCAGAATAAAGCAAAACCCCCGGTCCATGACCGGGGGTTTTTCATTTAGACAACCGGCTGCGGTGGTTTCTTGCGCCGTTCCTCCGGCAGGAAGAACACCATGTAGAACACGGGGGCCGCCACCATGGTAAGGACCGTGGCAAAGGCCAGACCTCCCATGATGGTCACCGCCATCGACCTGAAGAACGCATCCGTCAACAACGGAGCCATACCCAAAATCGTCGTGATTGCGGCCAGCATCACGGGGCGCAAACGCGAGACCGAAGCCTCTATGATCGATTCACGCAACCCCTGCCCGGTTGCACGTACCAAGTCGATCTCTTCGACCAAAACGATACCGTTCTTGATCAGCATCCCCGATAGGCTAAGCAGTCCCAGTAGCGCCGTAAATGTGAACGGCAGACCCGTTCCCAGCAGACCGATCACCACTCCGTTTACCGACATCGGTACCAACAGCCAGATAATGATCGGCTGACGAATGGCGTTGAATATCAGCACCGAAATCAGAACCATGATCAACAGGCTCAACGGCAACTGACGACCCAGGCTTTTATTTGCATCGCCAGCATTCTCGAACTCTCCACCCCATTCCAGTCGATAGCCCGCTGGCAGCTCCATGCTTTCGATGGCTGTGCGGACTTCGGAATGAACCTGCGCAGCTGTCAAATCCGGCGGGATGTCGGCCCCTACCGTAATGGTCAGCACACGATCCCGGCGGTGAACCAGCGTATTGAGTGCCTTATATTCGAACCTGTCGACCATCTGCTCGATCGGCACGAATTTCTGCGACTGGTCCGAGAATACAACCTGATCCACGATCGAATAATCCCCGTCCACCGGGCGGCGCAAGATGATCGGAATCAGACGGTCGCGCTCGCGGAACACACCACCGGTGATCCCATCGGTCGAGAATTGCAGAGTCGCCGCGATATCTTCGCGCGACACCCCTGCGGTCTGCGCCCGTTCGGTCGCATAAATTGGCTGGACAGCCAGCCCTTGTTCGCGCCAGTCGTGATAGACGTTCAGCGCATTGGGCGAGGCCGCGCGCATCGTCTGCACAGCCTCATTCGCAAGTTGCCGAAGCACCGCCGGATCGCTTCCCGAGAAACGGGCCTGAATTGGATCACCGCCGCCAGGACCAAAGACCAGCCGCTTGGTGCGGAACTTGCCTTCGGGGAACTGCGCCGAGCCAAACGCCTCGAGATCCGCCCGCAAAGCCGGAATGTCATCCAATGTTTCCGTCCGGATGATCATGTGACCGTAGCTGGGGTTCGGTTTTTCCGAAGAGTAGGTCAACAAAAAACGAGTTGCTCCTTGCCCAACAAATGTCGTGACAGATACCACATCGTCCCGATCCGCCAGCCAGTTTTCGAAAACAGCCATATCCTCGGCGGTGCGCGCAATGGGTGTGCCCTGCGGCAGGTTGTAATGCACGAAAAACAGCGGTGTATTCGAGTCTGGAAAGAACTGTTGTTTGACCAAACCAAATCCTGCGAAACAGACCACGGTAATGCCCACCAGCATTGCAATCACCATCCAACGGAACCGCAGCGCCCAGTTTAGGATCGCGCCATAAACACGGAACATGATCCCGCCATAGGCATCAATTTCACCTTCTTTGCCCTGCTTGAAGAAATAGTGCCCAAGCATCGGAGTCACCGTCAGCGCCAGGGTCCAGCTCAGCAGCAGCGATATCCCGATAACAGCAAATAGCGAAAACAAGAACTCGCCCGTCGCATCAGGGCTAAGACCAATCCCGGCAAAAGCCATGATGCCAATCACCGTTGCTCCCAACAGCGGGATTTGCGTTTTGGCCGCAGCCTCATCCGCCGCATCACGCGAATTCTTGCCGCGCAGCATTGCAATCTGCATTCCTTCGGCCACCACAATGGCGTTGTCCACCAACATACCCATCGCGATGATCAAAGCGCCCAACGAAATTCGTTCCATCTCGATCGAGAACAATGCCATGAACAACAACGTGCCAACCACGGTCAGCAACAGAGTTGTTCCCACAACCACAGCCGCGCGCCAACCCATGAACAGGGCCAAAACCGCAACAACAATAGAGACCGACAGCGCGAGGTTCACCAGAAAATCGTTCGATGCCTGCTCAACAACGACGTGCTGCTGGTAAATCGGCAGGATTTCGACACCATAGGGGATCTGAGGATCCAACTCGGCAAATTTCGCGTCAGCACGCTTGCCGACCTCAACGATATTATCAGTCGAAAGCCCAGCGATACCCAGAGTGAAAGCTTCGGTCCCGTTGAACCGGATGATGACATTAGGATCGGTTAGGCGACCACGATGTACATTCGACATATCGAACAGGTTGATAACCTGGCCCTGCGATCCAACAGAAAGGCCAGCAATGGCGGAAACCGTATCGGACCCTTCGGCGGTTAATATCGCGGTCCGGCCATCTTCTGATCGCAATGACCCCGACGAGTTTACCGAGTCCGCATTTGTAATCGCGTCGGTAAGTGCCTGCAGAGGCACGTTCTGGTTCACCGAAATAGACAGGTCGGGTTCGATAAAGATCGCCTCTTGCGGCAGGCCCATCACCTCGACATCCGCGACACCGTCAACCGTCAGTAGTTCGCGCCGAAGAAATGTGGAAAGCTCATGTTTTTCAGCGTCCGAGAAGCCCTCGGCCGTGACCGCATAAAACAAGCCAAACACATCGCCAAACCCGTCATTGACCAGCGGATCACCCACCCCGGATGGCAGTTCCCGTGAGGCGTCACGGACCTTGGCGCGCAATTTGGTCCAGATCTCCGGCAGCTCGGTCCCATCATAGGCTGAGTTAATCTCGACCTCGATCAGCGAAAAACCGGGCTGGTTCACTGATGTGATTGTCTTGACCTCGCCCATCTGCTGGATAGCGGATTCCAGTGGCTCTGAAACCTCCAGCGCCACTTGTTCAGCCGTTGCCCCCGGATACTGGGTTGCGATGACGGCGTTTTTGATTGTGAAGGCTGGATCTTCCAGACGGCCAAGCGACAGAAATCCCCAGATACCGCCGAACAAGGCGATCAGGATGACCAGCCATGTATAGATAGGGCGATCAATGGATGCGCGTGCGATGTTCATCAATCCGCCCCTTAGTTGGCAAGACCGGTAAAGCGGCGCACCACCTGACCGTCAATCAAAACGTCGCCGCCGGCGACAACGATTTCTTCCCCGTCACTTAGGCCGTCCAGTACGTTGACATCACCGGTTTCCGTGGGCTCGATGGTAACAGGGACGCGGCGCAGTGTCCCTTGGTCAGCCCCAGTCGGAGAAAACACCATTACGCCCAGCGCCCCTTCGACATCGGCCACAATGGCTGTAGGCGGAACAAAGATTCCCCGTTTCTGGTCCTTGACCCGAACGGTCACAGTAGCCGACGAACCAGGCAGAATTTGCAGCCCTTCAGGCGGTGTCAGGCCAAATTGGATGCGGAAGGTTTGACCGACGCTTGAAGATTCAGCATCGAATTCGCGGATCTGAAGCGGGAAGACTTCGTCGCTCACCGGAAATTTCGCGGTGATGGTGATGTCATCCTGCTGGCCCGACCGTTGAAACAAAATTTCGGGTACGTCGACCTCAATCCGAAGTTCGGACATATCATGGATACGCACGATCGGGGTACCTGCGGAAACAGTGGTAAAGGCCTCGACCGCCCGGCTGGACACCAGCGCGTTAAATGGTGCCGTCAATGTCGCCTGTTCCAGGTCGTAAAGCGCGTCACGCACAGCGATATCAGCCAGTTGCGCCGCAGTCTCAGAGTCGTCCACAGCCACTTGGCTGGCCGCAGTTCCCCGCAGCCGAGACAGGCGGGCCAGGGTCCGATCCGCCTGATCTTTCTGCAGAACGGCACGATCATAGCGGCGCTGGAACGGCTCACGATCCAGCTCGGCGATCAGCTCACCCTTGGGGATGACAAATCCTTCAGCCACTGGCATTTCAACAATCTGTCCAGCCACCTGAAAGGCCAGATCAACCGTTTGCCGCGCAGCGACGCGACCAAAGAACTGACGTGTGAACCCAGGCGTGGTTTCCTTTACCACCATCAGCTTTACCGGCTTGGCAGCTTCTTCAGCCATGATTGAGCTGGAGAGAAAGATCAGGGCCACGCCCAAAGCAGAGATCAGTTTCATTTCTTCAGTCCCTCGGGAATTCCAGTTTTCAGTATGTTTTCCCGGATCTTCCGGGCCAGTCTTGCGAATTCTGCGGTTTCATCTTTGTTCAGTCCGGACGCGCGCTGAAACAGGGCGCCCGCTTGGGCTACAAGCATCTGGCGTGTTTCTGTGCCTTTTTCGGTCAAAACCAAAAGCCATGCACGGCGATCCTCTGGATCGCGTTCGCGTCTCAGATAGCCCGCTTTTTCCAAGGCATCGGCGGTCGACGTGATTGTCGAAGGAACTGACAGCATGTCAGCCGCCAAAACGCCCATGCGCCTGGGCTGATCCAATTTGATCACCATATGGCATTCCTGATGGCTCAGCTCTATTTCGATGGCATCGAAGCTCTCCTCGAGCTTCCAATAGAGCGCATACACACCCATCATCGCCTGCATCTCGGGGCTTAAGCGATGCAACAGAGTGTTATGATCATGGGCCATGGGATGATTCCTTGCAGAATTTGACGCGTATATACTTCGAAAAACGAACTATTCAAGAACTGAAGCTCAATTTCCAACCAAGCTTAACATTCCCTCGGGTCAATCTCTCTTGAACAATACCAATCATAACGGCATTTTAGGTGAATCCAGAAATCCAGGACCCAACATGTATACGCCAGCAATCACCGGCTCGGGTGTTTTCACGCCAGATAATGTCATTACGAATGCCGAGCTCGTTTCGGCCTTCAATGCACATGCCGACAGGATGAACACCCAGAACGCAGAGGCGATTGCCGCTGGTGACGTTGAGCCGATGCAGCATTCGTCTGAAGAGTTCATTCTGAAGGCCTCCGGAATCGAGAACCGCTATGTGATGGACAAAGCGGGCGTTCTGGATCCCGACGTGATGCACCCGCTGTTTCGTCAGCGCTCTGACGATGAACCTGGCATCATGACCGAAATGGCCGTTGACGCCTGCAAGAAAGCGCTGGCACAGGCTGGGCGCAACGGGGACGATGTTGATCTGGTAATCTGCGCGGCTTCGAACCATGAACGGGCTTATCCTGCAATCGCGATCGAGATCCAGCAGGCGCTGGGATGCAAAGGGTTCGGATTCGATATGAACGTTGCCTGTTCTTCGGCCACGTTCGGCATTCAGGCGGCGGCGGATATGGTCAGGTCCGGTTCGGTCAAATGTGCGCTTGTGGTAAACCCCGAGATTTGCACGGGCCACCTGGAATGGCGTGACCGAGATTGCCACTTTATTTTTGGTGACGTGGCAACGGCCACCGTGATCGAACGGATCGAGGATGCGACCGGACCGCATTTCGAGATTTTGTCGACCAGCTGCGCCACGGATTTTTCCAACAACATCCGAAACAATAATGGCTTCCTGCGTCGCACTCGGCCAGAGGGATTGACCGACCGCCGCGACATGCAGTTCATGCAAAACGGCCGTAAAGTGTTCAAAGAGGTTCTTCCAATGGTCAGCAAACACATTGCCGATCACATGGACGCCGAAGGGATCAGCAACGCCGATCTCAAACGTCTTTGGCTGCATCAGGCGAACAAAACGATGAATGATTTCATCGGTAAAAAAGTCATGGGCCGCGAGCCCGCCCCCGGAGAGCAGCCAAACATCCTGCAAGACTATGCGAACACGTCCTCGGCAGGGTCGATCATCGCATTTTCGAAATACTCGGACGATTTCACCGATGGCGAGATCGGTCTTATCTGTTCCTTCGGAGCGGGGTATTCCGTGGGTTCGGTAATCGTGAAACGGCACGGTTAAGACAACACTCCGCGCAACTACAAATTCGTACAAGAAAACCGGGCTCATTCTACCCGGCTTGGTTGTTTGATCCTTGTTTCAGCACTGGCATCACCCCGTCCGGCGGCAAGCGGCAAAAGCCCCAGCATGCGAGCGTTCAGATCGGGTCAAGCTTGACCTAGCATGTCATGAGTATCGGTACGCACACCAAACTAGATCAAGACACGCAGCTTCCCTTGCCTCAGCTCACGCTTTCTTCTTCCAGGTGCAGCTTCATTTCGATCAGAACATGCTGCAGCAGGCTGGTTTCCTTCAACAGGCGTTTGGCCTCGTTCACCGTGATGATACCGTCTTCGATAGCAGACTGGTATTCGGTCATAAGCATGGCAAAGCGTTGGCTCAACGCGATGACATCCGAATTCACACCTCCGGTGCGAGGAGCGTCAGTGTTGCGGCCATCATATGACAGCGTAATGTTCTTGAGGTCGGCCAAAGCCGACGTCACATGCGGAAAGTTGGCCACCGCCTCAAGGCGTGCAACTGCATCAACCGGCATGAACCGATCAGCATGCTCTGCATTATCTGAATAATATCGGCCAAGCGTGGCTTTGGATTTACCCGTGATCTCACACGCGGACTCAATTCCAACGTCCTTGACCAACGCTTCGGTGTGCTTTTTGAGATAGGCCCCGATATCTGCCATGTTTTTACCTTTGCTACCTGCCTTCCCCACTACATCTGCCATTGCGGGGGAAAGGGAAATGAAATTTCCCATACCTGAGTCATAATTGAAATGCGATATGTTGGCTATCCCTCAGATATGCGAGGGTTTTGTGAGTGAGTGGCGGCAATAATGCCGGTAGCGAGTGATAGCGGGGCACATATTAGCCCCGCTTCGTTTAGGCCGCTTATAGGCCGAAGGCGTCGCTGTTGTGAGTGCAGGGGCTCCATCCCCAAAGAGCGTGAGCTCATCCCCTAACTGGACAACGGCGGCGTCGCTCATTTCGCCACATGAGATGGCTTGCCCAGGCGGGGCTGGCGAATTAGACCCGAGCCATGGCAAAACTTTACTTCAACTACTCGACTATGAACGCGGGCAAATCGACCGTGTTGCTGCAGGCCTCGCATAATTATCGCGAGCGCGGCATGGATACTTACCTGATGACGGCTGCATTGGATGGACGCGCCGGTGCTGGGAAAATTGCCTCGCGGATTGGGATATCATCCGAGGCTGATACTTTTGACACCGATGATGATGTTTTCGCCATGATCGAAGCCCGTCTGGCGCAAGGCAAAATTGCATGTGTCTTTATCGACGAAGCCCAGTTCCTGACCGAAGATCAGGTCTGGCAACTGGCCCGCGCCGTAGATGACCTGAACGTGCCGGTGCTGGCCTATGGGTTGCGGGTCGATTTTCAGGGCCGGCTGTTTCCCGGGTCGGCCGCCTTGCTGGCGCTGGCGGATGAGATGCGTGAGGTTCGCACGATCTGCGAATGCGGCCGCAAGGCAACAATGGTGATTCGTCAGGACGAGAATGGAAATCCCATCACCCAGGGTGCTCAGGTTCAAATTGGTGGCAACGAAACCTATGTCTCGCTGTGCCGCAGGCATTGGCGCGAGGCCGTGGGCACCTAAACCGGATTTGGCAGCGGACGCCCCTGAACAAAGGCCGCAACATTATCTAGCGCCATGTGCCCCATATCGCTGCGGACCTCCTCAGTCGCGGTACCCAGGTGGGGCAGCAGGGTCACGTTCTGCAAATCTGTCAGAGCTTGCGGCACTGCGGGTTCGAATTCGTAGACATCCAGACCCGCACCCGCGATTTGCTTTTCTTGCAACGCCGAAATCAGGGCCGATTCATCCAATACCTCTCCCCGAGAAATATTGATCAGGATGGCAGCAGCGTTCATCGCCTGCAGCACCTGCGCATTGATCAGATGCCGGGTTTCGGCACCGCCCGGCACAGCCAGGATCAGGAAATCTACACCGGCAGCCAAAGCTTTGAGGTCTGGGACATAATCCGCCGGAAACTCTAGCTCCTTTGGGCTACGCGATTGATAGGCGACGTGCATACCAAACCCATAGTGGCAACGTCGCGCGATGGCTTGCCCAATGCGCCCCATGCCCACAATGCCGACCCGTTTGCCGGTCACGTGATGGCCCAACATCTGTGTCGGGTGCCAGCCCTGCCAAAGGTTTGAACGTACCAGCCGTTCGCCTTCTCCGGCGCGGCGGGCCGTGGACAGCAGCAATGTCATGGCGATATCGGCAGTCGCATCTGTGACAGCGCCCGGCGTGTTGGTCACGGCAATTCCGGCGTTACGGGCCGCGTCCACATCAATGTGATTGTACCCAACCCCGAAATTCGCCAGCAGCTTGCATCGCGGTTTCGGCACCTCAGCAAAGATCTGGGCAGAAAACAGGTCGCCCAAGGTCGGCACCACGACATCGAATTCGGACAGCGCATGCCCCATTTCCTTGGGTGACATCGGCAAGGTTTCACTGCGCATCTCTGCGTCGAACTCTGCGCGTGCACGTGCTTCGACAGAGGCGGTCATCGGTCGGGCAATGAACACACGCATCAGTGCATCCGCCCACCGGTTGGAACCTTGCCATCCGGCCCGATCAGGACGATCTCACCAGTCTCATCGGGCAATCCCAAAACAAGCACTTCGGACATGAACTTGCCGATCTGGCGCGGAGGGAAATTTACCACCGCCATCACCTGCTTGCCCACCAATGAGGCGGGATCATAATGCGCAGTGATCTGGGCCGAGGTTTTCCGCTCGCCGATGTCTCGTCCAAAATCGATCCACATCTTGATCGCTGGCTTGCGCGCTTCGGGGAAGGGCTCGGCGCGGATAACCTCGCCGACGCGAATGTCGACCTTAAGAAAATCGTCGAATGTAATTTCACCCACGAGACAGCTCCTTGGACCGATCGGTTGCGGCTTTAACAGCGCGGTGCAGCAGGTCGGGAAAACCGAATTCGTCGTGCATCAGGACCTCAAGCGCGGCCTGCGTGGTTCCATTAGGCGAAGTGACATTGACGCGCAGTTGCGAAGGGTCCTCGTCAGACGCCATGGCCAAGGCCCCTGCCCCGGCGACCGTGGACTTGGCCAGCCTCATCGCCAAATCATGTGGCAGGCCCTGAGCCTGACCCGCGGCAGCGAGCGTTTCTATAAGGTGGAATACATAGGCAGGGCCGGACCCGCTCAGCCCGGTAACGGCATCAATCTGCGCCTCATCCTGCAATCTGACCGTCTCACCGACCGCAGATAGCAGGTTTTCGGCTAGGGCCAGATCCGCATCCGAAACAGCAGAATTTCCAATCAACGCCGTGATTCCCTGTCGGATCGCCGCCGGGGTGTTCGGCATGGCACGCACGATTGGTGTTTTCTGGCCCAACACCTCTTCGAATGTGGAGATTGAGGTGCCTGCCGCGACCGACACGAACAGGCTGCGCCCGCCGCCCAAGGCTGTAATTGCGGGCAGCGCATCGCCCATCATCTGCGGCTTTACCGCGACCAGCACAACTGCAGGCGCCTCGGGTAGCGGGGTATTGATGTTGACGCCCGACGATTTCAGCCAATCCGACGGGAAAGGGTCAATCACCCAGACTGACGAGGCAGGAAGGCCATGCTCTAACCACCCGGCAAGCATGGCCGATCCCATCTTGCCGCATCCCAAAAGCACCAGCCCCTGTTCGGCGACGCGTGACATGTCCATGATTGCCCCTCCGCTTATTTGGCTCGGGGCAAAGCTTTACGCGCGGCCGTAGGCCTCTGCAATGGCGACTTGCATCGCGTCTTCCGGGGTACGGTTGCCCCATGTGACCAGTTGGATCGCGGGATAATAACGCTCGGCGCTCAGGACCGCTGCAGTGATCATCGTATCAATCTGTTCCGGGCTGGCCATCTGACCACCCGCAAGAACCAGACCGTACCGGTAAACCATCAGCTTCTGATTGGCCCAGTATGTGAAGGCCCCGGCCCAGCACTGATCGTTCATCTTGTTCAGAAGTTCATAAAGCTCGGTCTCGCGCGCCTCAGGTGGCTCCATCTCGAACGAGCACACCATACGCAGCGTTTCGTCATAATTCGACCAGGCCAGCGTAATCGAGTAGGTGCGCCACTGTCCTTCGACAGCCATTGCGATCTGATCATCCCCGATCCGATCAAAGTCCCAATCGTGATGTTCGGCAAGATGTTCAACAATGTCGATCGGATGAAGGTCTTCGTCAAGAAACTGCTCGGAAAGGGCCATAATGCCACCTCACTAATTTCTAGCATTTCGGGGCTGGCAGCGCCCCAGCGCTAGTTGCCTGCTCTACAAGCCGGGCTTCCCCCATAGGCCTGTACTAAATATGGTGCGCTGTGGGTGGTGGCCTGACAACCCCCATTTTTGGGGATAACAGCAATAAGTTGTGGATAGCTGGCAACGGGGATCAAAATATTGGCATCAGATGCAGCTTTGTCTTGATTAATTCCCGCAAGACGGCATGATGCACAACACCGCACAACCCAGAACCGGATTGCGCGGCGTTTGTTTTTTTTCGAAAATTTCGCGGGGGATTATTCGCCCAGCTTGGCTTCCAACGCTGCAATGCGCGCCTCGAGCGCTGTGTTTTCCTCGCGCGCTTTCTGAGCCATGGCACGGACAGCGTCGAATTCTTCGCGTGTGACGAAATCGCGATCAGCCAGCCAACGGTCGATCATCGACTTCATGGCGTTCTCCGCCTCGTCCTTTGCGCCTTGGGCAACACCCATGGCGTTGGTCATGAGTTGGGAAACATCATCCAGAATCTTGTTGCGGGTTTGCATGGTTATCCTCCGATTTGGCGGTTGGTCTCTATATGGGGAATGATTGGCGCAGGCTCAAGGTTGACTTAACCCTCAAAGCCCGGGCAATGAGACGCACATGCAGGCTGTTCTAAATTTCCCCGATCTGTCGCCCGAACTTTTCTCGATCTCGCTGTTCGGGATGGAGTTCGCACTTAGATGGTACGCCCTCGCCTATATCGCCGGGATTGTGATTGCATGGCGCCTGGGGGTGATCGCCCTAAAGCGCCCCGCCCTGTGGCCCGACAAGGCGCCACCGATGCAACCCGCCCAGCTTGAGGATTTGATCACCTGGATCATCCTGGGCGTGATTCTGGGCGGGCGACTTGGGTTCGTGCTGTTTTATCAACCAGCTTATTACCTTTCGAACCCGATCGAAATTCTGATGGTCTGGCAGGGCGGCATGGCCTTCCACGGTGGATTGCTAGGCGTCGTCGTGGCCTCATATATCTATGCAAGACGTCACCAAATTTCGATTTTGCCGCTTGCTGATCTGATCGCGCATACCGTGCCGCCTGGGCTGTTATTGGGTCGTGTCGCGAATTTCATCAACGCCGAACTGTGGGGAAGGCCCAGCGACTTGCCCTGGGCCTTTGTATTCCCCGGTGCCGCCGCCCAAAACTGCCCGACGGTTAGTGGTCTTTGCGCCCGCCACCCCTCTCAGCTTTACGAAGCCGCGCTTGAGGGGTTGCTGCTGGGCGTCCTGCTGTTGTGGCTGGTCTATTGGCGCCGCGCTTTCCTACGGCCCGGTCTGGTCACAGGCGTGTTTATGGCGGGCTATGGCGCATCGCGTTTCATTGTCGAGTTTTTCCGGCAACCCGATGCACAGTTTGTTTCGGCCGGAAATCCGCTTGGACTTGCCTGGCAAATGGGCGGCTACGGCCTGACCATGGGCCAGTTGCTGTCTTTGCCAATGATTGCCTTTGGCCTTTGGCTGGCTTTACGCGCTAAGGCCAAGTGATGACCCTCGCCAACCTCTTACAGGCTCGTATCGCACAAGACGGCCCGATGAGTGTAGCCGACTATATGACCGAATGCCTGCTGCACCCGACACTGGGATATTACACCACCCGCGACCCCCTTGGCCCGCAGGGCGATTTCATCACCGCCCCGGAAATCAGCCAGATGTTTGGCGAACTAATCGGGCTCGGCCTTGCGCATTGCTGGATTGACCAGGGGCGTCCGGACCGTTTCACGCTAGCGGAGCTGGGTCCCGGGCGCGGAACGCTGATGGCTGACATGCTGCGTGCAACACAGGGCGTGGATGGCTTTCACGCGGCGGCAGATATTGTTCTGCTTGAGGCCTCACCAACCCTGCGCACCATTCAGGCAAAGACGCTGGATGCCTATGCTCCGCGCTGGATTACATCAGTCACCGATCTACCCGATTCCCCGCTTTTGCTGGTGGCAAACGAGTTCTTTGACGCTCTGCCCATTCGCCAATTCATCCGCGATGACAGCGATTGGCGGGAACGTTTGATCGGGATGAAGGACGAATCACTGGCTTTTGGCCAGGGGCCACGGTCGCCACAGATCGCTTTGAAGAACCGGCTTGAGGACACGCAGGATGGGGATCTGGTCGAGCTTTGCCCTTCGGCCATACCGATCATCACTGTGATCGCCGGACGGATCGCGACCCATGGCGGGGCAGGACTGATCCTGGATTATGGCGACTGGCATTCGCTTGGGGATACGTTTCAAGCGCTGCATGCCCACAAGCCGATAGACCCGCTTTCCAGTCCCGGACAAGCTGATCTGACCGCCCATGTGGACTTCGAACCTCTGGCGAGCGCAGCGCGAGCTGCGGGCTGCGCCCATTCGCGCCTGACACCCCAAGGCGTTTTTCTGGAACGGCTGGGCATCACCGCGCGGGCGCAAGCATTGGCGAAACCACTCAGCGGGTCCAAGCTTGAGGCGTTGATAGCCGCACATCGCCGGTTGACGCACCCAGAGGAAATGGGAAACCTGTTCAAAGTACTGGGCCTGTACCCATCTTATGCCGCATTGCCACCGGGACTGGAATCATGACGCTGGAAATTCTGACTTCGGATCTCTTGTCATCCGTACGCCATGGTTTTTTCTGCCGCCGTGGCGGGGCCTCATCCGGGATCTTTGCAGGGCTCAACTGCGGTCATGGATCATCTGACCAGACCGAGGCTGTCGCGATAAACCGTAACCGCGTAGCGGATGCGATGGAGGTCGATCCCGGATCCCTTATCGGAGTCCATCAGGTGCATTCACCGACGGTCATAACTGTTGATGGTCCAATCGACGGGGAAAAGCCTAAAGCAGACGCGTTGGTTACGGCCTGTCCCGGACTGGCGCTGACCATCCTCACGGCGGACTGCCAACCTGTTCTTTTTGCCGACACCCACGCAAAAGTGATAGGGGCTGCACATGCAGGATGGCGCGGCGCGCTGGACGGTGTGCTTGAGGCCACGTTGGACTCCATGGAGGCGCTGGGAGCACGGCGCGAGAATACAGTGGCCGTCATAGGGCCCACAATCTCGCAAATTGCGTATGAGGTCGGGCCCGAGTTCCTAGAAGACTTTGCCGCTGAATCATCAGAAAACCTGCGGTTCTTCGCAAATGGGACGGGTGATCGGATGCAATTTGACCTCCCGTCCTATGGGCTGCACCGGTTACGTCAGGCTGGTGTCGGGCATGCAGAGTGGATTCGTCATTGCACCTATTCGGACCCGAACAGATTCTATTCGTACCGCCGATCGGTTCATGCAAAAGAAGCCGACTACGGCCGCCTGATTTCCGCCATCAAACTGTGACGCGTATCCTGATTGTGGCGAAATCGCCGCTTTTTCGCCACATTTGTTGTGTCTATATGAGTCGCCAAAATTAGGTTTTATTGCCCTCTCTCAGATGGTTATCTGCATATTTCTGAATGTGAGCGCGGCTAGATTAAGAAAAGGAAACAACCAACTTTCTTTTGTCCCAGATTCAACCCGCGTCAGCCTTATGGCCGCCTCAATATGGCGACACGTTAGGCCCAGATTGGGTCGTTAGGCACTAAGCCTTGAACGAGTAGGACAACAGGATGAAACAAAGATCCCGCTTTCTCAGCGCTGTTCTAAAAGCGTCCAGAGAGCAAAAACTGGAGATGCCGTGGAAACGGGTTTCCAGTCGTTCTGCCAGTGTGGCGCGCCGTTTGGCTTCGCGACGCTGATTAGACAGGCCTACCAAAGCCATTCTGCCGGCTTTGAGGGTCAAGACACACAGCGGGGGTGCTCCGATCCGGTGTGTGGCGCTTCACAGACGCTTTCTGTGAATGTGTTTAGGAGTTTGTGTGCGTAGACAATTTTCGTCTGCGAGTTGTGAGTTTGTCTGGGGGGTCAATGTGTTGACCAAGAGTTTGCGAAATTCCATCGCACTGCGCGGCCGTTACAGCCGACGTCTCGAAGTCGCCATAGCATTCAAGACAAAGAAAACCGATCAGGCGGGCCTGTACGGGGGTTCAGCCTTCCTGAGCGGATGTTTGAGGGGACGGAATTAGTATGACTATTCCACATTCTTTGGCCCGCGCCGCCAGAAACGCCGTCGATACGTCGACAATGCTGCGCGAGATTCCAAGAAATACAACAAAACAAAAAGCGCAGCTGCGGCGCTATGAGGTCAGTTCATTGTTGAGCAATGGCGAGGTATCCCAAACCCGCCACATCGCGCCAGCGCTGCCCATGTTCGAGGATGCGTTTTGTGCCTTTACGCGGGGTTCGCTTGTCGAAACCGAAAACGGGCCGATAGCGATCGAAGATCTTTTGCCTGGCGATACGGTTTTGACCCAGAATGGAACTTCGGAAACCGTGGTCTGGAAGGGCTCGGTGACTTTGATCCCCGGGCGCGAAGACTCGCGTGGTCGCACACGCCCGCTGACACGCATCATGGCGGATACCTTCGGAATGCAAAAACCGATGTCAGGTGTGACTGTCGGTCCGGCTGCGCGCCTGTTAGGCACCCCAGCACATCTGCGGCACTTGTATGGCGGATCTCCTGTTTTGACGCCCGCGCACGAGTTCCAAGACGGGATGGGTGTCATCGAGATGCTACCGCCTACCCCAATCGAATTGTTTCACATCTGTCTGAAACGCCATTCGGTTATCAAGGTAGACGGATTACAGTTTGAATCATATCATCCAGGCGTAAATGCGGTTCGGATGATCAGCCATTCGCTTCGCTCAATCTATTTGAACTTGTTCGAGCATGTCGAATCGCTGAATGACTTTGGCCCGCTGCAGTTACCGCGTGCCGGAGATGGAGAGGTGGACGCAATCACTGCCTGAGTTTTAACCAGTACTGCAAAGTGGGGGCTTTATGCAGATTTTAATTAGTTGGGTGTTGTTTCTGGTTGTCACGGCGATTTTGCCGCCGTGCACCAGCCGTCACAAAAGGATGCGCTTTACGCCGTCCGGTTCATTCGTTCTTCCAGGACGTCAAACGGTACACCGGGCTCGTCCTTAGCGCCGCGTATCACAAGTGAGGTTTTAACGCTGGCCACGTTTGGCGTGGTCAGCAACTCGCCTGTTAAAAACTGCTGAAAGCTGCTGAGATCAGGAGCGACGCATTTCAGAATAAAATCCACTTCGCCGTTCAGCATGTGGCATTCACGGACAAGTGGCCACTCGCGGCAGCGTTCCTCGAATGCGCTGAGTTCGGCTTCGGCTTGGCTTTCCAATCCGACGCTTGCAAAGACCTGAACCTCAAAACCCAGCTCACGCGCATTCACTTCCGCATGGTATCCGCGGATAAGGCCCGAGTCTTCCAATGTGCGCACGCGCCGCAGGCACGGAGGCGCGGAAATTCCCACACGTTTCGCGAGCTCTACATTGGTCATGCGACCGTCTGCCTGCAATTCTGCCAGAATCTTGCGGTCAATCTCGTCCAGCCGTGTCGCGACCATAAAAAGCTCCTGAATTTTCGGTTGTTATATCAGCACCCAAGGGATGCGCAATAATGTTTCGCGTTTGCGCAATATTCTTTGGTTTTCCAGGTATTTTTCTAGCGCGAGTTGTGAAACGGATTCTCCGATACGGCACGAAGGGGCTTTAAGCGCCTCAAGGGGGTCGCTATATCAATTCGCCAAGGGGCCGCAGGCCCGTATCAGGCAGATCGAGTCGGGGGTATCATGGCCGAAACAAAACACACCAGGGTTCTGATAATCGGATCAGGACCTGCCGGTTATACTGCGGGCGTATATGCCAGCCGTGCGATGCTGGAACCGATACTGGTTCAGGGCATCGAACCGGGCGGGCAGCTGACGACCACCACCGAGGTCGAGAACTATCCCGGCTTTACCGAGGTTCAGGGTCCTGATCTGATGATCAAGATGCAGGAGCACGCCGCCGCGATGGGGTGCGAAATCATCGGCGACATCATCAGCGATCTGGATATCTCGAAACGCCCCTTCACCGCCAAGGGCGACAGCGGCACCATCTACACTGCCGATGCGGTCATTCTGGCCACTGGCGCGCGGGCGAAATGGCTGGGATTGCCCTCGGAAGAGAAGTTCAAAGGCTTTGGCGTTTCCGCCTGCGCCACATGCGACGGGTTCTTCTATCGCGGGCAGGAGATCGTTGTAATCGGCGGCGGCAATACCGCCGTGGAAGAGGCGCTGTTTCTGACCAACTTTGCCAGCAAGGTCACTTTGATCCATCGCCGCGATGAATTGCGCGCCGAAAAGATCCTGCAGGATCGGCTGATGAAGAACGACAAGATCGAGCCCCTGTGGTTCCACGAACTGGACGAGGTCATCGGAACCGATGCGCCTTTGGGTGTCGAAGGCGTGCGCGTCAAGAATGTGAAAACCGGTGAGATTCGCGAAATCCCCTGTAAAGGTGTTTTCATCGCCATCGGCCACGCACCCGCGAATGAGCTGGTCAAGGACTCGCTGGAAACCCATATGGGCGGCTATGTGATCACCAAACCGGGCTCCACAGAAACCTCCATTCCAGGTGTCTTTGCTGCCGGAGACCTGACAGATCACATCTACCGTCAAGCCGTTACCAGCGCCGGGATGGGCTGTATGGCCGCGCTGGATGCTGAACGGTTCCTGGCCGAGCAGGATTAATCAGGTGATCGAATTCTCCGGCCCGATCTGGAGAATTCTGTTCCTGTCACAGATAGACGCCCCTTTGGCCCCAGCACGGGCGCCAGAGGGGCGTTTTCATTATGCGGGCCAATTCGCGCTTTATTCTTCGCTGAGCGCTGAGGGTGCCGAAGTCGCCATCAAACGCTATGTCTGCCCATCCGATCCACCACGCATTCTTCAAAAATGCCGGATCACCGGCGCTCGGCTGGTAGATCTGCGAGGGCGCAGTGAAGCCTCGGTCGTGTGGCAGGATATCCACGAAAAAGAAGGCACCTCACCTACCTGGCTATTTTCGGATGACGCCCGCGCCAAAGGCGCCGACGGCTTGCTATACAGCTCGCGATCCCGGCCAGAACTCAGTCATGCGGTTTTGTTTAGCACCTCGCCAGAGGTAGTGTGCCTGGATGGGGATCCGCATCCCTGGTTGCCGGGGCATAGAGGCTTCGCTTGACCCCCGCTCTGCGCCGTTACAGACTCTGAGATGCGAGCAAAACGAACACAGGTGAACCGAGTGAAAAGCGTACTATGGCAAGGCGGGTGGGCTACCCGGCTGAGGATCATGAGCGGCCTGATCCTGTTCATCTTTGCCTTCTTTCACTTCATCAATATCGGTCTGGGACTGTTTCATACTGATTATCTCCACGAAATGCAGAAAGGCCGCCATGTCATTACGCGCAACAACATCGGCAGCGCGATTCTATATCTGGCCTTGCTCGTGCATTTTGGGCTGGCGCTGTATTCGTTAGCTCAGCGCAGAACCATGCGAATGCCTTTCAGTCTGGGGCTACAGGTGGTGCTTGGATTTGTGATTCCACTGCAACTGATCTCGCACCTTGTTCACACCCGATACGCACATGCAGTTTTCGGGGTTAATGATGAGATGGGTTATATCATCGCGCTAATGTGGCCCAGCTATGCAATCTGGACACAAAGCCTGCTTTTGCTGGTGGTCTGGGTCCACAGTTGCATCGGTCTTCACATGTGGCTGCGCCTGACATCCTGGTGGCAAAGGACGCTGCCTTATCTGATCGGGCTCGCCGTGTTCATTCCGTCTTTCGCTCTGGCAGGTCTTTTGACAGAGGGCCGACGCATCTGGGCTGATTTCGCCGACCCGTTTCTGCGCGATCAGTATATCGAACATTACAACTGGCCATCGCCCGAGGCTTTTCAGGCTCTGATGGGTGTGAGGCAAGATACGCTGCTTGCATTTGGGCTGGCGGTTGGCGCTACATTGCTTGTGTTTCTGGTGCGCAAAATTTTGCGACGCCGACATTCGGTGCGCATCAAATATGTTGAAGGCCCCGAAATTGTGGCCGAAAAAGGCATGACCCTGCTTGAGATTTCTCAGGCCAACGGCATTCCCCACACTGCGCTATGTGGTGGCAAGGGGCGCTGCACCACCTGTCGCGTTATTGTCGAGAATGGTGCAGATCAGCTCCCCGTCCCCAGTGAGATCGAGGCCCGCAGCTTGGCTGCCGTAAAAGCACCCGAAGGCGCACGCCTGGCCTGTCAGATCCGCCCGACCGAGCCAATCACGGCCTTTCGGATGTACAATCCCGGTAGCGGTCGCAATCGCGCCCATGCCAGTCAGGGGCAGGAACGTAAACTGGCGGTGCTGTTTCTGGACATGCGTGGGTTCACGGCACTGACCACCGGGCAGTTGCCCTATGACATTGTTTTCCTGCTCAACCGGTTCTTTGACGCCATCGTGCCAGCCATCACCTCGGATGGGGGTGTGGTCGACAAGTATATGGGTGACGGGCTGCTGGCAGTGTTTGAAACCGCCGATGCTGCAAGTTCAGCACGGGCCGGGATGAAAGCCGCAGCCAATGTCAGCCGCGCATTGCAACGGTTCAACGAGCAACTCGAAACCGAGGGCAGCCCGCTTATTCGCATTGGAATGGGATTACATCTGGGCGATCTGGTTCTGGGCGAAATCGGCGCCGTAGGCACTGCAAGCCGCACGATTATCGGCGACGCCGTGAATGTCGCCAGCCGATTGGAGGCCGAGACCAAGGGGTTGGGTGTCGAGCTTTTGGTTTCGGGCGATCTGCTGAAGGCAGCGGGGCATGAGAGTTGGCAGAACGATCTGCGCCCCTTCCAGTTGCGTGGGGTAACAAGGCCAATTTCTGCCCTGCCGGTCGAACGTGCGTCCGACCTCACCCCCAAGATTGCCGCCTGAGAACACACTCATTCAAACCGGTCTATTTGGCCTTGATCCAAGGGATTGTCGTCGGGTTTCGCGTCAAAATGTGGAAAATCCTTCCAATCCGGAGAAAAACCGCGCATATCGTCCTTTGTTTCATAAATCCATCTGGACTTCACCCGACCGCCGGGGCACATGCCCGGCAAACGCCCCTGAATCACTGGCCAATCCATCCTTCGACAAGAGAATTCCCATGACGATGTTAAGCAATCTGGCGCCGATCTCTGAACTTTATGTTTCGTACGAGTCCGCACAGAAACTGAAAGTAGAAGCTGCCGACCTGACAAGCTGGGACCTGAGCCCTCGTCAGATCTGTGATCTGGAACTGCTGATGAATGGCGGGTTCAACCCGCTGAAAGGGTTCCTAAGCGAGGCCGATTACGACAATGTCGTCGAAAACATGCGCCTGGCCGACGGCACCCTTTGGCCGATGCCAATCACGTTGGATGTCAGCGAAGACTTCGCTGAGGGCATCAAACTGGGTCAGGACATTGCGCTGCGCGACCAGGAAGGTGTCATTTTGGGCACCATGACTGTGACCGACCGCTGGACGCCGAACAAGGCGCGCGAGGCGGAAAAGGTCTTTGGCGCAGATGACGATGCCCACCCGGCGGTCAACTACCTGCACAACACTGCGGGCAAGGTTTACTTGGGCGGCCCTGTTGTTGGTATCCAACAGCCCGTTCACTATGACTTCCGTGCCCGCCGCGATACGCCGAACGAGCTGCGCGCCTATTTCCGCAAACTGGGTTGGCGCCGTATTGTTGCGTTCCAAACCCGCAACCCGCTGCACCGCGCGCATCAGGAACTAACCTTCCGTGCCGCCAAAGAGGCGCAGGCCAACCTGCTGATCCATCCGGTTGTTGGTATGACCAAGCCGGGCGACGTGGACCACTTTACCCGCGTGCGTTGCTATGAGGCTGTTCTGGACAAGTACCCGGCCTCGACAACTTCGATGTCACTGCTGAACCTGGCGATGCGTATGGCAGGCCCGCGCGAGGCGGTGTGGCACGGGTTGATCCGCGCCAACCACGGCTGCACGCATTTCATTGTCGGCCGTGACCACGCAGGCCCCGGCAAGAACTCAGCCGGCGAAGATTTCTATGGCCCCTACGACGCACAGGATTTGTTCCGCCAGTTCCAGGATGAAATCGGCGTCGAAATGGTCGATTTCAAACACATGGTCTTTGTGCAGGAACGCGCTCAATACGAACCGAATGACGAGATCGCCGACAAAGACAACGTCACAATCCTGAACATCTCGGGCACAGAACTGCGCCGCCGTCTGGCCGAAGGCCTGGAAATCCCCGAATGGTTCAGCTTCCCTGAGGTTGTGACCGAGCTGCGCAAGACCAAACCGCCGCGCAGTCAGCAGGGTTTTACCGTATTCTTCACCGGTTTCTCCGGCTCGGGCAAATCGACCATCGCCAACGCGCTTATGGTAAAGCTGATGGAGATGGGCGGTCGTCCGGTGACCCTGCTGGATGGAGACATTGTTCGTAAGAACCTGTCATCGGAACTGGGCTTTTCGAAAGAGCATCGCGACCTGAACATCCGCCGCATCGGCTATGTGGCCAGCGAGATCACCAAGAACGGCGGCATCGCTATCTGTGCCCCAATCGCACCCTACGCCACGACCCGCCGCGCCGTCCGCGAAGATGTCGAAGCGTTTGGCGCTTTCTGCGAGGTTCACGTGGCCACCAGCATCGAAGAATGCGAACGCCGCGATCGCAAGGGCCTGTACAAGCTGGCGCGTGAAGGCAAGATCAAGGAATTCACCGGAATTTCCGATCCCTACGACGTACCTGCCAATCCTGAGTTGAGCGTCGAGACCGAGAATGTGGACGTAGACAACTGTGCCCACCAGGTTCTGCTCAAGCTGGAAAGCATGGGTTTGATCGCCGGATCGTAACCTGCGCAAAGAATCAAGCAAAAGGCCCTCGGTTTCCGGGGGCCTTTTTCTATTGGATTATAGTTCTGCCCGAATGGCGGCGACGGCGCGTCCTTCGAAATCACCAAACTCGGCCGCTTTGGACTGGCTGGCCCGCAGGGCATCTAGACGCGCGGCATAGTCATCGACCGAAGCGGCTTGAATCGCACTCCGAATGTCGGCCTCGGAATCGCACAGGATCATCCCGGATGTGTCGAAGAAATCACCAATATTGGGACAGCCCCAATAGATCGGCACTGTCGAGCACAAGATCGCGTCTGTCAGCTTTTCCGAAAAGTAATTCCGCTCCCGCACATTCTCGATCACCACCGAATAGCGATATGGGGCCAGCCCGTCAGACTTTCGGTCAAACGGAGTATAGCCACGCCCCATAATATCGACATCTGCCCCGGATTCACGAACCCAGTCGATCACGGAATGGCGCAGCTGATGTCCTTCGAGATCACGTTTGGCCGAGGCGATCAAAGAACAGGATTTAGATTTCTCGACTAAAAGTTCTCGCCAATCAGGCACCATCGTCACGCCATAAGGCAGAAACACGGCGTTTGGGATACCTTGCAGCAAAACATCATGAAAGGTCAGCACCCGGAAGAACCGCCGCCAAGTATAGCGCAACATGCGATCATGTTTGGCATGGATGGCCGAAGGCTCTCCCATCATCAAAGATATCCGCGCACGTGTTCCCCGACGAAGACGCAGATGTACCGTGGAATTGGGGTACATGATCAGATGGTCCGTGTGCGCAAGATCGCCCACTGTTTTTCCGATCAGACGATCCGGGCAACCTTCGGGCCAAGTCAGTTCCGACAAAGGAACCGTGGCCAATTTCGGCCCCAACCGATGCCCATAAGGCAGTATGGCGATTGCTGGTTCGGTCATCATCCGACATCCGGCAGATCAACCTGACCCCGCATAAGGATATGCCCGCGACCGGCGACCTTGATGCCTGTCATCGCATCCGATGGACCAGCTCGGGTTACAGTCGCCTGACCGGGGCGCCCCATATCATGGCCTTGCTCGGCAATAAAAACGTCCTTTGGCATCAGCCCATGTTTCCAGAGATACGCCGCCATCGCACCTGTGGCAGATCCGGTAAACGGATCCTCGGGCGGGCTGGGCGGGGCCAACAGCAATCTCGAGAATGTATCGCCCGCTTTGGTCGCGCCTTTGAGCGTTACAAGAAATGGTTCGGCCATATCGGAGCCGGAAAAGCCCGCCTTTTCGGCAATCTCGCGCAAAGGCCCTTCGACCAGTTTTGCCGCGCGCAGGGCGTCGTGATCACGAAGAACAGTGACACAGAAGGGCAGCCCGGTAGAAACAAATTGCGGTGGCGAGATGATCGCCTCTTTGGGCAGGCTGATGGCAGAGGCGACCAGCTCGGCGGGAACATAGGCGCCGAATTGTGGTGCAATCTGCGTCATCTCGATTTCATCACCGCTGATGCAGATCGAAACAATCCCTGCGCCGGTTTCAAGCGTCAGGGTATTGCCTTGCAGCATTCCTCTGGACTGCATTGCAGCTACGGTGGCGATCGTAGGATGCCCGGCAAAGGGGATTTCGCGACTGGCCAGAAAATAACGAACCCGGAAATCGGCCACATCGGACGGGCCAGTAAAGGTGCATTCAACCAAGGACGTCTCGCGCACATAGGCCATGCAGACGTCTTCGGACAGAGCTGCCCCACCATGAACAACAGCGCACCCATTGCCACCAAAGGCGCGATCGCTGAAGGCGTCTACCCAGTCAAAGTCGAACCAATTCATGTGTCGTGCACTCCGATATTCGAACCATCATAGGTTCGACTGTCTCGCCCGACAGGCCATGGATGTCACGAGGAAAACGTACGGAGGTCGCTTTAGTGCACGGCCACCGGCGAAAAATCATGCTCGCGCGCCAGGTTAAACGCCAGCTTGCGATCAGCAACCAGTGCCAGTTGCTGGCCATCAGCATCGTGTACCGCATATAGCAGGCTCAGATCTCCGGCCTGTTCGCGAACTTCCCGAGGTAGATCAGCGACTTCAACTGTTTTGACATAGACGATCCGATCGCCTTCGGCGTTGATTTCAAACGGTGTATTCATTGCTCTTACCCCTTTCTTATGTTGATCGTTTGCACCACGGTTTCGGGCACGGCGCGGGTCAGATCCACATGCAGCAGACCATTTTCAATGATCGCTTCGCCAACCTCGACCCCATCGGCCAACACGAACATGCGCTGAAACTGACGTGCCGCGATCCCACGGTGTAGAAAGATACGTCCTTCGCTGTCGTCGCGCTGACGTCCCCGGATCACCAACTGTCGATCTTCGATGGTAATCGACAGGTCCTCTTCTGCAAACCCGGCCACGGCCAAGGTAATGCGGTAGGAAAAATTCGAGGTCTGTTCAATATTATAGGGCGGATACCCTTCATTTCCGGCCTTTGCAGACCGCTCCAGAAGGCGTTCCAACTGCTCGAACCCCAAAAGATGCGGGTATGAGCCCAGAGTAAGTTTAGACACGTATTTTCGTCCTTTATTGCCAAAGCGACGTGTTGTGCGGCCCCATTCTGGCAACCGCGTATAATAGAATATGGGAATATACAGCGATGTCCACAAGGTCTGGCCGGATCAAGCCTGACACACTATCTTGTGTGACAAGCACCACAACAACTCTGAGTCGCCAATGAACGCGCCCACCGATCTTTCGATGAAAACTGATGAGGTTCTGCGGGTAGAGCTGGAAGTTTTCCGCCGTCAACACCGTGATCTTGACGAAGCAATCGAGGCGCTTCAGGCCACTGGCACCTCGGATCAACTGACGATCAAACGGTTGAAAAAGCAGAAACTGCGCCTGAAAGACATCATTCGCCTGATCGAAGACCGCCTGACCCCAGATATCATCGCCTGAGACATCTGAACCGCATTGCCACAAAGGCGGATTTGGCTATAGTTCGCGCTCTTTCGGAAGGCAGGGACGCAAGCGGATGAGTGACGTTAAAGTGGGGATCATCATGGGAAGCCAGTCAGACTGGTCCACGATGAAAGAAGCCGCAGACATTCTGGATGAGCTGGGCGTGGCCTATGAAAAACGCATCGTTTCAGCGCACCGCACCCCAGATCGCTTGTGGGACTATGGCAAGACTGCTGTCTCGCGCGGATTGCAGGTGATCATTGCAGGGGCCGGCGGGGCTGCGCATTTACCGGGCATGATGGCCTCGAAAACACGCGTTCCTGTGATCGGCGTTCCGGTGCAGACGCGGGCACTGTCTGGCGTCGATTCGCTCTATTCCATTGTTCAAATGCCCAAAGGGTACCCGGTTGCGACTATGGCGATCGGGTCGGCAGGCGGCGCCAATGCGGGGCTGATGGCCGCTGGCATTCTGGCGCTGCAGGATAACGCTCTGGCCGGCCGGCTAGATGCCTGGCGCGACGCGCTATCGGCCTCAATCCCCGAAGAACCCGAGGGATGAGCCGGATCGGATTCATCGGTACGGGCCATATTGCGGCCCCGATGGTGCGTTTTTTGGCCCGTAAAGGGCACGAGATCTCCGTGACAGAACGCAATGACCAGGTTTCAACCGCGCTAAAGGCTGAACTGGGTGTGTCTGTCACGACGCCACAGGCCGTGATTGATGCATCCGAGATCGTGTTCCTGTGCCTGCGCCCACATATCGCTGCGGACGTTCTGGCCGCCTTAACGTTTCGATCCGACCATCAGATCGTCTCGGTCATGGCAGCAGTTTCGAAAGATGAACTAACCGACCTCTGCTCTCCGGCGCCGGCAATCGTGCAAACCATTCCGCTGGGATTTTTGGAAGACGGTGGCTGCCCGCTGGTCGCTTTCGGCAACGATCAACTGCTGGCCGATTTGTTCGCACCGGAAAACCCGGTGATCAAGGTCGCAGATGAGGCGGCACTGAACGCCCATTTCGCCATTTGCGCCATGGTTCCCGGCCTTCTGGACCTGATGGCGACCGGAGCAACTTGGCTGGGAGAAACAACCGGAGACGCAGCCGGGGCCGAATTCTACACCACCCAGTTGGTATCGGGCTTTCTGCACGCGATGGATAAGAAAGCCGCAGGCCGCCTAGCGGCCGAACGCGATGCGCTGGCCACTGACGGCACGCTGAGCCTGCAAATGACACAGACCCTGCAAGATCAGGGCGCGCACAAGGTATTGCACGCAGCACTTGGCGCTATTGGCAAACGTTTGGAGAGTTGAGAATGGTGGAAATGCTTGCCCCCGGCGCGACAATCGGGATTTTGGGCGGCGGTCAACTGGGCCGTATGCTGTCCGTTGCTGCAGCCCGGCTGGGTTTTGTGTCGCATATTTATGAGCCCGGTGCGACCCCGCCTGCGGGTCATGTGGCGGATCGTGTGACCACCGCCTCTTATGATGATGCCGAGGCCCTTAAGGCCTTTGCCGAAGCAGTCGATGTCATCACCTATGAGTTCGAGAACATCCCCACCGAAGCACTGGACATTCTGGAAGTCCACCGCCCCATCCGCCCGGGGCGCGAGGCGCTGCGGGTCAGTCAGGATCGACTGAACGAAAAGGTTTTCTTGCAAGGGCTGGGCCTAAATACAGCGCCCTTCGCCGATATCACGGATCTGGACAGCCTGAAGGCTGCAATTGACCAGATCGGCACCCCTGCCATCCTGAAGACCCGCCGATTTGGCTATGACGGCAAGGGACAGGCCCGGTTGCGCAGCCCCGATGACGCTGAAACTGCTCTGGCTGATATGGCGGGCGCGCCTGCGATCCTGGAAGGCTTTGTCGATTTCAGCCATGAGGTATCAATCATCGCCGCGCGCGGATTGGATGGTCAGGTCGCCTGTTTCGACCCCGGTGAGAACGTGCATCGCGATGGCATTTTGCACACCACCTCCGTCCCTGCCCGCCTGCCCGCAGCAAAGCGCACAGATGCGATCCTGTTGGCGGCAAATATCCTGAACGCCTTGGACTATGTCGGCGTCATGGGGGTCGAGTTGTTCGTGACCCCGCAGGGTCTGATCGTGAACGAGATCGCACCGCGCGTGCATAACTCGGGCCATTGGACACAGAATGGCTGCGCGGTGGATCAATTCGAGCAACATATCCGTGCCGTGGCAGGCTGGCCTCTGGGCGACGGGCAGCGTCATTCAGACGTGGTGATGGAGAACCTGATCGGCGACGATATGGACCGCGTACCTGAACTCGCGACCGAACGTGATGTTGCGCTGCATCTTTATGGCAAGGCCGAGGTGAAGGCAGGCCGCAAGATGGGTCATTTTAACCGCATCACGCGGTAAATCAGCCGACAAACCGCGCGGCGATATCCCCGGCCATATAGCTGACGCGCCCGGCAGCCAGCGTTGCCGCGACACGGTTTGTATCTGCCTCCAGAATGACCAGATCGGCACGTTGCCCGGGGGTGAGCGTGCCGCGATCTTGCAACCCAAGTACGCGGGCTGGCCCTGATGACACCAGCGCCCATGCGCCCGCCATGTCCAGAAGGCCGGATTTGGCCAGCATCAAGGCTGCCCGGCGCGGGCTGGGATAGTGATAATCCGAGGCCAGCGCATCGCACAGCCCCATCGCAATCAGGTCCAGCGCGCTAACATTCCCTTTATGCGACCCGCCGCGCACCACATTGGGCGACCCCAGGATGATGTGATCCCCGGCGGTGCGGGCGGCCTCGGCGGCTTCCAGCGTTTCGGGGAACTCTGAAATCCGCGCGCCCCGCGCGCGCCAATCGGAGCGAGTTTGGGCAGTGGCGTCATCGTGGCTGCCCATGCGGACGCCCTGCTTTGTCAAATCAGCACAGAGTATATCCAGTGCGGTATACACCTCATCCCGGCGAGCATGCATCGACAGCAGCATTTCGAAATGCACCTCGGGATTGCGACCGGCCTTGAGCGCCTGTCCGGTCAGACGCGGGGGCTTACGCCCCTCAGCCAGACGGTCATGTGGCAGGTGGTCGTTGAACACGACATAGGGCACCTGCCAAGCCGCAATCTTTTCTGCCAGTCCGGCGTAATCGTCCAGCATATGCGTTTCGAACCGAAGCTGGGGCATCAGATCGGTGACGGTGTGGTCCTTGACTGCCGCAATGGCATCAAACACCTGCCCTGCGAACTCAGGCCCGCGCACCCCACCTTCCCAACTGTAAAACTGGGCCAGAACGGCTGTGGTGATGCCATTGGCCGCCAGTTCAGCCTCGACCGAGAGGATCCCTTCGTTCATCTGCTTCATGGCACCGCGACGGGGCGCGATGTGCCGTTCAAACCCATCACCATGCAGGTCGATAATACCGGGCAGAACCAGATATCCTGACAGGTTGATCTGCCGCCCGGCAGGGCCTGTCTGAACCACGCCATCGGCAATAGACAGATCGGCATCCGTCAGCCCCTCGCCGGGCAGAAGAACCTCTGCACCGGTCAGGGTCAGGCTTAATGCGGTCATTGCGTGGACTCCGAGTCAGGTTCCGAGCAATCTTGTCCGATGCAGATCTCGTCAATAGCTTCCATCACCCCGTCAAGCCAGGTGATCTGCGGGTCGAACTGGCCGAATTCAATGAAGTGCAGGGCCTGAGCTATGACCCGCGGATTGTTCATCATGAACGTATGCGTCACCGGCAGAACCAGGTGATCAGTCATTCCTTCGACCTTGGTGCTTTCAACCGAAACCTTACCGTCATCAGGCCCATCAATCAGTGAAGAAAACACCGGGTTTAATGAGTTCTCGCCTGCGATAACACCCAGTTCAAAATCCACCGGCGGTAGACGACCCGGGATCCCTTCGGCGCCTGTGCCCAGTTGAAGGCCCGCAGGTCCGTTGAGATAGCCGAACACCTCCCACGCGCTAAGTTCATCGACCAGTTGGCTGCCCTGATTGGGCGGCCCCAGCATGACGACACGACCCAGGTTTTCCGGGTTATGATCCTTGAGCCAATAGCGCAACAAAATGCCGCCCATCGAATGTGCCACCACATTGACAGTGTCATCGCCACAAGACGCAAAGGCATCAGGAATGGTTTGTTCGGCCAGTTCGGGAATACCGATCTCGGTCGAGGGATAGCCCGGGCGCACAACCGAATAGTCATGTGACTTGAACAGCTGCTCCATCACGGTGAAAGAGGCCTCGGTCCGCGCAAGACCATGCAACAAGACCACGCATTTCGCGCTGGCCGCGGCAGGAAGCAGAAAGATAAGCAGGGCGATCAGAATTTTCATAAGCGCCAGATAATGCCTTAGCGCCGCTGATGAAAGCCCTACCCCCGCTGACGTCGCAGCACCGCCAGCGCAATGCCGCCCAACACAAGCGCTGCGCCAATCAAAAGCCGGGCCTCTGCTGTTTCGCTCAGCAAGAGGACACCGCCCAGAATAGCAATCACGGGCACGCTCAACTGCACTACAGCTGCAACGGTCGGTGCCAGTTGTGGCAAAACACGGTACCACAACGCATATCCCAGCCCCGAAGTGACCGCCCCGGATATTGCCGACAGCAACAAACCGGTGCCCGTCATCTGCCAACCTCCGCCGAGCAACAGCAAAGCTCCGGCCGTCACCGGAAGGGCAATAACGAAATTCGCCGCCGTCCCGGCAAGCGCATTTGGCTCGGACCGTCCCGCCAGAGAATATGCTGCCCAGCCAATCCCGGCAGCGCACATCAGGGCGGCTCCGACCGGGTCCACGCGAACCGTGCCCGACGGCCAAAGCACATAGGTGAGGCCACCCAATGCAATCGCCGCCCCCAGAAGTTGCTGTCGTGTCGTTGAATTTCCAGTCACGGCAGTGGCCACGAACATCGTGATTTGCACCACCCCGAAAAGGATCAAGGCGCCCAGCCCAGCATCCAGTGTAAGATAGGCGATCGAGAACCCGATCATGTAAAGCGACAAGGCGCCAGCGCCAATGAACCGGCGAGAGCTGCGCAACGGCAGGCTGCCGCCACGTATCAAAACCAGCACCGCCAGCATGAGCGCCCCTGCCAGAACGCGCATAACCGCAAACCCGGCCGGGTCGCTATCGCCGCCTTCAACGGCCATCCGGTTCAGAATAGAGTTCGCTGCAAAGGCGCACATGGTGAGGGCGGTCAGAAGGAACAGTCGCATATCAACCCGATATCGGTTTCACACCGGTTTGGGTACTCACTTTCCTGAAGGGACCGGTTAGACCGTCGACCTCGGAACAGTTTGAGCCACAGTTTCAGTCAAAAGCGGCGTGTCAAAACGAAACGGGGTCGCCCGAAGGCGACCCCGTTCCTTAGCTCTGCAGCTCCCCTCTGGGCGGTTTGGCTATGCTGCCAAGCGCCTGTGGGGCCGTCAGAATTCGCCTAAGCGAATTCGACGTTTTACATCATGCCGCCCATGCCGCCCATGTCGGGCATGCCGCCGCCAGCAGGTGCATCTTTCTGCGGCTTGTCAGCAACCATTGCTTCGGTAGTGATCAGCAAGCCAGCAACCGACGCTGCATCTTCCAATGCGGTACGGACAACTTTGGCCGGGTCAATCACGCCGAATGCGAACATGTCACCATATTCTTCAGTCTGCGCGTTGAAGCCAAATGCCACATCGTCGCTTTCGCGAACTTTGCCAGCAACAACCGCACCGTCGACACCTGCGTTTTCAGCGATCTGGCGCAGAGGCGCTTCGATTGCCTTACGAACGATGTTGATGCCTGCGTCCTGATCAGCGTTTGCGCCTTGCAGAGTGTCCAGTGCTTTACCGGCCTGAACCAGAGCAACACCACCGCCCACAACAACGCCTTCTTGAACAGCAGCGCGGGTCGCGTTCAGAGCATCGTCCACACGGTCCTTACGCTCTTTCACTTCAACTTCGGTCATGCCGCCGACGCGGATAACAGCAACACCGCCTGCCAGTTTGGCAACACGTTCTTGCAGCTTCTCACGGTCGTAGTCCGACGAGGTTTCTTCGATCTGGGTGCGGATCTGAGCAACACGTGCTTCGATCTCGGCTTTTTCGCCAGCACCGTCGACGATGGTGGTTTCGTCTTTGGTGATCTCGATTTTCTTGGCTGTGCCCAGCATGTCCATAGTCACGGACTCAAGCTTCATGCCCAGATCTTCGCTGATGACCTGACCACCGGTCAGGATTGCGATGTCCTGCAGCATGGCCTTACGGCGATCGCCGAAGCCCGGTGCTTTGACAGCAGCAATTTTCAGGCCGCCGCGCAGTTTGTTAACAACCAGAGTTGCCAGCGCTTCGCCTTCAACGTCTTCTGCAATGATCAGCAGCGGCTTTTGCGACTGGATCACCTGCTCGAGCAGCGGAACCATCGGCTGAAGCGAGGACAGTTTCTTTTCGTGCAACAGGATCATGCAGTCTTCGAGGTCTGCAACCATCTTATCAGCGTTGGTGACAAAGTAAGGCGACAGGTAGCCGCGGTCGAACTGCATGCCTTCGACAACATCGGTCTGGGTTTCCAGGCCTTTGTTTTCTTCGACGGTGATAACACCTTCGTTGCCGACCTTCTGCATCGCGTCTGCGATTTGCTGGCCGATCTCGGTTTCACCGTTGGAAGAAATGGTGCCAACCTGAGCAACTTCAGCCGAGTCCTTGACTTCACGCGAGGCGTTCTTGATGCCTTCAACAACCTTGGCAGTTGCCAGGTCGATGCCGCGCTTCAGATCCATCGGGTTCAGGCCCGCTGCAACCTGCTTCAGACCTTCTTTGACGATGGACTGAGCCAGAACGGTTGCGGTGGTGGTGCCGTCGCCGGCCTCGTCATTGGTGCGGCTGGCGACTTCTTTCACCATCTGCGCGCCCATGTTTTCGAACTTGTCTTCCAGTTCGATTTCCTTGGCAACCGAAACACCGTCTTTGGTGATGCGCGGCGCGCCGAAAGATTTGTCCAGAACCACGTTGCGGCCTTTGGGGCCCAGGGTCACTTTGACAGCGTCGGCCAGGATGTTCACACCTGCCAGCATGCGGTTACGGGCATCGGTGTCGAACTTGACGTCCTTAGCAGCCATGTCGTTTCTCCTTGAGAAAATGTATTGGGATGAAGATCAGAGGAAGCGCGTGGGCTTACTCGATGATCCCCATGATGTCGCTTTCTTTCATCATCAGCAGCTCTTCGCCGTTGACTTGGACCTCGGTGCCCGACCATTTGCCGAACAGGATCTTGTCGCCAGCTTTTACAGCCATTGCGATCAGCTCGCCGCTGTCCTTGCGTGCGCCTTCGCCGGTCGCAACAACTTCGCCTTCGCTGGGCTTTTCTTTCGCGCTGTCGGGAATGATCAGACCACCAGCGGTTTTCTCATCGCTTTCGGTACGGCGAACCAACACGCGGTCATGAAGCGGTTTCAATGCCATCTTTGCAGCTCCTTGGGCTCAAAGTTTATTTATCCTCCCCTCACCTTGCGGCGAGGCGTTAGCACTCGACCCTTGCGAGTGATAACGGCGTATAGCTAGGGGGTCGAAATCCCTGAGTCAACAAGCGTGAAGAATTTTTTATCCTTGGGACTCAGTCAGGCTGATCCCAGCTATAGGCCCAGTGCTTCAGACCCTCTTGTCCGGATTCCGACAAGGCGTAGACGCCTTTTTCAATTTTGTCGAACCAGCCATAATGGTTTTCGCGCATCAGCCGGGTCGCAATCGAAACACCGGTTGCCTTAGCAACATCTGCCCCTTTTGTGGCACCACATTCTGCAAGATGCGCCGCACAGCGCAAAGCATCCTGACGATAGGCGGTGACGAGGCCGTGGCGTGTGGCGCCGCCTGCGTTCGGATCACCTTCAAGCCTGTCAAACTCGCGCAGCAGCCGCGCTGTTTTGGCCTTGTCTTTTCGCGGGGCGTAGGGCCCAGGATCACAATGCACCTCGACAACGCCATCCGCCCGAACAGTTATCAGGCCAAGGCCCAACATTCGACATAGCGCCGTGTTGTCCTTCAACGCCCGCCTGGCCGTGCGTCCGCGGGGCTTGAGAACACAGATATAGACATTTTCAGTAACCTTCAGTCGGGTGATTGCCTGGTGAAACAGCGCCAATGAGAAACGCAACTTCAACTCTACAATCACAGGCTCTTCACCCTCACGAACAGCCATGACATCGACCGCACCGACCTCGCCTTTGACGGTATAGCCCTGACGCTCTAACAGCGCCTTGATTGGGGGGTAGAGATCCTGCTCGCGGTCCATGTGGCTCATGCTATTCGAATTACTGTGGAATGCCAGACACAGATCAGGTCAGTGTCCATCCGGGCAGGTTGAACACCGGCCTTGGCCCCGGCAAGGTCGCACCCCATATAGGGATTGATCCAACCAGGATGGTACGATGCGTTTTTTGATCTTTTTGGCTTGTCTGCTGGTACCTTTCTCAGCCCAAGCGGCCTGCGAGGGGCGCGACCTGAGGTCTGACCTAAGTCCAGAGGCGCAAGCTGATTTGCAGCAGGCTTTGGCCGACTTCCCGTACCCGGAAGGAAATCACTGGATCGCGACAAAAGGCGATACAGTTCTGCATCTGATAGGAACGCTGCACACAAACGACCCGCGTATGGACGCCGTCACAGAAAGGCTGGAACCGACACTCAGCCAGGCGGATGCGTTCTATTTCGAAGTGATCCAGGACGAAATGACTGCATTTGAACAGGAACTGGCCAAAGACCTCAGCCCTATTCTGATCACCTCAGGTCCCACCCTGATTGAGCTGATGCCGGAAGAGGACTGGGCCGCCCTGTCCAGCGGCCTGGCAGAGCGTGGCATCCCCAGTTGGATGGCTGCAAAAATGCGCCCCTGGTTTCTGAGCATGATGCTGGGTGTCCCCCCATGCATGACCGAGAATCCGGAAGCCAGCTATGGAATGGACGCGCGCCTGACCGACATGGCCGAAGCCCATGACATCCCCCAGTACTCTTTAGAGCAGATTGACGATCTGATGGCGATGTTTGACCAGCACCCGATCGAAAAGCAGGTGCAATCACTGATCCGCATGGCCAGTGCCTTTGAAAGCAGCGAGGATCAGTTGGCGACTATGGTCAATGCCTATCTAGAAGAAAAGCACGCAGAGATCATCCAATTTGCCAGACTACAGGGGCTTGAAACATCCGGTCTGTCGCAAGAGGTCTTCGACGAAGAGTGGTCCAGTTTCGAACAGCAACTTCTAGTCGGACGCAACAACAACTGGATGCAGCACATATTGGCCATTCAGGACCAAACGGTGGTCATTGCTGTGGGCGCCGGACATTTGGGCGATGACCATGGTCTGTTGAACCAGTTGGAACAGGCCGGATACACGCTGAAACGTGCCGCTTTCTAGGCCCGGCCTTACCCTTCGTCGCAGTTTACGCAGGGGCGGGTGACAAGTGTGCCAGACCACCCTATAAGGCGCCCAAATCTACTCTCCTCAGGACGCTGAAATGACAACCCTCGTATTTGGACATAAATCCCCCGACACTGATTCCACCGGTTCGCCGATCCTGTGGTCATGGTACATGAACGAAATCAAAGGCGAACAGGCCGAGCCTGTCCTGCTGGGCGAACCCAACACTGAAGCAGCCTTTATGCTGCAGCACTGGGACCTGCCCAAGCCGCGCATCATCACAGACGTAGAGGCTGACGCGCCGGTTGTTATTGTCGACACGAACAACCCCGCCGAGCTGCCCGCCAGTATCAACGGCGCCGATATCCGCGCCATTATCGACCACCACAAACTGGTCGGCGGTCTGGAAACCAAAGGCCCGATCGACATCACCGTGCGGCCGCTGGCCTGCACCGCCACTATCATGGTCGACATGATCGGCGTCGATGCCGCCAAAATGCCCGATGCCATCAAAGGCGCGGCGCTGACCTGCATCCTGTCGGACACGTTGGAATTCCGCTCGCCCACCACAACCGCGCATGACCGCGCTGTGGCCGAAAAACTGGCCGCGGATCTGGGTCTGGACGTCTCGGCCTATGCTGCAGAAATGTTCGCGGCCAAATCAGATGTGTCCTCATTCTCGGACGCCGAGCTGATCCGGATGGACAGCAAGGAATACGAAGTCGACGGCACCAAATTCCGCGTTTCGGTTCTGGAAACCACAGCACCGGGTGTCGTGCTGGACCGCAAAGACAGCCTTGCGGCGTCGATGGCCGACGTAGCAAAAGAGGACGGTGTCGATCAGGTATTGCTGTTCGTGGTCGATATTCTGAACGAAGAAGCCACCCTGCTGGTTCCCAACGATCTGGTCAAAGCCGTGGCCGAGAAAAGCTTTGGCGCTTCGGTTGATGGCGACGCGGTCGTTCTGCCCGGGATCATGAGCCGTAAGAAACAGATCATTCCGAACCTCAAGGTCTGATCCCAAAATCACCAAAGGCGCCTTGATCGGGCGCCTTTTTTGCTAGGCATTGCCCTTACCGGCCAAACACCACACGCACTGTCTTAGGCTGAAACGACACTCTTTCCAGATCAATGGGGGCCCATCATGACGCAGATCATCCACGCATTGCCCGAGGTTTCCAGCCGGTATAAAGCCCTATTCGTCGATCTTTGGGGCTGTGTTCACAATGGCATCACCGCTTACCCCGAAGCGGTTGCGGCCCTGCAGGCCTATCGCGCGCAAGGCGGCATTGTTGTCCTGGTGACAAACTCACCCAAGCCGCGTGCTGGCGTCGCTACCCAGCTGGCGCAATTCAATGTCCCAGACGACGCCTATGACACGATTGCAACCAGCGGAGATTCGGCCCGGTCGGCCATGTTCCGTGGCGCAGTGGGCGAAAAGGTCTATTTCATGGGCGAATGGCAGCGGGACGCGGGATTCTTTGAACCGCTGAAGTTGTTGGACCACCCGATTCATATCGAGCGCGTGCCGCTGGCCGAGGCAGAGGGCATTGCTTGTTGCGGCCCCTTCGATCCTATGGCCGATCCGTCTGTGAACCGCGCTGATTTCCTGTACGCCAAACAAAAGGGGCTGAAGCTGCTTTGTGCCAATCCCGATATTGTGGTGGACCGCGGCGAGGTTCGGGAGTGGTGCGCTGGTGCATTAGCCAGGCTTTATACGGAAATGGGTGGCGAAAGCCTATATTTCGGAAAGCCTCATCCGCCGATCTATGATCTTGCCCGCCGCAGGTTGCAGGAACTTGGCCACGACATCCCCAATGAGGACATTCTTGTCATCGGAGACGGTCCGCACACCGACATTCTGGGTGGAATGGGGGAAGGCATTGATTCTCTTTTCATCTCGGGCGGGCTAGCCGCGGCCGAGACAAAAACCGAGGCACATCCGCATCATGACTCCCTAACTGATTATATTCAAAAGGAAAAGATAAACCCGACCTATACGATCGGCCGCCTTAGGTAGTCAAAAAAGGCTTGATTTTCTGCAGTTGCAAAGTAATAAAGTTTCCCAACAGGGGTGACTTTGATTTTTTTGTTGCCCGATGAATTCGAGTGAGGGCAACATGTTGGATAATCTTCCACGCGGCACGATCTGTATTGAAGACATCGAGATGGGCATGTCCCGTCACCTTCGCAAAGTGGTGACGGACGAGGATATCGAAATGTTCGCTCAGGTGTCGACCGACAGAAACCCCGTACATCTGGACGACGATTACGCCCGCGACACGATCTTCGAGGGGCGCATCGCGCATGGGATGCTGACCGCGGGTCTGATCTCGGCCGTGATCGGCGAGCAGTTGCCGGGCCACGGCACAGTTTACATGGGGCAGTCGCTGAAGTTTCTCGCTCCTGTTCGCCCGGGTGACATGGTCTATGCCGAGGTCAAGGTGATCGACATTGATTTTGCCAAACGTCGGGTCAAGCTCGATTGTCACTGCGCAGTGGATGGCAAGAAGGTGCTGGTCGGCGAAGCCATGGTGCTGGCCCCGTCGCGCAAATTCGACTGAGCGTTTCCGGGAGTCTCAGACCCTTGAACAAGCGCGCCTGTCCCGCTAGGCAGTCGCTATGCGCATCATTCGTGACCTCCAATTCATCGAACCCCAAGATCGCGGCGCCAGCGTGGCGATCGGGAATTTCGACGGCGTTCATATCGGCCACCAATCTGTGATTGAACTGGCCCTCAGCGCCGCGCCGAGTGCACCTTTGGGCGTACTGACATTCGAGCCGCATCCCAGAGAATACTTCGCCCCGGACACCCCGCCCTTTCGCCTGATGCGCGGCAATGCCCGCGCGCACCGGTTAGCAAAACTGGGGGTCGAAAAGCTGTATGAGCTGCCGTTCAACGCCGCATTGGCTGGCCTGACGCCCAGGGAATTCGCCCGCAACGTGATCTGCGACGGGCTCGGCCTGTCGCATGTCGTCGTAGGTGCCGATTTCTGTTTCGGCAAAGGCCGCAGCGGTACTGCTGATGACTTGGTGCTCTTTGGGCAAGAGATGGGGTTCGGTGTCACCATCGCTCCGTTGATGGAGCGGTCCGAAAATGTCGTTTCTTCCACTGCGATCCGTACTGCACTGACCGAGGGCCGCCCGCAGGATGCCGCTACTATGTTGGGTCACTGGCACCGGATCGAAGGCGAGGTGATCGGAGGAGAACAACGGGGCCGTGAACTGGGATTTCCCACCGCAAACATGTCCATTGAGGGGCTGCATCCGCCAAGATTCGGCGTCTATGCCGTACTGGTCGATGTTCTGGATGGACCTCATCTGGGCAGCTATCAGGGCGCAGCCTCGGTTGGGACGCGACCGATGTTCAATGGTGAGGTCCCCAATATCGAAACCTTCCTGTTCGACTTCTCGGGTGACCTTTATGGCGCGACCCTGTCGGTGGGTCTGGTAGAATACCTGCGCCCCGAGATGACCTTTGACGGTCTGAACGGCTTGATCGCGCAGATGGATGCCGATTGCGACAAGGCCCGCTGCCTGCTGGCGGACCGATGACAACGGATCCGATCGACCGCACCGGCCTGGCCCCCAGGTTCTGGGAACGAAAACCGCTAACCCGCATGAACCAGGCCGAATGGGAAGCTTTGTGCGATGGCTGCGGCAAATGTTGTCTGAACAAACTGGAAGATGAAGACACCGGCGAGGTTGCCCTGACCTGCGTCGCCTGCCGTCTGCTGGATGACGAAAGTTGCCGCTGCACCCAATACGATATCCGCCACCAATTTGTGCCGGAATGTATCGTGATGACGCCGGGCAACATCAACGATCACGCCTATTGGCTGCCACAGACCTGTGCCTATCGCCTGCTGTGGGAGGGCAAACCCCTACACGACTGGCACCCCTTGATTTCTGGCACACCGGACAGCGTTCATGCCGCCGGAGTCTCGGTTCAGGGGCGGACCGTGTCCGAATTCGAAACTCCGCTGGAGGAGTGGGAAGATCATATCATCGAGGAGCCCAGCTAATGTACTTTGCCTCTGACAATTCGGGGCCGGTTCACCCGGCGGTCATGGAAGCGCTGAATGCTGCCAATCAGGGCTATCAGATGGCCTATGGAACCGACACCCTGATGAATGAGGTCCGGGATCGCATTCGCGGGGTGTTCGAGGCACCTGGCGCCGCCGTGTATCTGGTGGCCACCGGGACGGCGGCGAATTCGCTGGCGCTGGCGACCCTGGCGCAGCCGTGGGAGACGGTGTTCTGCTCACCTGTGGCCCATATCCACGAGGATGAGTGCAACGCGCCCGAGTTTTTCAGCGGCGCCAAGCTGACGCTGGTTCCGGGCGCGGACAAGATGGCGCCGGACGCGCTGCGCGGCTCGATTCTGGCCGAAGAAACACGCGGCGTGCATGGACCGCAGCGCGGACCTGTATCCATTACGCAGGTGACCGAACGAGGGTCTGTTTACACCCTGTCAGAATTGCAGGCGCTCTGCGCTGTGGCCAAAGAGTATGGGCTGCCTGTCCATTTGGACGGTGCGCGTTTTTCCAACGCCCTTGTTGCGTTGAACTGCTCACCCGCCGAGATGACGTGGAAAGCAGGCGTGGATGCGGTCAGTTTTGGCGGGACCAAAAACGGGCTGATGGGCGTCGAAGCCGTTGTCTTCTTTGATGAAAGCAAAGCCTGGGAATTCGAATTGCGCCGCAAGCGCGGGGCGCACCTGTTCTCCAAGCACCGCTATCTGTCCGCACAAATGGCGGCGTATCTGCAGGATGATCTGTGGCTGACACTGGCCCGTCAGGCCAATAACAACTGCGCCCGTCTGACCGAGGGATTGCGGTCCAAAGGTGCCTCTTTCCTGCACGCGCCGCAGGCGAATATGATTTTTGCCCAATTTTCACGCGCCCAACACAAGCAACTGCATGCCGCAGGTGCTGTTTACCACCTGTGGGGGGCAGAGCTGGACGGGGCAGATGACAGCGAAATTCTAGCCTGTCGGCTGGTTTGTGACTGGTCCATCGAGCCTGCGCAAATTGATCGGTTCATCGCGCTCTTGTAACGACGCGCCCGAAGCTTCAGGCAGTGGCAGGCAGTCTGTTCCAAAAAGCCTCGATCAGAGCGCCGGTCTCTGTCGGGTGAGAGATCGGAGCCATATGCCCTGCCCCTTCGATCACGGTGCTTTCGGCCATTGGAAGACGGGATTTCAATCCAGAGTTTATCGCGACCATCACTGGGTGGGTGAGCGCGCCATGCAGCAGCAATACCGGCATATTGGCGTGTGCGATCCGCTCGGGCCGTAGCAAGCCTTTGGAATCCATTATCAGTTCGTTTTCGACCTCGGACACCAGATGAATTCCACGCACCATCCCCGCCCGTGCAGTTTCGGGCATGTCTGACCAACGCGGTCCCCTATCTCCGGCCCACAACCGGTTGAACAGCCTTGCCGCCAAAGGTTCGTCGCCTGATGCAAGCGCGTCCATACAGGGTTGGGCAACATGCGCGTATTCCGCCACAAGGTCCGGGGCATCCTGCTGTGCCACCGCAAAATACACCGGTTCGATCAGTACGACACTGCGAACCAATGTTGGGTGCTCGACCGCCAGCCGCAATGCAATCGCCGCGCCAAAAGAATGCCCGACCACGTCCATCGACTCGTTCAAATGTTCAAGTGTGGCTTCGGTCAGCCGGTCATACAGATCCCCCTGGCGATCCCAGTCCGGGCTGCGCCCATGGGACAGCATATCCGGTGCAATAAAACTTGCCTGCCCTTTCATCGCCGCGGCTAGGCCTGCCCAGACCCCGGAATGAGCAATGGTACAATGCAAGGCCAGCACAGGGCGATCACCCTGCCCCAGCCGCGTGACATGCAGGTTCTGCGCAACAGCCATTATCGTGTCCTATTCCTTCAGCCCGGCCAGATGCCTGTCCAGATCGTCCAACCTGTCTTGGCCCCAGAACCGCTGATCGTCTTCCGTTATATAAAACGGAGCTCCAAAAACTCCGCGTTCCACGGCTTCTTCCAGATTGGCGGTATAGGTCTCAGCCCCGAGCAGCAAGCCGCTATCGGCCAGATCCGGGGAAAACCCAGCGTCAGCCAGGCAAGCGCGGATTACGTCGTCCTGCGCGATGTCCTTTTCCTCGGCCCAGCAGGCGCGCACAAAGGAATGCACCAGCTGCCCCACATTCCCCGACCCGTCCTGAATGGCCGCGATAATGGCATAGGAAGACGGCGCCGCATTGGTGGGCCAATGGGCCGGCCGCAGATTGAACGCCATGCCCAGCTTTTTCGACTGTCGCTGCATTTCTTGCGTCCGGTATTCGATGCGCGAGATATGGCGGTCCTTGGGCGGAACACCTCCCGTGCGTCCGAACAGGGCGACGATATCAAGCGGCTTGTAGTTGATTGTCGCACCATGTTTGGCCGCAATCTCCTCCAGGCGCAGTCCGGCCAGGTAGGTGTATGGCGAGAGTGTCGCAAAATAGTAGTCAATTTGGGCCATGTTCACTTTCTCCGCAGCGTTATCTTTGCTGGACGGTAAGGCCATGCTAAGCGGTGTCAACATCACGAATCTGTCACATTTGCCATTGCTGCCCGGGGACCTCAGCCGATGCCGACACTTCACGAACCCAAGTTAATCGCTGGGAACGCTAATCTTCCGCTTGCCGAATCCATTGCACGCCGAATGAGCCTGTATCGCGGCGTCGATCAGGGTCTGGTCGATGCCCGGGTCGAACGGTTTAACGACGGTGAAATCTTTGTCGAAGTGTTCGAGAACGTGCGCGGCGAAGATATGTTCATCGTCCAGCCCACCTCGAACCCGGCCAATGACAATCTGATGGAGCTACTCATCATTGCTGATGCGCTGCGCCGTTCGTCGGCCCAACGGATTACCGCCGTGATCCCCTATTTCGGCTATGCCCGCCAGGACCGCCGCACCAAGGCCCGCACACCGATCAGCGCCAAGCTGGTGGCCAACATGCTGACTGGCGCCGGGATCGAGCGTATCCTGACCATGGATCTGCACGCAGCGCAGATTCAGGGGTTCTTCGACATGCCTGTCGACAACCTTTATGCCTCGCCGATCTTTGCGCTGGATGTGAAACATCAGTTCAAGGACAGCCTCGACGAGATTATGGTCGTTTCGCCCGATGTGGGCGGCGTGGCCCGGGCGCGCGAGTTGGCCAAGCGGATCAACGCCCCGCTGTCGATCGTGGACAAACGCCGCGAAAAAGCCGGCGAAGTCGCTGAGATGACCGTAATTGGCGATGTCAGAGACAAGATCTGTTTGATCGTGGACGACATGTGCGACACGGCCGGTACTCTTTGCAAAGCGGCGCAAGTACTGCTGGATAATGGTGCGAAAGAAGTTCATTCCTACATCACACACGGCGTCATGAGCGGCCCTGCGGTCGAACGCGTGACCAATTCGGTGATGAAATCTCTGGTGCTGACCGACACGATCCAGCCGACAGAAGAAATTACCAAGGCAAAGAACATCCGCATCGTGCCCACAGCCCCGATCTTTACGCAGGCGATCCTGAATATCTGGAACGGCACCAGTGTATCGTCACTGTTCGAGGATAAGACCCTGACGCCGATCTACGAGTCGATGTATCATAGGGATTGATCGAACGCGGCGGCCCAAGGGCCGCCTCTTTTCTTTCTGCAATACAGGTCGGAGTTTACCGTGACAGCCTCAAAACGCATTGTTCTATCCAGCGACCACGCAGCTATCGAATTACGCCAGGCGGTTGCCTCTCATATTGCGGCCCAGGGATGGGACGTTGTCGATATCGGCCCCAAGACACCTGAGAGCACCCATTACCCTGTTCATGGCAAAGCCGCCGCCCAAGCAGTGGCTTCCGGGGATTGTCAGCTTGGCATCGTTCTGTGTGGAACGGGTCAAGGTATCATGATGGCGGCCAACAAGGTCCCCGGCATTCGCTGCGGTGTCTGCTCGGATGCCTTTTCCGCACGCATGATCCGCCAGCATAACGACGCCAACATGCTGTCTGTCGGCGCCCGAGTCGTGGGTGAGGGTCAGGCGCTGGATATAGTGGATGCGTTCCTGTCAGCCGAATTCGAAGGCGGACGGCATGCACACCGGGTCGCCATGATTGAGGCATCGGACGAGTCCTAAACCCAAGGCTGGCTTCACAGAATATCCCAGTCATCCTCATGCGGCACCTCGCCGAACGCTGTCCAAGATATTCGGATGCGCGCGATGCGGGTATCCGACCAGGTACGGAACACCGCAGAAAATCCCACGGGCGTGATGTCCTCGGCCTTGACCTCGGCACGCAATGCCGAAGATGTATCAACATCCCACAGTGACACGCTGATCTGTACAACAGGCGCGGAACGGTATGGCTGGCTGAATTCAATGTCCGAGCGTCGTTCGCGCGGCCCCTCGCCTGTCCACATGTCACCGCCATCTGCGAAGTCGGAGAACAGCACAACTTCGCCTTGGTCGATACCAATCGGATGGGTACTAAAAGTCTGCATTTTGTCGTCTTTTATAAAGAATTACGGAACCTTAGACCGCCCTTCATCCAAAATCACCACAAAAAAACGGCCCCGCACAGGCAGGGCCGTTTCTAAATCTACATGTCCTGAAACTTACAGGCTCATATGTGTCCCAAGAGCTTCCATATCGGCCAGCAGCTTGGCCGCATCGTCGACGACTGATTGATCGTCGCCGCCTTTGGCCGCGTCATGCGACGCACGTGCCTCGGCGATCAGATCGTCCAGATGCGCGCGGGTCACTTCAGAGACCGGAATGGCCTTTTCGGCCAGAACCGACATGCTGTCGCCATTGATCTGGGCAAACCCGCCGGTGACCAGGTATTCGCTGGACCCTTCGGGTGCCTCGACCTTTAGCAGGCCGGGGCGCAACGTGGTGATGGTGGGGGCATGATCGGGCATCGCCGTCATGTCCCCGTCCGCGCCGGGAAGCTGGACCGCAGTCACCGCGAGCGAAGCAAGGCTCCGCTCGGGGCTGACGAGGTCAAAGTGCATCGTGTTTGCCATCAGGTGTGCTCCTTAGGCGGCTTCTGCGGCCATCTTTTCCGCTTTGGCGATCACTTCATCGATGCCGCCAACCATCAGGAAGGCTGCCTCGGGTAGGTGATCGTATTCGCCGGCCACAACGGCCTTGAACGACGCGATGGTGACATCCAGAGGAACCTGAACACCGGGCGAGCCAGTGAAGACTTCGGCCACGTCAAACGGCTGCGACAGGAAGCGTTCAATCTTACGGGCACGGGCCACGGTCAGTTTGTCTTCTTCCGACAGTTCGTCCATGCCGAGGATCGCGATGATGTCCTGCAGCGACTTATAGCGCTGGAGGATCTGCTGAACGTCAGTCGCAACGGTATAATGCTCTTCACCGACGATGGCCGGGTCGAGCAGACGCGAGGTCGAGTCGAGCGGGTCAACGGCAGGGTAGATACCCTTTTCCGAGATCGCACGGTTCAGAACGGTTGTCGCGTCCAGGTGTGCAAACGAGGTGGCCGGCGCAGGGTCGGTCAAGTCATCCGCAGGAACATAGACGGCCTGAACCGACGTGATCGAGCCGGACTTGGTCGAGGTGATGCGTTCCTGCATCGCGCCCATGTCGGTCGCCAGTGTCGGCTGATAACCCACCGCCGAAGGAATACGACCCAGCAGAGCCGAAACCTCGGAACCCGCCTGCGTAAAGCGGAAGATGTTGTCGACAAAGAACAGAACGTCGGCACCGGTTGCATCACGGAACTGTTCCGCCAGGGTCAGACCCGACAGAGCGATCCGCATACGGGCTCCCGGAGGCTCGTTCATCTGGCCGTAAACCAGCGCGATTTTCGAATCTTCCAGCTTGTCGGGAACGATAACGCCGGATTCAATCATCTCGTGATACAGGTCGTTGCCTTCACGGGTCCGCTCACCAACACCGGCGAACACGGACACGCCAGAGTGCACTTTGGCGATGTTGTTGATCAGTTCCATGATCAGAACGGTTTTGCCAACTCCGGCGCCGCCGAACAGGCCGATCTTACCGCCTTTGGCGTAAGGGGCCAGCAGGTCAACAACCTTGATGCCGGTCACCAGAACTTCGGATTCAGTGGCCTGATCCGCGAAATCCGGCGCGTCCTGGTGGATGGAGCGCGTTTCGGTGGTTTCCACGGGACCTTTTTCGTCGATGGGCTCGCCCACAACGTTCAGGATACGGCCCAGGGTGGCGTTGCCGACCGGAACCGCGATGGGTGCGCCGGTGTCCGTGACTTCGGCACCACGTACAAGACCTTCTGTCGCGTCCATCGCAATGGTGCGGACAGTGTTTTCGCCCAGGTGCTGTGCCACTTCCAAAACCAGCTTCTTGCCGTTGTTGGTGGTGTCCAGCGCGTTCAGAATTTCAGGCAGTGCGTCATCGAACTGCACGTCGACGACGGCACCGATAATCTGAGTGACTTTGCCTTTTGCATTCGCCATGTTTCGTCTCCGGTTTGTCTCTACAGCGCTTCGGCGCCGGAAATAATTTCAATCAGCTCGTTGGTGATCACGGCCTGACGCGAACGGTTGAACTGGATCGTCAGCTTGTCGATCATCTCACCCGCGTTGCGTGTCGCGTTGTCCATCGCGGACATCCGTGCACCCTGTTCCGAGGCCCCGTTTTCGAGCAGTCCCGAGAAGATCGCAGTCGCAACCGCCTTGGGCAGCAGATCGGCCAGGATGGCCTCTTCACTGGGCTCATAATCAAAGACCGCGCCGCTGTCGTCCCCTTCGACATCCTCGAACGAGGCAGGGATGATCTGCTGTGCCGTCGGGGTCTGGCTTACGACGTTGACGAACTTCGAGTAGAAGATCGTGGCAACGTCGAACTCACCCGCGTCGAAACGGGACAGGACGTCTTTGGCGATGTCCTGCGCGTTGGTATACCCCAGACGTTTAACTTCGCTCAGATCGACATGGCCCACGAACAGATCGCCAAAGTCGCGCTTGATTGCGTCACGACCTTTTTTGCCAACGGTCAGAATCTTAACCGTTTTGCCCTTGGCCTTCAGCTCATATGCTTTGGCGCGGGCCAGCTTGGCGATGTTCGAATTGAAGCCGCCACACAGGCCGCGTTCAGCTGTCATGACAACCAGCAGATGGACATCATCACTGCCCGTACCCCGGAGCAGCTTGGGGGCGCTGTCGCTGCCCCCGACCGATGCCGCCAGCCCCGCCATCACGGCATTGAACCGTGCGGCATAGGGGCGCGAGGCTTCGGCAGATTCCTGGGCGCGGCGCAGTTTTGCGGCCGCGACCATCTGCATGGCCTTGGTGATCTTGCGGGTCGATTTGACCGACTCGATCCTGTTTTTTAGATCCTTAAGATTTGGCATGTGCCCGCCTCTCCCTTAAGCGAAGGTTGCGGCGTATTCGTCCAGCGCAGCCTTGATCTTGTCGGAAGCGTCGCCCTTGATCTTGGGGTCCTCGTCCGTGATCCACTGAAGCAGATCCGCGTGCTTGCCACGCAGATGCGCCAGCAGGCCAGCTTCATAGCGGCCAACATCGGTGACGTCGATCTTGTCGAGGTAACCGTTGGTGCCAGCGAAGATGACGCAAACGATTTCAGCGTTGGTCAGCGGCGAGTACTGCGGCTGTTTCATCAGCTCGGTCAGACGCGCACCACGGTTCAGCAGCTGCTGGGTTGCGGCGTCAAGGTCGGAACCGAACTGCGCAAAGGCAGCCATTTCACGGTACTGAGCCAGTTCCAGCTTAACCGGGCCAGCAACCGACTTCATCGAGTTGGTTTGAGCCGAGGAGCCCACACGCGAAACCGACAGACCGGTGTTCACGGCAGGACGGATACCCTGATAGAACAGTTCGGTTTCAAGGAAGATCTGGCCGTCGGTAATCGAGATCACGTTGGTCGGAATAAACGCCGAAACGTCGCCACCCTGGGTTTCGATAACCGGCAGAGCCGTCAACGAGCCCGCGCCGAAGTCTTCGTTCAGCTTCGCCGAACGCTCCAGCAGGCGGGAGTGGAGGTAGAAAACGTCGCCAGGATAGGCTTCACGTCCGGGCGGACGGCGCAGCAGCAGCGACATCTGACGATAGGACACGGCCTGTTTCGACAGGTCATCATAGATGATCAGCGCGTGGCGGCCGTTGTCGCGGAAGAATTCAGCCATCGCGGTCGCGGCATAGGGTGCCAGGAACTGCATCGGCGCCGGGTCGGACGCGGTTGCGGCCACAACGATCGAATATTCAATCGCACCGGATTCTTCCAGTTTCTTCACCAGCTGAGCAACGGTCGAACGCTTTTGGCCGATGGCCACATAAACGCAGTACAGCTTCTTGGACTCGTCGTCGCCTGCTGCTTCGTTGTACACTTTCTGGTTCAGGATCGCGTCCAGAGCAACGGCAGTTTTACCGGTCTGACGATCACCAATGATCAGCTCTCGCTGGCCACGACCAATCGGGATCATCGCGTCGACCGATTTCAGGCCGGTTGCCATCGGCTCGTGAACCGATTTACGCGGGATGATGCCCGGCGCTTTGACGTCTGCAACGCCGCGCTCGGTGGATTCGATCGGACCCTTGCCGTCCAGCGGGTTGCCCAGGCCGTCAACAACACGACCCAGAAGACCGTTGCCGATCGGCACGTCCACGATCGAGTTGGTGCGCTTAACAGTGTCACCTTCTTTGATGTCACGGTCAGAACCAAAGATAACAACACCGACGTTGTCGCTTTCCAAGTTCAGCGCCATGCCCATGATGCCACCGGGGAATTCGACCATCTCACCGGCTTGCACATTGTCCAGGCCGTATACACGGGCAATCCCGTCACCGACGCTTAGCACGCGACCGATTTCGGCCACTTCGGCTTCCTGACCAAAATTCTTGATCTGGTCCTTCAGGATTGCAGAAATCTCTGCAGCTTGGATTCCCATTTATCCGACCTCTTTCATTGCATTCTGTAGGGAGTTGAGCTTGGAGCGGATCGAGCTGTCGATCATCTTCGAGCCCACTTTAACGACAAGACCGCCGATGAGGCTTTCATCAACGGTCGCATTTATTGTCACGGTCTTGCCCACACGCTCGGACAGCGTTTTGGACAGTTTATCCATCTGTGTCTTAGTCAGCGCCTTGGCCGAGGCGACATCGGCGGTCACTTCGCCACGCTCTTCGGCCAGCATGTCGCGCAGAACCTGCACCAGTTGCGGCACAACGAACAGACGGCGTTTCTGCGCCATCAGACCCAGCGTGTTGCGCAGGATGGCGTTCAGACCCATCTTGTCGGCAATCGCTGTAATCGCGCCTTCTTGTTCAGCGCGCGAAACCAGAGGCGAGGCGATCAGGTCGCGCAGATCGGCACTGTCGCCCAATGCTGCTGCCAGATCGTTGATTCCGGTTTCCAGACCTGCGAGGTCTTTATTCTCTTTAGCGATCTCAAAAATCGCTGTGGCATAGCGCTCGGCGATGCCTGTGGAAATCGAAGCTGGTTCGGACACGTCCACCCTTCCGATATTTTGGGCCCCGAATTCGCGTTGCGGCAGCTACCCGGGGGCGTGAAGAAACCCCGTCCATAAGGCCGGGGATCAAAATCAACGGGGATGTAGCAGAGGTAAACCCAGCTAGCAACATATTATCACCATGGGCACCTTATCCACAAAGCGTTCTATTTCAGATACTTAGCTTGGGTGCGACCCTTTTATACGGCTGATGAGGGTGAAAAATGTTACCAAACCGCAAGGTTTTGCGATTCCTGCAGCCATTTTCGCGTGTTTCGGCCTTATGATGGAAGCTAGTACCGGCGTTGCGCTAGGCTGGCTTGAGCAGGCCATCCAGCGCCTTGATCTGACGGCGCCCTGTCGCTTTGGTGACGGTTCCGCTGGGCGGTCTGATTTGCTTTGTCGCCTCAACCATCAGAACGCCGCCTGCCATGATCGTCGGCAAGCGCTGGCCAGTTTTCTCTATCAGGCTGCCGGATTTCAACCAGAACCGACGGAAGGACGGAGGCAAATACAAGGCGGAACAATAGTTATCCGTCATAAAGTGATGCGCTCTTAGCTGGCTTTCCAACTGCGAGGCAGAATAAGGGCGCCCGAATCCAAATGGCGTTCGATCGGTCCGTGACCACAGCCCCGCACGGTTCGGTACGATAAAAAGCGCCCGTCCACCGGGACCAAGCACACGCCAGCATTCCGCCAGCAATTCGGCGGGACGTTGTGACGTTTCAAGTCCATGCATCACCACCAGCTTGTCCACATGGCCCGTTTCAATCGGCCACAAGGTCTCTTCCGTCAAAACAGATACGTTGGGCATTCCCGCAGGCCAGGGCATCACCCCCTGCGGCCCGGGCATCAGCCCGATGACGCGACGCGCATCTTTCAGGTAGGGCCGCAACAACGGCACAGCAAAGCCAAACCCTACGACGGTTTGACCTTTGGCCTCGGGCCACAGATCAATCATTCGCCCACGAATGGCCGCCTGCGCTGCACGACCAAGAGTGCTGCGGTAGTAGAAATTCCTCAGATCCTGCACATCAAGATGCATTGCGGACACCTGGCCAATCGGATTAGCTGAGCGCAGTCTAGCAACGAAAGGGCAAAAGGCCATGCCTCTTGAGATCGTCACTATCCCATGTCTCAGCGATAACTACGCATTTCTGGCGCATGACGCGGTTAGCGGCAACACCGCATTAATCGACGCGCCCGAAAGCGGCCCGATTCTGTCAGAACTGGAACGACGTGGCTGGGGCTTGTCTCATGTGTTGCTCACGCATCACCATTTCGACCACGTAGACGGGTTGCCGGCCATTTTGGAACAGCACCCGGCGACGGTGATCGGCGCGGCAGCCGACGCACATCGCCTGCCACCCTTGGATCAACAGGTCAATGACGGCGACAGTTTTGAAATCGGCGGGGAACCCGTCCTTGTTCTGGACGTTTCGGGGCATACTCTTGGTCATATCGCCTTTCACATGCCGCAAAGCGCGGTGGTCTTTACCGCCGACAGCCTGATGGCAATGGGTTGTGGACGCCTGTTTGAAGGCACCGCACCGCAGATGTGGGAATCGCTGTGTAAACTGAGCGCCTTGCCGGATGACACGCTGGTTTGTTCGGGGCACGAATACACGCAGTCCAACGCCAAATTCGCTCTCACCGTCGATCCAGGAAATTCTGCGCTGCAGAAACGCGTCGCAGAAATTGACAGCACCCGAGCCGCCCAACAGCCTACAGTTCCCTCCACTCTGGCGTTGGAAAAGGCCACTAACCCCTTCCTGCGCGCTGCTGACCCGGCGATTCAGGCGCATCTGGGTATGGCAGGCGCCGAACCAGCCAAAATTTTTGCTGAAATCAGGGCTAGAAAAGATCGGTTTTGATACCTATTTCACCTACTTCACAGCCACGGTCACAACAAATGTGACTGTCAAGAGCAAGAAAACCCTTGAAGCCGGGCTCTGATCAACCAAACTCTAATAGTATGAGGACATGGTTGGGATGGGGATCCGGCCTTCAGCCCGCCCCCTTCTGACCCAAGACAGAGGAGCACCCGCGTGCCTTCATTCTCGAGCACACTAGAACAAGCCATCCACGCGGCCCTGGCGGCTGCGAATGAACGGCGACATGAATTCGCAACGCTGGAGCATCTGCTTCTGGCATTGTTGGAAGAGCCCGATGCGATCCGCGTGATGAAAGCCTGCAGCGTCGATCTTGACGAGTTGCGCAGCACTCTGGTGGAATTCATCGACGAAGACCTTTCGAACCTTGTCACCGATATTGACGGGTCCGAGGCTGTACCGACAGCCGCTTTCCAACGTGTGATCCAGCGCGCTGCGATCCATGTTCAAAGTTCGGGCCGGACCGAAGTGACCGGGGCGAATGTTCTGGTCGCAATCTTTGCCGAACGCGAAAGCAACGCAGCCTATTTCCTGCAGGAACAGGATATGACCCGGTACGATGCGGTGAATTTCATCGCCCATGGTGTGGCCAAGGACCCGGCCTACGGCGAAAGCCGTTCGGTATCGGGCGCGGATCAGGCGGAAGAGGAATCTCCGGCCAGCACTGCCGATGGCGAGCAAAAAGAAAGCGCGCTGGGGAAATACTGCATCGACCTGAACGCGAAATCGCGCGCGGGCGATATCGACCCGCTGATCGGTCGTGCTGATGAGGTTGAGCGCTGCATTCAGGTGTTATGCCGCCGGCGCAAGAACAACCCGCTTCTAGTCGGTGATCCGGGCGTTGGCAAAACCGCAATTGCAGAGGGACTGGCATTTAAGATCATTTCTGGCGAGGCCCCCGATGTCCTGTCAGAAACCACCATCTATTCGCTGGATATGGGTGCATTGCTGGCGGGCACCCGCTATCGCGGTGATTTCGAAGAACGCCTGAAAGCGGTCGTGACCGAGCTTGAGGATCACCCAGACGCGGTTCTGTTCATTGATGAAATCCACACCGTCATCGGTGCCGGTGCCACCTCGGGCGGGGCAATGGATGCCTCGAACCTGCTGAAGCCGGCCCTGCAGGGTGGAAAACTGCGCACTATGGGTTCGACCACCTACAAAGAGTTTCGCCAGCATTTCGAAAAGGATCGCGCGCTGAGCCGCAGGTTCCAGAAAATCGATGTGAATGAGCCTTCGGTTGAAGACAGCGTGAAAATCCTGCGCGGTCTGAAGCCCTATTTCGAAAAGCATCACGAGATCAAATATACAGCCGACGCGATTAAAACCGCGGTCGAGTTGTCAGCACGCTACATCAATGACCGCAAGCTGCCCGACAAGGCGATCGACGTGATTGACGAAGCCGGTGCAGCCCAGCATCTGGTTGCTGAAAGCAAGCGCCGCAAGACCATCGGTGTCAAAGAGATTGAGGCCGTTGTTGCCAAGATCGCCCGGATTCCACCCAAGAACGTCACCAAGGACGATGCCGAGGTTCTGAAAGACCTTGAAAAGTCGCTCAAACGGGTGGTCTTCGGACAAGACGTGGCGATAGAGGCGCTCTCCAGCGCCATCAAACTGGCGCGCGCCGGTCTGCGCGAGCCGGAAAAGCCCATCGGCAACTATCTGTTTGCTGGCCCAACCGGTGTGGGAAAGACCGAAGTCGCGAAACAGCTGGCGGATACGCTGGGAGTGGAACTGCTGCGTTTTGATATGTCGGAATACATGGAAAAACACGCGGTCAGCCGCCTGATCGGTGCGCCTCCGGGCTATGTCGGGTTCGACCAAGGCGGTTTGCTGACTGATGGTGTCGACCAGCATCCGCATTGCGTTCTGCTGCTGGATGAGATCGAAAAAGCCCACCCGGACGTGTTCAACATCCTGCTGCAAGTGATGGACCACGGAGAGCTGACCGACCACAATGGTCGCACGGTGAACTTCCGCAACGTGGTGCTGATCATGACCTCGAATGCGGGGGCGCAAGAACAGGCAAAGGCGGCCATCGGCTTTGCCCGCGACCGCCGCGAAGGTGAGGATACCGCCGCGATCGAACGTATGTTCACGCCGGAATTCCGCAACCGTCTTGATGCTGTCATTTCCTTCGCGCCGCTGCCGAAAGAGGTCATCCTGCAGGTGGTCGAGAAGTTCGTGCTGCAGCTTGAAGCACAGCTACTGGACCGCAATGTGACCATCGACCTGACGCCAAAAGCCGCCGAATGGCTGGCCGACAAAGGCTATGACGACAAGATGGGCGCACGCCCATTGGGACGCGTCATTCAGGAACACATCAAGAAACCTCTGGCCGAGGAGCTGCTGTTCGGCAAGCTGGCCAAGGGCGGTGTCGTTCGCGTCTCGGTCAAGAAGGGAGAGCTGGATCTGGACATTTTTGGCCCCGATCAACCGCGCATCCCTGGCGACAAACCCCCGCTTCTGACTGCAGATTAAAAGCAGCGCATCAAATCAAAGCCCGGCTTCTACGCCGGGCTTTTTTCTTGCCCGAGCCGAGTCACCTGTCTCAAAAGAAAATCTCAGGGGCGCCCGGAAAACCACCCAACTCTGACAATGGGCCTTCCTTGCTGCAATCAGCGCTCGGTCAGCTTCAATTCGATCCGGCGATTCTGAGCGCGCGCTTCTGGGGTGTTTGCGGGGTTGAAGGGTTGGAATTCACCAAAGCCATTGGCCGCCAGACGTTGCGGTGGAATACCCAGCGCATCGACCATATAACGGACAACCGACAAGGCGCGTCCCTGGCTAAGCTCCCAGTTGTCCCGATAGCGGCCAGTTCCGGCCAGCGGGACATTGTCGGTATGGCCGTCCACGCGAATAACCCAGTTCAGGCCTTCGGGAATTTCAGCCGCGACACTGCGCAGTATATTGGCCACCTTGGCGATCTCAAGCTGACCCTTGGGCGACAGCACTGCTGATCCTGTATCGAACAGTACTTCGGACGAGAACACAAACCGATCGCCTTCGATCCGAACGCCTTCCTGATTACCCAGCACATCGCGCAACCGGCCGAAGAATTCCGAGCGATATCGCTGAAGATCCTCGGCCTGCGCCGTAAGTTCTTGGTTCTGACCCGAAAGGGCCTCGGCCTCGGCCTCAAGCCGAGCGCGCTCGGCCTCTTCCAACAGACGACGACGACGCTCTTCCGAGGCGGCTCGGGCGAGTGCGGCGTTCAGATCCTGACCCAATGTTTGAATACGAATATCAGCGGCGGCGTTGCGGTCTTCGTAATCGTCCAGCAAGGCCTGCAATCCACCCAACTGCTCGCGCAGGGCTGCCATCTGCTGATTCAGCAAGGCAGTCTGACGCTGCGCCTTTGCTGAAACGGCTTTCTCGGCAGAGATTGCCTCACGCGCAACGGCCAGCAAGGCTGCGCGTTCTTCGGCCAATGTACGCTGAATCTGTTCCGCTGACAGGGCCTCGGTCTGGGCGGCCAATGCCGCTTGCAGCTGGGCCTGCAACTCCTGACTATCAAGTTCACCAAACTGCCGCTCAAGCTCGGCCTTGGCAGCTTGCGCAGCGGCCAACAGGGTAAGGGTTTCTTCGGCTTGCTTGCGTTGCGCTTCCAGAGCCAGCGTCATAGCGGTCAGTTCCGCATCCGCGTCCTGCAGACGATTGCGCAGGTTTTCGGCCGCCGCAGCTTCGGCCAGGCGCGCGGCCTCTTCGGCGTCAAGCTGGCCTTCAAGCTCGGTGACCAATGCGGCCTGCGCGGCCTCATTTTGTTCCAGATCCGCCACCAACGCTTCAAGCGCTTCGCGGCGGGCAGCATCGAGCCGGGCGGCCTCGGCCTGGGCATCGACCTCGGCACGGCTTTGGGCAAGGGCCAGGTTCAGGGCCTCTTGTTCATTCAGCAATTCCGAACGCTCAGATTCCAGTGAGGCGATAACCCCCAGCGACCGCTCCTGATCGGCCAACAGAGATGCGACCTGTGCTTCGAATGACGTGATCCTGGTTTCCGCCTGCGCCAGATCATCCTCGGCCTGCGTCAGGGTCGCATTCAGCGCCCCTAACCGGGCCTGAAGGCGGCTGTTTTCCCGTTCTTCCAACCCAAGCGCACCGGCAAGGGCCGCCACTTCGCCGGACAGGGCGGTCAGTTCATCCTCTTGCCCTGAAATCGTCTCGCGCAGCACGAATTGCACCACCATGAAGATGGTCAACACAAAGGTCAGAACCATCAACAGCCCGGTCATCGCATCCACGAAACCAGGCCAGACCGACCCCTGAAACCGCTGACCTGTGCGACGGGACAGAGCCATGGATTACTCTCCTTCCGGAGCGGTTCGAACGGCGCCTCTGGGCAATGTAAGAGCTTTGACCAACAGTTCGATGTCCTTGCGCAGCTCGCTCATGCTTTCTTGGCGGCCTGCAGAAATTTCTTCGAGGATACGCAGCAACTGAACATCCATCGAGCGCAGGCGCATGCGGCTTTCTGCGTCTATTCCTTCGCTGGTCCCCTGTTCCCGCAGATGATCCAGCAGAGCGTCCTGCCCCAGTGCGACACGTTCCAGCGCAGCGGTGACATTCTCGGTCTCAGACTGACGCTGGTTCATATCTCCGATTGCGCCGACAAGATGCCCCAGCTTGCCCGACAGCTCGGCCCGGTCGGTTTCCTGCGCCGAAAACAAGTCCTGCAGGGCGTTCATCTGTTCGGACATTGCATCCAGAACCGGTGTCAGAACCGCCAGTTCGGTGCTGCTGCCGTCATCGCCTGCTGCAAAGCCGACACGGGTGATCGAGGACAACCATTCTTCGAGCTCTCGATAAAACCGGTTCTGCCCGTGGCCCGCGAACAGTTCCAGCAACCCCACAATCAGCGATCCGGCAAGGCCCAGCAACGAAGACCCAAAGGCCACGCCCATTCCCTGCAGTTGGGTTTCAAGGCCAACCATCAGGCGATTGAACACCGCCAGCCCTTCTTCGCCATCCTGCGGATTGAGACTGCGGATCGTGTCGACAATAGCGGGGACCGTCGTGGCCAAACCAAAAAACGTTCCCAAAAGCCCAAGATAGATCAGAACATTGGTGATATAACGCGTGATCTCACGCTCTTCCTCGACCCGTTCGGCCACCGAATCCAAAATAGATCGGGTCGAACTGGAACTGATCTGTGATCGCGCACCCCGGTCCCGCAGCAGCGACGCCAGCGGTGCCAAAAGCTGAGGCGTGCGCGCGTCCTCATGAACAACGCCACCAACGAAGGACTCGATCCAGCGCACCGAACCGATCAACTGTGTCACCTGATAAAAACAGGCAATTACGCCGACAAAAAATACCAGAAGGATAAAACCGTTCAGATAGGGGTTTGCATAGAAAACCGGCAAAACGTAAGGCAGCGCCATGAAGATGCCCATACCAGCCAGGCCGATCGCCACAAGCATCGTTACGATCTGACGAATGGGTTGCGAGAAATGCGGTCTCGCGCCCTGTTGTGCCTGCGCCATGCGCGTTTTTCCCGGTTCTTTTCTGCTCTGACGCGAATCTACCGAAAATCTGCCGGTGACGCCAAGGGTTTATGAGGTAATGCTTCGCACCCGTTGCGCTAACCACTCAAGATCGGGATCACGCAGACCAATCTCGGTCAGATGTTCAGCAGTGTTATAAAGGTATTCGGTATTTGGACCACGCCCGCCAACAGCATGGGCAATGATCTGCGCCTGGTCTTCCAACGGCATGCCCCCGCAATACTGCACGTGATCTGCGTCGATAACATAGGTGACTGCCGTTACGACCTCGTCCGTTTCCAAATGCACATCCAGCATCTTTTCGACATAGGCCGACGAGATCAGCTCGCGCTCGCGCAGTTCATGCAAGGTACGCTCTTCGTGGCCTGCTTCGACGGCGAGGGCCAGACCTTTGCACAGGGTGTCTTGCTGTTCATCCAACGCCAGAACAAGGCCGGGTTTCTCTTCGGTTCCGCGGTGATGAATCGAACTCATGCAGAAAGACCGCGCATATCCATTCAGGGTTGCGCGTTCGCTGCGGGACACGGGAAAGCCGGGATTCCACAGCAGCGACCCATATCCGAAAACCCACATCGTCATAGCACTGGTCCTTGCCCGTTTGCGCCTATAAACATCAATTTCAAGGCGGGAAAAAGGGCCATTAGCAATGCGCGGGCTAATACGAGTAGTCATTTTCATCACTGCGATCTGGAGCGCCTATTGGTTCGTCGCCGGATATGGATTGCGCAACGCGATCACAACATGGTTCGACAACCAACAAGAAAGAGGCTGGCTGGCCGATTTTTCGGACGTAGCCACAGCAGGCTATCCGTTCAACCACGTCACCCGACTGAACAGCCCCGCACTGGCCGACCCGGTCAACGGCACCGCCTGGAGCGCCGACTGGATCGAATTCCAAAGCCCCGCGATCTGGCCGGGTCGGCAAGTTCTGCGTTTCGCGGAAACGCCGCAGCTGCTGTCCTATTTCGATCAAACGTCGACCATCGTTGCAGCTGACCTGCAGGCCGAGCTGCAGTTGCAACCTGGTGTCGCGCTGATGCTAGAGAAAATGTCTCTGACTGCCGGACCATGGTCCGTTGCCAATGATGCTGATTTGCTAGCAGCGGGAACCACGCTTGGTCTGGTGATGGAGCAAACCGAAAATCCTCAAGCCTATGCGATCAGCGCACGGATCGACGGCTTTTCCCCCGGCGATGATCTGCGCGCCATGATGCATTCCGCCACCACACTGCCCCAGACATTCGATGCGCTGGAATTGGACATGGTCGCCACCTTTGACAAACCCTGGGACCGATCCGCGTTGGAGCAAAGCCGGCCTCAGCCCACCCGGATCGCCCTGCGTCTGGCCGAGATGAAATGGGGTGCACTACGCTTGTTTGCAGCCGGAGAGCTGGATGTGGACGATCAGGGCATCCCAACAGGCGAGATCTCGATCAAGGCCGAAAACTGGCGCGAGATGATCGCCATGGCCAACGCCGCTGGGGCTCTGCCCGATCAGGCCGTTGATCCGGTAACGCGTGCGCTGAAATTCATGGCCGGTCTGGGAGGCAATCCCGATGCGCTGGATCTGCAGTTGAACTTCCGTGAGGGCTATGTGGCGCTTGGCCCGCTACCCCTTGGTCCGGCCCCGCGGTTGATCCTGCGTTAACGGCAGTACGGGCCACGGCGATACCGGGCTGTGTCCAAGTGAAAATGATCCCGGTGATACCGGTCCGCATTCGGGCCAAGTACCGTTCCGAACGGCCCGCAGGCGGCGCGCCAGATCTTGGTCAGTTGCTTCTTTGACGGGTTCTTGCGCCAACCGTTCAGAACGGTCACAACCTCGCCATTCGCCATCTTGAAACCTGATATGTCTATGGCCCGACCCTTGCCATGCTCGGATATCCGCGCACCTTTGCGGTTGTTGCGTGTCCGGCACGCATAGTGGGCCGCAACCTGTAGCTCCACCACGGGACCGCGCCTTTTGAAGGTGGGCTTCACGCTTTTATCGACCCACTCATTCAACGCAATCGCCGTGCCGCAATCCATGGTGGACGGACGGCTCAGCAACACGCCGGACACCGAGGTGATCTGTACCGCTTCCTTGATCCCGCAGGCTTTGATCTTGCCGGGAACAGAACCCACCGGCTTGCCCTGGATGTCAATATTCCCGCAGACCGAAGTTTTGCGCAGCTTGCGCTTTTTGAACAGCACTTGCTGTATCAGCGTATTCGGCTGCAGCTCTGGCTGTATCCTGACCGGGGCCGCAAAAGCCAGAACCGGTTGGTCGCCGGGGATCGTTGGTTGATCCGATGGTGCAGCGTTGCCCATTGTGGCGCCAAGCGCCAACCACCCGATCGACAGAACCCTCCAACCGCGCCTCATGGGTTGGTCTTCCCACGACCGAAATCCGGGGCGTCCGTATCCTGCCCCGCATCAATGATACCGCGCCGGATCGCACGTGTACGGGTGAAATAGTCGAACAGCTGATCGCCATCCCCGGTCCGAATGGCCCGTTGCAGGGCGAAGAGCTCTTCGGTGAAACGCCCCAATATTTCCAGTGTCGCATCCTTGTTGGTCAGAAACACATCGCGCCACATAGTCGGGTCCGAGGCCGCGATCCGGGTGAAATCCCGAAAGCCCGCGGCCGAGTATTTGATGACCTCGCTATCGGTCACACGGCGCAGATCATCCGCTACGCCGACCATCGTATAGGCGATAAGGTGTGGCGCATGGGATGTCACTGCAAGAACCAGATCATGGTGATCGGCATCCATCTCATCAACATTCGAACCCAAACCCGTCCACAATGAGCGCAGGCGCGCAACGGCCTCCGGGTCCGAGCCCTCTACCGGCACCAATAGGCACCACCGATTATCGAACAGCTCGGCAAATCCGGATTCAGGGCCGGAATGCTCGGTCCCGGCCAGCGGATGCGCGGGGATGAAATGAACGCCCTGCGGGATGTGAGGCGAGACATCCTGAATGACATGCCGCTTGACCGAACCCACATCTGACACGGTCGCGCCCGACTTCAGGGCAGGCGCAATCTCCTGCGCTACCGCGCCCATCGCGCCAACAGGCACGCACAGAACTACAAGGTCTGCACCCTCAACGGCCTCTTGCGCGGTGTCACAGATCCGGTCGCATAGGCCAATCTTGCGCGCGGTGTCGCGCGTGGCCTCGGACCGGGCATAGCCGGTTACTTCGGCGGCCAATCCAGCACGTTTAATCGCCCAGAACATCGACGATGCGATCAGGCCCAACCCGATCAGCGCAACGCGGTCATATACCTGGCTCATGCGGCGCCCCCTTTGAAAGCGGTTATGGCCGCAACGACACGGCGACAAGCCTCCTCGTCCCCAACCGTGATCCGAAGAGCATTTGGCAGGTTATATCCCGCCACGCGGCGCACGATCAAACCCTGTGTCTTGAGGTAATCGTCGCACGCTTCGGCCTCGGCCTGATCCTTAAAGCGGGCGAGAATAAAATTAGTGCTGGACGCATCCGAAGATACGCCGATTTTGGACAACTGGGCCGAAAGCCAAACCCGCAAGCGTGCATTTTCGCTGTGGCAAAAGGTCAGGTACTCTTCGTCCTTTATGGCGGCTTCGGCAGCGGCCAACGCAGTCAGCGACAGGTTGAAGGGCTGGCGCACCCGGTTCAGCACATCAATGATCTCTTGCGCCGCATAGCCCCAACCGACCCGCATCCCACCCAGTCCATAGATCTTGGAAAAGGTCCGCGTCATGATCACATTCTCGAACCGATCCACCAGAGCGCGGCCTCCGTCGAACCCTTCGACAAACTCGGCATAGGCGCCATCAATCACCATCAGACAGGTCTGCGGCAAGCTTTCGGCCAGTCGGATAAGATCAGCCTCGGGGATCATGGTCGATGTCGGATTGCCCGGATTGGTCACGAACACGATCCGGGTCTGGTCAGTCACAGCGGCAAGAATGTTGTCCACATCCACGTGACGATCGGTTTCAGGCACCATCACCGGAGTTGCCCCCGCCATCCGAGCGATGATCGGGTACATCGAAAATCCGTGTTCGGTATAGATAACCTCATCCCCCGGACCGGCATAAGCCTGTGCCACGAATTGCAGCACCTCGTCACTGCCCACGCCGCAGATAATTCGCGCCGGGTCCAGCCCGTGGCGTTCGCCAATGGCCATACGCAGACTGGCGTGATCTGTACTGGGATACCGGTTCAGGGTGGCCGCACTGTCACGCACTGCTTCGATCGCTTTGGGGCTAGGGCCAAAGGGGTTTTCGTTCGAGCTCAACTTGATCACATGGTCGACCCCCGCCACCTTCGACTGGCCGCCCTGATAAAGCGCGATGTCCATAATGCCGGGTTGAGGGGTGATCTGGGTCATAAGAGGCTCCGTATTTAGAAGCCCCTCATACCCGTCTCAAAGCGTTGAGAAAAGCGGCAATTCCCTTATGCCGCCTTGAAGCGGGCTGTCGCCGGGTCGGCGTCGTAAAAGGGGGTAAATTCTTCGGTCCGCCGGGAAAGGTCATTGACGCTGTCGATGATGAAGCGGACAGTCTCTTGGGACATCAGATATGAAAAGTTCAGACGCACCCAACCGGGTTTTTTCAACTCTTCACCAGCACCAAGCGCCGCATGCAACTGCTCCGAGGCTGCACGATCAATACCCAGCAACCGATGGGCATAGGGCCCTGCACAAGCACACCCGCCCCGCGCTTGAATGCCATAAACATCACTCAGCATCCGGGTGAATAACTGCTGGTGCACCGGCTGACCTTTACTGTCATGAACAAGAAAGGAAAAAATCGGCAACCGATGTGGATTGTCCGCGCCCAACAAGGTCAGACCTGGGTTATCTCCCCACCCTTCCAATGCCATCTGGTTATAAAGCGCCTCGCGCCTTGCGATTTCGTCTGCGCCAACCGCATCCTTGACCATGAAAGCCAACGCGGCACGGATGTCGCCTATGACATTCGGCGTTCCCGCCTCTTCGCGCGTTGCAAGATCGGCGCTGTAGTCATGCCCCCAAGGGGACACGAAACTCACAGTGCCACCACCGGGCCAGCTGGGGCATGTTCGCTGCACAACGTTTTGATTGACGATCAATACACCAGACGCGCCGGGTCCACCGGCAAATTTATGAGGAGAGACCACGATCGCATCCTTGCGCGCATCCGCCGGGCCCATTTCCATTGGCAGATAAGGCCCACCGCCCGCATAATCCCAAACCGCTACAGCACCATTAGCCTTGAGCAGCCGCGTAACCGGGTCGGGATCAGTGATTATGCCCGTCACATTCGAAGCGGCCGAAAATGATCCGACGATCAGATCCGCATCCGCGTTTTCCGCCAAGGCACGCTCTAAAGCCGACAGATCGACACCCCCTTCGGGTGCTTCGGGGATTTCAATCACCAGCGCTTTGCTTTCCCGCCACGGCAGGATGTTCGAATGGTGCTCATATGGGCCGATCAAAACCACTGGTCGCGCAGCAGCCTCGATCCCCAACAGGTTGACCAGCCGGTTGAGACCCGCTGTAGCGCCCGATCCCGTAAAGATCACCGCATCATTTTCCCCGGCGCCAACAATCCGGGAGATTTCCGCACGGGCCTCGCGGCGCAGTCGGGTCATGTAGGCCCCGCAATAAGACGCCTCGGTGTGGCTGTTGGCATAAAACGGCAACACATGCGCGGCCACAAAATCCTCGACCTGCTTCAATGCGCGGCCCGACGCAACATAATCCGCGTAAACCAAAGGTATGTCCCCGCGCAGCCCCGGGATCATAACATTCTCGCCGATTAAGCCATCGCGCAACGTGTCGCTACGAACAGCAGCTTCAATGTCAGAACGAAATTGGGAAAGTGTCATTATATGGACTCCGAAGTTTCCCAACAAATATGATTGATATGTGTTGTGTATATAATGCATATTTTTAGATGGTTTTCATAAATCATGTGTCATATGATTTGGAATGTCAAAAAATCTAGATCATATTGACCACCGCCTGCTGCGTGAATTGCAAACCGACGCTACGCTGTCCCAACGAGAACTGGCCGACCGCATCGGGCTGTCGCAAAACGCCTGCTGGCGTCGGCTGAAGGCCCTGAATGATCAGGGCGTCATCATCGGATCGACGGCGCAAATCGCGCGCGAAAAACTAGGGCTAAGCCTTGTAGTCTTCGTCATGCTGCGTACGCGGCACCACTCGGCCGAGTGGTTACAGGCCTTTCGCAGGCATGTTCTGACGATACCAGAGGTCGTGGACTTCCACCGCATTGGCGGCGACTACGACTATCAGCTCAAGGTTGTTACGCAGGATATGGCTTCGTACGACAAGGTCTATCAACGCCTCATCGAAAAAGTCGAGCTGGACAGCGTAACCTCATATTTCGCGATGGAGGCAATTGCAGAAGGACGACCCTTGCCAATCTGATCTGCTCTTTATTTGGCCAAAAAAATTGCTCGGGGGGCATCGCGGCTGGTCGTGATTGGGGGCAGAGTCCCCTAAAACGAAAAAGGCCGCGCAACCGCGCGGCCTTTCGAATTTCGATTTCGGCGAAGATTAGTTCTTCGCGTAGAATTCGACAACCAGGTTCGGTTCCATCATGACAGGGTAAGGCACATCGCCCAGACCTGGTGCGCGCACGAAAGTCGCGGTCATTTTCGAGTGGTCGGCGTCGATGTAATCAGGAACATCACGCTCGGCCAGAGCAGCAGCTTCAAGAACAACGGCCAGTTGCTTGGACTTGTCACGTACTTCGATGACGTCGCCTTCTTTGACACGGTAGCTGGGGATGTTGACCCGCTTGCCGTTCACTGTGACGTGGCCGTGGTTCACGAACTGACGCGCGGCGAACACGGTCGCGACGAATTTGGCGCGATAGACAACGGCGTCCAGACGGCGTTCCAGCAGACCAATCAGGTTTTCACCGGTATCGCCGTTGACACGAACAGCTTCGGCATAGATGCGGCGGAACTGCTTTTCGGTCAGGTCGCCATAGTAGCCCTTCAGCTTCTGCTTGGCACGCAGCTGCAGACCGAAGTCAGACAGTTTGCCTTTCCGGCGCTGACCGTGCTGACCAGGGCCGTATTCACGACGGTTGACCGGGGATTTCGGACGACCCCAGATGTTTTCGCCCATCCGGCGGTCGATTTTGTACTTGGCAGACGTGCGTTTGGTCACGGCTGATCTCCTTCTTAAGGTCGAGGCCCTGATAGGCCACTATGAAGGGCGTTGTCCTCTTGAGGTTTCCCTCATGACAGGCCTCCCCTTGCGGGGGCCACCAACACCAATGAAGCCGCGCTTATATCCGTAGCGCTGGCAGAGTCAACATGCCGAACGGAAGGAACCGAAACTTTCTGAAATTTGATTCAAAGACGGCACCACTAACGGGATTTACTCCGCTAAAGTGGCACCGTTTACAGTTGCGCGTAGGTTCGCGACACCAGTGTACTGGAACTGAGTGGCCTTACGATGAAACGCGACGACAGTTCCGTCCTGCTCTGCAACTTCACCACTCTGATGCTTGATCTGAGTATATGCGCTGATCCAGAATTCCTGATCGCGTGAAGGACAGCCGCTTTCAAACACCAGCGACGGGCTTTCATCATCATCGGAAACGACCAGTAACGCTGAAAACCGTTGCGCCCCGTTCATAAGCTCGAGCGTTCCGACGACATTATCCGAAAAAGTCGTGGCAGGAATAACGCGCCCGATTGTACCTGATGCAAATGCGTTTTTACGCCCGACAACTTCAGCGCTGCCTGCCAGCATCGATGCCTGACCGCGCCAGGACCAGGCCGACCCTACATTTAAAAATGCCAGAGGCGCCGCCTCTAGCCCATCAATCTCTGTCTGCGACCATGAAATGGCAACACGACCGTTTACCCCGGTATTCATTTTACCGCCCGTACCCCTCAACAAATCACTGCCCGATGGCCAAGGGTTTATCAGTGACGATTCCGGCAGAAAAGGGACGGAATTGCAGCAATCACGAGAATGTTGCAGAACAGAATCAGAATCCGGATGCAGAAATCCGCGTTTCAAAGACTTAAAGGATCATACTGAGCCCGAATATCGGTCTGCCCTGCATTCGGTCTGATCAGGCTTTTTTCGATTCGCCAACCACAGCGGATTTAGATTTCAAATGCGTGCGCCCTAATCGGCACACTGCACGAGCTGTCAGTTCACCAGCCCCCGATCCGCCATTCCACCGGAAAAGCGGAGGCTGCGGATATCTTCCGGCATCGTCTTGTACTGGTCTCGAAAAGCACGTTTCAGTGACGTTGTAGACGAAAACCCTGTGGCGGTGGCAATCTCGATTTGTGGCAAATCCGTAAACCGCAGCAGGCTATGCGCACGTTCCAAACGCAATTCTCGGTATGTGGCCAAAAGCTTTGCCCCCGTCTTGTTCAGAAACCGTCTCTGAAGCTGCCGGGTTGAAGTGCCGACCATGTTCGAAAGATCCGTGATCCTGAGTGGCTCTTCGACATGATTCAGCATTGCCTCAACCGCTGACATAACCAGGTGATCCCCGCCCGCACGATGGATCAAGCGATTGGCAAGCTGGCTTTCGCAGTCCCGCTTGGGCTCGGACAGGCCGATAAACCCGCGTAGGTTATCTGCCATATTCTCACCATGGTCCAACGAAACAAAATCCGCCAACAAACGCAGCGTACTCAGACGTGTCGTCGCGCTATGCGTGCGCCCGCGCGCCGCCAGATATGTGCCTGTACCACAGTTGGTCAAACCTGCTTCACGCGCTGCTGCATCGAAGTTGGGGTGAATGGCCGCGACTGTTTTTTCCGACAGTCCAATCTGGGCCAGCACAAGCACGGCACCACCGACAAGAACGGTCCGTGGCGAAAGGTTCAGAACTTGTGAGACCCATGTTCTTTCGGCGTCGGACAACGTCCAACAATCCGAAAAATCGCCCCAGAAAACAGCCGCTCTTCCGGTCCAGTACTGCGGTCCTCCTACGGACCCCGCACCAGCCAAACGCAGATTAACGACATAGGAATGGTCGCCGGTCAGGTCGCTCAGGGCATGATAAAATTCCCTGATCATCTCGGCCGAGGCAAATGCACTACTATCGCGCACGATCACATCGATGTTGTGGGTTCGCACGAACGCAGCAGAGGTTGGCTCAGCCAGATAGGCTTGGTCATTTTCGAAGATGCAATGCTTCATGTCTCCCCCGCTGAAAAGCCTGGGCCACAGGCAAAGGCATATGGCCCGGGATGGATCAGCCCCTGGCCAGAGCGGGGGCTGATCTGGTTGTCGTCTGTTTACTCTGCGGCTTCTTCGTAAGCGTCCATTGGTGGGCATGTGCAGATGAGGTTTCGGTCTCCGTATGCGTTGTCGA